>JBBQIB010000082.1:0-14976 GCA_038324515.1 Burkholderiales bacterium
TGAACAACTCGCTCAGCAAGACGCCACGAAAAGCAAGGAACGCAGCACGGTTGAGCTCGGCATCGACCTCAGTGCGGTGGGGCATACGGTTGTGGTCCGCATCCACCGCCTGATTCAAACCCGTCAGGTCGTTCGGGACACCAGCCGGCGTGAGACCCCGCAGCTTTGCCACAATACGCTCCATGCACACCCCCGCGCCCTTCCCCTTCGCCCGCCCGCGCCGCCTGCGCCGCGACAGCTTCACACGCGACTTGGTGCGTGAGCACCGCCTCAGTCCGTCCGACCTGATTTACCCGGTGTTTGTGCTTGACGGCCAGAACAGGCGCGAGGCCGTCGGCTCCATGCCAGGCGTGGAGCGCCTGAGCCTGGATTTGTTGCTGCCGGTGGCCGAGGAATGCGTGGCGCTGGGCATCCCGGTGATGGCGCTGTTCCCGGTGATAGATCCCTCGCTGAAGACACCGGCTGGAGACGAAGCGACCAACCCGAACGGCCTGGTGCCGCGGGTGGTGCGCGAGCTCAAAAAACAGTTTCCGCAGCTCGGCGTGATGACCGACGTGGCACTCGACCCTTTCACCAGCCACGGCCAAGACGGCCTGCTTGACGAGCACAACTACATCCTGAACGACGCCACGGTCGAGATCCTGGTACAGCAAGCGCTCACCCAGGCCGAGGCGGGTGTGGACATCGTGGCACCCAGCGACATGATGGACGGGCGCATCGGCGCCATCCGCCGGGCGCTCGAGGCCAAGGGCATGGTTCACACGCGCATCATGGCTTACAGCGCCAAGTACGCCAGCGCGTTTTACGGCCCGTTTCGTGACGCGGTGGGCTCGGCCGCCAACCTCGGCAAGGCCGACAAGAACACCTACCAGATGGATCCGGCCAACAGCGACGAGGCGCTGCGCGAAGTGGCGCTCGACCTGGCCGAAGGCGCCGATATGGTGATGGTCAAGCCGGGCATGCCGTATCTGGACATCGTGCGCCGCGTGAAAGACGAGTTCCGCGTGCCGACCTTCGCCTACCAGGTCAGCGGCGAATACGCGATGTTGAAAGCGGCGGCGCAAAACGGCTGGCTCGACCACGACGCGGTGATGATGGAAAGCCTGCTGGCGTTCAAACGCGCCGGCGCCGATGGTGTGCTGACCTACTTTGCTCGCGACGCGGCGCGTTTGCTGCGCGGCTGAGCCACCGGCCCGATCGCCATGCGCGTTTTCAGCATTGCGCCAGGCGAGGTGCGAGAGACCAGCACACTGCCCGAAGGGTTGCCGCCGCGCGGCTTTGTCTGGATCGCCTGCGAGTGCAGCGAGTTCGGGCTAAGTCAAGTTGCCATCCAGTCCAGTCTGAATGCGCTGACCGGTAACAGCCTGGTTGACCTGCACATCTCGGACCTGCTCAACCCGCAGCTGCCCTCGCGTTTCGACTACACCTCGCGTTACGACATCTTGGTGTTCCGGCGCCTGACGGCCAACCAGAGCGATGCCGGACCAGCGCCGCCTGGCGGGCCATCTGCACCACGCGTCAAACGCAGCGGGCCGCCGGTGCTGCGCCGCATCGACACCAGCCCGGTGGGGTTTGCGGTGTTTGACCGGGTGGTGCTCACCGTCCACCCTGTGGGCTGCAACACACTTGATTTTTATGCGGGGCGCCTGTTGGCCATGTCGACGTCTGGCGCGCGCTCGGCAGGCACCCACCTGCCCAGCAGCCCGGCCGATCTGATGCTGCGGGTCATCAACCACATGGTGGACGGCTACCTGGATTTGCGCCGCCTGCTGACCCGCCACCACAACCACCTGCAGCAGTTGCTGCTGGACCCCAGGAGCCGTTTCAACGACTGGCATTTGCTGTTGCAGGCCCGCACCGGTCTGCATCACCTGGAAGACGTGTGCGAAGACCAGCGCAGCGCCGTACAGGAATGGATCGACGCGCTCGACGAGTGGCCCGACGAAGCCGAGGCCGACAAGCGCCGCGAGCGCGAGTTGTTGCGCGTGCGCTCACGCGATGTGCTGGAGCACATCGAGCGGGTTCTGGGCCACGTGCGCCGGCTGGAGCAGGGTGCGGAAACGGTGGTGCAGATGCACTTCTCGGCACTGAGCCACCGCACCAACAGCATCATGCGCACGCTGACCGTTCTGACCGCGATTTTCTTGCCCTTGAACCTGATCACCGGCTTTTTTGGCATGAACTTCGACAGCTTGCCCTGGGTGCATTCCAGCACCGGCATCTGGCTCACGGTGGCGCTGATGGCTGCTGTGGCGCTGGGTCTGCTGTGGTTTTTCAGGCGCCAGAGGTTTCTGGGACGCAGCGCGGATTGAGGCGGCGACAGCCGGCGCGATGTTTCCTGGGCAGCCGTCTTGCGCACCAGTTGCAGTGCATCGTCACGGCTCAGCTCACTGCCCTGATGCAGCAGCCGGGCGCAGTGCTGGTTGCCGAGCTTGTGAACCCGCTGCAGGTAGGTGCGCCTGTACAGGGTGCCTGGCGCCAGTTCAGTACCGGCATCGTTGCAGGAGCACCCCCCGATGTGCGGGGACTCCATCCATTCAGGGTGCGCAGATGCGCGCTTGGCGCCTTTCGCTGGGTATGCTGGATATCGAATCTGCAGCCTCAGCCAGGCAGCGCCAATACCAGGCAGGTCGTGGTTGCGTGGGCGTACAGGCGTCCGGCTTCGTCGACGACGCGGGCCTCGGCGGCAGCCAGCTGCCGGCCGCTGTGCAGCACCGTGCCAATGGCGCGCAGCGGCTGGCCCTCCAGCCTGGCGGCGCGCACCAGAGTGACGCTCAGCTCGGCGGTGGTGTAGCCGCGCCCCGCTGGTATCGTGATGTGCACGGCGCAGCCCAGCGCCGAATCCAGCAAGGTGGGCTATGCCGAAGATTTGCAACGCCGCAGACCGCCCAAAGCAGGGATGCGGGCGACTCGAGGGACTTGTTCAGCGTTGCTCCAAAGCCCCGTTGCGCCCGCAATCGTGGCCCATAGCCTCTGCACAAGCGGGTGGCGAAGCTGGGGGCGATGCTGTTGGCGTGGCCTTGAACCAGCGCCTCTCACCCGAGAAGGTGGGCGCGCTGCACCCTCTGATCGACAGCCCTTTGCCTGTGCCCGAATCCTCGGCCGCTGCGCTGCGCCACGCCGCAACTGCAGTGCAGCGGGCGCCCCATTGAAACTCAGTGACCTGCGGCCAGCAGCACGCCTGGCCGTCGAAGCCACGGCAGGTGTCATCGACCTGGTGGAAGCGATGCACGCCCGCATCACGCAAGTCGCGTTGCCCGGCAGCGCCGTGCGCACGCAAACCCGTGGCTTGACCGGTCTGGTCTACAAGTCGGTGCGTGGCGTCACGCAGGGCGTCGGGGTGAGCCTGGACACCGCGCTGGCAGCCCTGGCGCCGCTGCTGTCCAGTCTGAACAAGGACGCACAGCGCAATCCGCTTCCCACCCCCGAGCGAGAGGCCGTGCTGGCTGCGCTGAACGGCGTGCTCGGAGACCATCTGGCGGCGACTGCCAACCCCTTGGCGACCCCGATGACGCTGCGCCAGGGTCAGCAGACCCTGGCGCTGAACCCTGCTGCCCTGGCGAGTGCCTTGCCTCAGGCCACCGGCAAAATGCTGGTGCTGGTGCACGGCCTGTGCATGAACCATCTGCAGTGGACGCGCGAGGGCCACGACCACGGTGCGGCCTTGGCGCGCGACGCCGGCTGGACGCCGCTGTACCTGCACTACAACAGCGGCCTGCCGATTGCCAGCAACGGTGCCCTGTTATGCACGCTACTGGGCGCGCTGCAGGCCGCGTGGCCAGTGTCGTTGCAGCGTCTGGCGATCGTCGGCCACAGCATGGGGGGCCTGGTGGCCCGCAGCGCGATCCATCAGGCAGAACCTGTGCCACAGCCCTGGCTGTCGTCGCTCACCGATCTGGTCTGCCTGGGCAGCCCGCACCACGGTTCACCGCTGGAGCGCGCCGGCCAATGGCTGGACAAGCTGTTGGGCATCTCCAGCTACTCGGTGGCCTTCGTGCGGCTGACCCGCCTGCGCAGTGCCGGCATCACCGATTTGCGTGACGGGCGCATCGTCTCTGCCGCCGAAGACGCGACGGCCAGCTTCGTGCAGTTGCCGCCGGGCTTGCGTTGCTATGCCATCGCCGGCAGCTTGAGGAAGAAGCCGGCCGGGGCCCACGCGCGCCCGCTGGGTGATGGGCTGGTGCCTGTGGACAGTGCACTGGGGCGCCATGCCGACCCTGCGCGCACGCTGGCATTTGCACCCAGCCGGCAAATCGTCGTGGCAGGGACCGGGCACCTGGGGTTGCTCAGCAGTGCCGAGGTTTACGCTGCATTGCGCAGTGCTTTGGGTTGAGTGCGCAAGCATGCCTGGTACGCAAGGCGTGTCGGGAAAATCGCCTGCTGCCGGCTCGGGCCCGTACCTCCCAACCGCAGTGCTGAGATGTGCGCGCTGTCCTGTACCCGCCGCGCGCGCCAGCGTGTGCAAGTGGCTACAACAGCCTTTGCCTGGCCAGTGGCGGATTGCGCGCAAAGTACCGCTGGATGCCACTGGCCATCGCCTCCACCAACTGGGTGCGGTAGCGTGGATCACGCAGTTTGGTTTCTTCGTCGGGGTTGGAGATGAACGCCGTCTCGACCAGGATGCTGGGGATGTCGGGCGCTTTCAGCACCGCAAAGCCCGCCTGCTCGACGCGTGGCTTGTGCAGCCGCCCGACGCGGCCGATGCGGCCCAGCACCTCGTGGCCCAGGCGCAAGCTGTCCTTGATCTGGGCGGTGGTGCTCATGTCGAGCAATGCGCGCAGCACCTCGGGGTCATCGACGCCGCCCACGTTGACGCCGCCCACCTGATCGGAAGCATTTTCTCGCTGCGCCATCCAGCGCGCGGTGGAGCTGGTCGCTCCTTTGGTGCTGAGCGCAAAGACGCTGGCGCCGCGCGCTTCTGGCCTGTAGAAGGCGTCGGCGTGGATGCTGACGAACAGGTCGGCCTGCACGCGGCGTGCTTTCTCGACACGCTCACGCAGCGGCACGAAGTGGTCGCTGTCACGGGTCAACATCACCCGCATGCCGGGAATCGCGTGCAGGCGGTCGCGCAATTGCAGCGCAATCGACAGCACCACATCCTTTTCGCGCAGGCCGCTGGGGCCGACCGCGCCCGGATCTTCGCCGCCGTGGCCAGGGTCGATGGCCACGATGATCAGCCGGTTGACCTTGCGGCGCTCGGCATCGCTGGGTGGGGCTGCTGCGGCTGTACGGGCTGCAGCCGGCGGGGTTGCAGGCAGGGCTGCAGGCGAGCTTGGAGGCGCAGCTTCAGACAAGCCGCGTCCTGCTTCGGCCTGCGCCAGCAGAGGATCGCCGCTGACCTGTGGCAGCGGCTCGGGCCTGGGCAGCGGGCGCGGCGATGCGGCGGAGTCGGGCGCGGGGCCAGCGGTTTGCGCGCTGTCGCCTGCAGGCTTGTCGATGCGAGCAATCAATTCGCCCAAGGCATCCTGGGCGGCCCTGGCTGCCTGGGTGTCTGCTGCTGTCTTGTCGCGCAGCAGCGCCAGCAGCGGGTCGGGCAGCACCAGCGGGTAGAGGTCGAACACCAGCCGGTACTTGTATGCCGCCGCCGGGTTCAGCACAAACTGGTCGGGCCTGACCGCCTGGCGCAGGTCGAACACCAGGCGTACCACCCTGGGCTTGTACTGGCCGACACGCACACCCTGGATGTAAGGGTCATCGGCGCGCACCTTGCCCACCAGTTCGCGCAGCGCCGGGTTCAATTCCAGCCCCGAGATGTCCACCGCCAGGCGATGCGGCGCTTCGGTCAGCAAGTGCGTGGCTTGCAAGGGCACGTCGGATTCGATCGTGACGCGGGTGTAGTCGCGCGCCGGCCATACGCGCACGGCCAGGATAGTGGCACCGAAGGCCAGCTGGCTGGTGCCCAGCAGCAGCATCAGGCTGCCCGCCTGGCGCAAGACTTCGCGGCGCCTGAGGCTTGAAAGCGGTGGCGTCATGGTGTCTGTCCCTCCTCAAGAGATTGTGGCTCTGCCACCTGTCTTGGCCCGCGCGGGAGTCGGGCCGGGCGCAGCTCGGACCTGGGGTTGCTCATGACAACAATGCCAGCCCGCGCTGGCTGCAGGCTTGAGCCGTGACCCGGCGTTGTTCGTCTTGCTGCACTTCGATCAGCAAACGCAGATCGGGCTCGGGTAGTGCGCCGGCGACCTTTTGCGGCCATTCGGCCAGCTTCAGGCCGCGTGCTGCGTACAGGTCGCGCAGACCTGCATCCGCCCATTCGCGCGCATCGTTGAAGCGGTAGAAATCGAAGTGCGAGACGGCTGTCTCATCGGCATCGGGCAGGGTGTAGCTCTCGACCACCGTGTAGGTCGGGCTCTTGATGCGGCCCTGCACGCCCAGGGCATGCAGCAGGTGGCGCACGAAAGTGGTCTTGCCAGCACCCAGGTCGCCCTGCAATTCGATGCTCGCGTTCTTGATCGCGGCCTGCTGTGCGAGCTGCCTGGCCCAGGCGGCGCAGGCAGCTTCGTCGGGCCACACCAGCTGACGACTTTCTAGAATAGACGCATGACTGCTCAACATGAATTCGATGGGCAGCAACTGATGCAGCAACTGCGAGGTTGGGCGCAAGAGTTGCAATTGTCCCAGATCGCCGTCACCGGCATCGATTTGTCCGCAGCCGAGCCGGGGTTGAAGGCTTGGCTGGGCGCCGGCTTTCATGGCCAGATGGCGTACATGGCGGCGCACGGCACGAAGCGTGCTCGGCCGGCGGAGTTGGTGCCTGGCACGGTGTCGGTGATCTCGGTGCGGATGGACTACTTGCCGCGTGCCACGCCATCCGACTGGCAGGGTCAGGAGCTGGCCAGCCTGCACGACCCGCAGCACGCCACGGTTTCGCTGTATGCCCGTGGCCGCGACTACCACAAGGTACTGCGCCGGCGCTTGCAGAAATTGGCGCATCGCCTGGTTCAGGCCATCGGCCCTTTTGGCCATCGCGTGTTCACCGACTCTGCACCGGTGCTGGAGGTCGAGCTGGCCCAGCGCGCTGGTCTGGGTTGGCGAGGCAAACACACCCTGGCCTTGTCGCGCGAGGCAGGCTCGATGTTCTTCATCGGTGAAATCTTTGTCGACATCGCGCTGCCGCAAGACGCCGCCATCAGCGCGCATTGCGGCAGTTGCAGTGCCTGCATCGACGTCTGCCCCACGCAGGCCATCGTGGCGCCCTACAAACTGGACGCCCGGCGCTGCATCAGTTACTTGACGATCGAGCACCCCGGTGTCATCGACGAAGCTCTGCGCCCGCTGATCGGCAACCGCATCTACGGCTGCGATGACTGCCAGCTGGTGTGCCCGTGGAACAAGTTTGCCAAGCGCGCGAGCCTGCCGGACTTTGACGAGCGCGCGGGGCTGGGCAGTGCCACGCTGCTGCAGTTGTGGGCCTGGAGCGAGGCAGAGTTCTTGAGCCGTACCGAAGGCTCTGCGATCCGTCGCATCGGCTACCAACGCTGGCAACGCAATCTGGCAGTGGCTTTGGGCAACGCTTTGCGCAGCAACACCGAGGCCGCATCCCCTGTCGATGAAGCAGCCGCAGCAACCATCCGCCAGGCGCTTGAACAGGCACTGCCACAAGCGCAGCCGCTGGTGGCTGAGCACATCGAATGGGCGCTGAGGCGGGCTTGAACCTGCCCTTCAAGTCGCCAACCAGCGCCAGACCCCCAGCCAGAACGGCAAGGCCAGCATCGCGACCAAGGTGGAGACAGTCACCAACCCCGCTGTGAAGGGCCCGTGCCCACCCAAGCGCACCGCCAGCACATAGGCGCTGCTGGCGGTGGGCATGGCGGCAAAGGCCACCACCACGGCCTGCTGCAGCGTGGGCAGTTGCAGCCAAATGACCAGCGCAATGGCAAACATCGGCAGCAGCGCGTGGCGGATCATCAGCAGCGCAGCAGCCAGCCGCGGCCCTTCGCGCAGCGCACCCAGTTGCAGCCCGGCGCCCACCGCCATCAACCCCAGCGGCAGCGCTGCCGAGCCCAGCCGGGCCAGCGTGGTGTCCATCAGGGACGGCAGGCGCAGGCCTGCCAGGTTGCACAGCAAGCCCGATACGGTGGCCAGGATCAGCGGGTTGCGTATCAGCTCTTTGCCCAGGCCCTGGCCGCCCTGGCGCGCCAAAGGCCATACCGCCGCCACGTTGGCCACCGGCACCGTGGTGGCCATGATCAAGGCGATCCAAGCCAGGCCCTGGCCACCTGCCAAACGCTCGGCCAGCGCCAGCGCCACATACGAATTGAAGCGGTAGGCTACCTGGGCACCTGAGGCATGCAGCCGCGGGTCAGCGTACTTCCAACGGCCCAGGGACAAGGCCAGCGCGATGCCCACCAACAGCACCGCCAGGCCACTGCCCACCAGCGGCAGCGCGCTGGCCGGGCTGATCGGGTTGCGCACGATGGACAGGAACAGCAGCGCCGGAAACAGCAGGTAGTACACCAGTCGCTCAGCGGCCTCCCAGGCCGGCCGCTTGAGTGCCGTGCAGCGGCAGATCAGCCAGCCCAGCAGGATCAACACAAAATCGGGCAACAGCAGCAGCGCATCGGACATGCTGCGAGTATCCCAGCCAACGGTGTTAGGCTGCTCGTTGTCATGACCATCAAGCCTCCGCACACCCTCGCCGATGCAGGCCGCCGCCAGGCCCTGGCAGGTGGCGCAGCAGGCGCATTGGCGATGTGTTTTTCGCCCCCGTCCAGCGCCGCCGACGGCTTGCTGATGGAGGGGCACCGATTTGCAGCCAGTCAAAGAGTAGCGGGGCAGGCCTTGCAGCTCAACGGCGCGGGTTTGCGTGCCGTGGCCTGGATCAAGGGTTATGCCGTTGCGTTGTACCTGCCGCAAAGGTCCAGTGATGTGGCCACTGTCTTGGCCATGCCGGGCCCCAAGAGGCTGCAGCTGCTGATGTTGATGGAGGCACCCGCCAGTGAACTCGTCAAGGCCGTCAACAAGGGCATCACACGCAACACCAGCGCTGATGAGCGCGAGCAGATCAAGCCGCAATGGCAACGCTTCGAGGCCTCGATGCTGGATGTGGAAAAAGTCCGCAAGGGCGACCTTGTCGACTTTGACTTAGACACTTCTCGGGGCATGCTCTTTGCCCTGAATGGCACACTGCAAGGCGAGGCGCTGGAGAACAACCTGTTGTTCAGCGCCGTGTTGCGATCTTTCGTCGGTCAGCGTCCCTACGACCCGGCGCTCAAAGCGGGCCTGCTGGGGCGTGCTTGACGGCGTGCCGAGCGCGGGCGCAGCCCTGTGGGGTCCGAAATTGCCCTCCAGGGTCATCTAGACTCCTGGCCATGAGCGGCATCGCTGCACGCACGAGGCATGGCAGTGAAGGCCGATATGCCCACAACCTGTTTTCAACAATCAAATGGAGACACTCGATGAGCCCTTTGTTTTCGCTGAAGCCACTGAAGCCGCTGAAGGCGCTGCTGGCAGCAACCTGTCTGAGCCTGGCCCTGCCGCTGGCTGCCCAGGCGCAGGCCTACCCCAACAAACCGGTGCGCCTGATCGTGCCCTTTGCACCTGGCGGCACCACTGACATCATCGCCCGCATCGTTGGCGAGAAGCTCGGCAGCACGCTGGGCCAGACAGTGGTCATCGAGAACAAGGCTGGCGCTGGTGGCGCGATCGGTGCGCTGGAGATGATTCGCGCTGCGCCCGACGGGTATACGCTGGGTGTGGCCACCGTGTCTACCACTGCGGCCAATCCGGCGATCAACCCCAAGATAGGTTATGACCCGTCGGTGGACTTCATGCCCGTGACCAACATCGCCGCCACCCCCAACGTGATTGCGGTGCATCCGTCTTTCCCTGCGCGTGACTACAAGGGCTTCATTGCCGAGCTGAAAAAGAACCCCGGAAAATACAGCTACGCCAGCTCTGGCACGGGTGGCATCGGCCACCTGCAGACGGAACTCTTCAAGAGCCTGGCGGGTGTGTTCATGACTCACATCCCTTACCGCGGCGCAGGCCCGGCGCTCAATGACGTCGTGGCGGGCCAGGTGCCGATCATTTTTGACAACATGCCCTCGGCCCTGCCCTTTATCCAGGACAAGCGATTGATCGCCATCGTTGTGGCTGCGCCGCAGCGTCTGGCCCAACTGCCTGATGTGCCGACCTTCAAGGAAGTCGGTCTGGAAGCCGTCAATCGCATGGCCTACTACGGCATCCTGGCGCCCAAAGGCACGCCGACCGCCATCATCGATACGGTGGCCAAAGCAGTGAAGAAAACGCTGGAAGACCCCGATGTGCGGGCCCGCATCGAGCGCACCGGCGCGATCATCATCGGCAACACGCCGCAAGAGTTTGGTGCCCAGATGAAGGCCGAGCTGGAGGTCTACAAGACCGTGGTGGCCAAGCAGAAACTGACGCTCAACTGATGCAGCTTGGCGCTTGCAGCGTGCAGGCGCTTTCTGACACCGCAGCATGAGCCAGGCAGGCGCAGCCTCTGAGCGGGCGACCCAGCCTGCTGCGCCAAGCGCGTCAGGGGCCGGCGCGCCAGATGCTGCACAGCCACCGGAGTCCCCAGAAGCGCCAGAAGCGCCAGACGCGCCAGACGCGCCAGAGATCGACCGCTTCATCGATGCCCTGTGGATCGAAGACGGTCTGGCCTCTTTGAGTCTGGCCGCCTACAGGCGCGATCTGAGTCTGTACGCGCAGTGGTTGTGGGCCGGCACCGGCACCGGCAAGGCCTTGCTGCACAGCACAGAGTCGGATCTGCTGGCCTTTGCGGCCCAGCGCCACGCACAGACGCGTGCCACTACCGCCAACCGCCGCCTGAGTGTGTTCAGGCGGTTCTTTCGCTGGGCCTTGCGCGAAGGGCTGGTGGCCACCGATCCGACACTCAAGCTGTTGGCCGCGCGCCAGCCTTTGCGTGTGCCCAAGAGCCTGTCAGAAGCGCAGGTGGAAGCGCTCTTGAGCGCGCCTGATGCAGACACCGCCTTGGGTTTGCGCGACCGCTGCATGCTGGAGTTGCTGTACGCCAGCGGCTTGCGCGTCAGCGAGCTGGTGCTGCTCAAGACCTTGCAATTGCGCATCAACGAAGGCGTGCTGCACGTGCTGGGCAAAGGCAGCCGCGAGCGCCTGGTGCCCTTTGGCGAAGAGGCGAGCGACTGGCTGCAACGCTACTTGCAGCAGTCGCGCCCGCCGCTGTTGGCTGCGCGGGCCAGCGAGGCACTGTTTGTCACCCGGCTGGGCGCAGCGATGAGCCGCCAGATGTTCTGGAAGCTGATCAAGCGTTATGCGCTGCAGGCAGGCATCAGCGCCCCGATTTCGCCGCACACACTGCGCCATGCCTTTGCCACCCATTTGCTGAACCATGGCGCGGATTTGCGCGCGGTGCAGATGCTGCTGGGGCATGCCGACATCGGCACCACCACGATCTACACCCATGTGGCGCGCGAGCGATTGCGGCAATTGCATGCAGCGCACCATCCGCGGGGGTGAGTGGGGGTGAGCGGAGGTGAGCGGAGGTGAGTGGCAGCGCGCCATTCCTGCGACCCGAGCGACGCGCGTGACTGGGCGGCATGCCTGGCCGCTCGGGCTGACCCGAGTGCAGCGAAAATTCTGCAGATGCTGACACTCCGAACTCAGGCGCTGGTGCCGCTGATGTGCTGCGACCCCGACCAAAAAGCGACCTTGGCACGAGAGCTGACAGTGCAGAGCTTGCCTGTCGGTGCGGCGCAGGTCTTGGCAGAACCTGCAGGGCTGCCTGGCCGCCCACCTCGGCCCGAGCGGGTCGACCATGCTGCGCTCAAACCACGCTCGATGGCCACGGTTGAGGGCCGGGCCGCGCTGATCCATGCGCTGACGCACATCGAGCTGAATGCCATCGATCTGGCGCTTGACCTGTGTTGGCGTTTCGCTGGCATGCCGGATGACTTTTACCGCCAGTGGGCGCGGGTGGCGCAAGAAGAAGCGCTGCACTTTCAACTGCTGCGTGACCACCTGCACACTCTGGGTTATACCTACGGCGACTTTCCGGCCCACAACGGTTTGTGGGAGATGGCCCAGAAGACCCAGGACGACATCCTGGCGCGCATCGCGCTTGTGCCGCGCACATTGGAGGCCAGGGGCCTGGATGCCTCGCCGCCGATCCGGGCCAAGCTGGCAGGGGCAGGGGACCACGCAGCGGCGCAGATCCTCGACCTGATTCTGCGTGACGAGATCGGCCATGTCGCTGTGGGCAACCACTGGTACCGTCATCTGTGTCAGCAGCGCGGGCTGGACCCTTTGCGTACCTATGCTGAACTGGCTGAGACCTACAAGGCACCGCGGTTGAAAGGACCGTTCAACCTGCAGGCCAGAAGAGCTGCCGGATTCGAAGAAGACGAGTTGATGGCCCTGTCTCAACCCCCGCCGTCGCGTTGAGCCCGACGCTGAAGGCCGGGTCGATCCAATGTCCGAACAATTTCTGGCGCCTGTCGTTGCCTGATTGGCCGCTGCCCCAGAGCAGCTTGCCTAAAATCTGATGCTTTGCGCGGCAGCCTCGCCGCATCGAAAGGGCCTTCATGGCAATTTACCAATTGGGCGAAGACTGCCCCCGCATCGACCCCAGCGCGTGGGTGGCTGAAAGCGCACAGGTCATCGGCCGCGTCAGCCTGGCCGAGGGTGCCAGCGTCTGGTACGGCGCAGTGCTTCGCGGTGACAACGAATGGATCACGCTGGGTGCGCGCAGCAATGTGCAAGAAGGCAGCGTGTTGCACACCGACATGGGCTTTCCATTGCAGTTGGGCGAAGACGTGACGGTGGGGCACCTGGCCATGCTGCATGGCTGCACGGTGGGCGACGGCTCGTTGATCGGCATCCAGGCCGTGGTGCTCAACGGCGCCGTGATCGGCAAGAACTGCCTGGTGGCCGCAGGGGCGGTGGTGACAGAGGGCAAGCACTTTGCGGACAACAGCCTGATCATCGGCGCACCCGCCAAGGCCGTGCGTGAGCTCTCGCCCGAGCACGCTGCGCGCATGCGTGCTGGCGCTGTGCACTACGTGGACAACGCGCAGCGCCACAGGACGGGCCTGAAGCGCATCGATCTCGGTGCCGCTGTCGGTGTGGGTGTCGGTGTCAATGAGTGAGCTGACCAAGTTCTTGTTCGAAGGCCTGCCGGTGCGCGGCATGCTGGTGCGCTTGACCGACAGTTGGCAAGAGCTGCTCAGCCGCCGCCAGGGCGCCGCTGCCCAGCCGCCTGAGGTGCGTGTGCTGATGGGCGAGATGGCGGCCGCTGCAGTGCTGATGCAGGCCAACCTGCAGTTCAACGGCGCGCTGATCCTGCAAGCGCATGGCGATGGCCCGGTCAAGCTGGCGGTGGCCGAAGTGCAGTCCGATCTGCGCTTTCGTTGCACCGCCACGGTGGTGGGTGAGGTGCCTGTCGGGGCGCAGCTTGAGGCCATGCTGAACGTCAGCGGGCAGGGCCGCTGTGCGATCACCCTCGACCCCCAGGGCCGCTTGCCCGGCCAGCAGGCCTACCAGGGCGTGGTGCCGCTGCACGGCGACCAGCGTGAGCCCTTGCAGCGTGTGCAGCAGGTGCTGGAGCACTACATGCTGCAGTCCGAGCAACTCGACACCCGCCTGGTGCTGGCGGCCAACGACGAGCTGTGCGCGGGCCTGCTGATCCAGCGCATGCCGCTGGAAGGCGAGGGCAACCTGGGCCGCCGCAATGAAGACGACATTGGCTTGAGCGAAGCCTACAACCGCATCGCGGTACTGGCCGCCACGCTGACCGAAGCAGAGCTGCTGAGCTTGCAGACGCCACAAATCCTGCACCGCCTGTTCTGGGAAGAAACGCTGCGGGTGTTTGAGCCATTGACCCCCAGTTTTGCCTGCACTTGCTCGCGCCAGCGCGTAGGGCAGATGCTCACCGGCCTGGGCCGCCAAGACAATGAGGACCTGATCCAAGAAAGGGGAATCGTCGAGGTAGGCTGCGAATTCTGCGGTGTGCAGTACCGTTTCGATGCGGTGGATGTTGCAGAGCTGTTCACACCGGTGCACGACCACCCACCCAGCAGCTCCGGCATCCAGTGATTGGCAGCGACTGCTTGGGCGCTTTTGCAACGCCACCGCTGTCACTACCGCCTCTACCGCCACCACCATCACCGCCACCGCCACCGCCACCGCCACCAATTCACTTGCATGACGCCGGGCCTACCCTGGGCCATGCAAGCCTTCCACACCCTACCTGAACTGGGCCCCATCTGATGCTGTATTTATCGTTGAAAGCTGTGCACGTGCTGAGCGTGTTGTTGTGGGTCGGCGGCATGGCCTTCGCACACTTTTGCTTGCGGCCGGCGGTGGCCGCACTCGACCCACCGGTGCGGCTGCAGTTGATGCAACAGGTGCTGCAGCGCTTCTTCACCATCGTTTCGGTGGCCGTGCTGGTGATTCTGGGCAGCGGCCTGTGGATGATCGGCCGCGTCGCCAAACAATCCGTGCAAGCCGGCGCCGGCTTCAGCATGCCGCTGGACTGGACCGTGATGACCGTGGTGGGCCTGTTGATGATGGCCCTGTACGGCCACATCCGCTTTGTGCTGTTCAAGCGCCTGTCGCGAGCCGTCTCAGCCCAGCAGTGGTCGCAGGCAGCTTCGGCGCAGGGCGCGCTGCGCACGTGGGTGGGCGTGAATCTGGCCCTGGGGCTGGTGTTGGTTGTGGTGGTTTATCTGTTGTAGCGTGGCGCCGGAGAGGGCCAGACTCAGCTGAAATTCTCAACCCTCAGACTCAGCCAGGGGGTGTCGGCCAGATCGATACTACCTGCCAAAGTGGCTGTCACATTGTTGTTGCCAACCGGGTCCAGCACTGTGTAAACCAGTGCTCGGTTGCTGGTGGGCAGCACGGCGATGTAGACCGAGCTTCTGGCTGCTGTGCTGGCTTCCCCGCTGTCCAGATACAAGGCCTGGATCTCGACCGCACTGTCGGTCTGCGGAGTTTGCAGGTGGATGCGCAGCATGCCGTCGGTGGCTGGCGCCGCGA
>JBBQIB010000083.1:0-14886 GCA_038324515.1 Burkholderiales bacterium
GGGCTTGGTTTCTGGCCTTTTGCCCTGATATTGGTTATTACGCTGGCCCGTCTTAATCCCTTTGAGTTCAGGGCTTGGTTTCTGGCTGCACGCGCCAGTTTTCGCAGGCCTGACAAGGGCTTGCGTGTGGGGTTGACGCACTTGGCGTGGCGTCGTTGAGTCAATGTGGCGCGCCTGTCGGCCCGTGTGTGAGTCCATCGTCAGTTTAAATCACCAACGGCGCGCCGCTGTCATGGTCGGCGTCCAGCAGGATCCCCTCCGGCAGCATGCTGCGCCCCAGTTGGTGGCACTCGGGGCGGGCCGGCCAGCGGTAGGCACGCACGTCGTCCTGTTTCAGGTGGATGCGGTCCCGCAGTTCACCCATCAGCCGATGCATGCCTGCCGCGCTGGTCTCCACCACGAATACGCTGTACTGAAGCGGCACGCCAACGCGACGCAGATGGCGGTGCACTGCCATGCGCCGCCGGTCGTCGGTGATGTCGTATGCAACGATCCAGCGGGCGGGTGCGTGCAGGCTCATGGCAATGTGGTTGCGCGCTTGACGGGATAGGTGCTTATGGGCGGCAGCGCCTGGGCGTCACTCGTCGCGCTGTCGCAGTGCCTGCGCGCGCAGGCTGGCCAGATGCTGGTACACCGCTCCCGCGCATGTGCCGGCCCAGCCCTCGAACAGCGTTGCGGCAACCCTTGGGTTGTCGATGGCCGCAGCCAAGGGACCGGCGCACAAGTTCATTTCGGCCCACACCAGACAGGTTATGTCGTCGGCCAGCGCAATCGGCTGGCCGGTGCAGGCCCAGTAGTGGGCCCGCAGCCCGCCGTCCGCCAGCCGCGCAACCACCAGGGCTGCCGCCATTCCGCGCAGCAACTGCGGCAGTTGCTCTGGCACCTGATTGCGGTAGACCAGGTGTTGCTTGGCAGCCTGCCATTCGGCCACGCCCACGGGCTGTCCGGCCTGCGCGCGCTGGCGGCGCCACAGGTGCAGCACCTGAAGGCGCTGGCAGCGCAGCCAGTTGGCATAAGCTTCTGGCCAGTGATGGTCGCTGCCGGCCAGGGCGTGCAACAGGGTGGCCAGCTCCAGCGGCCGAGGCTGCTGGGGCCACAGGTGGCCCGCGGGCTCACCGCCGGGCCCCGTCCAGCTGATGGTCACACCGTGCTGCATGCACAGCGCCAGCGCGGCGCCGCTCCAATCGGTGCTTGGGCCGCTGACCACGCGATGCAGCAGCCGGATGGGCAGGCGTTGTACCGGGCCATCGGTGCATGCCACCACGAGAGCCTCGCCGGTGGATGTCACCCGCAACGGGTGGGTCGATGCCAAGTACAGGGTGCGCGCGTCGGTGGCGCGGGTCAGGCGGCGGGTGCTGGTCATGCGTCTGCCTCGTCCGGCAGGCAGGCTTGGGCGTCCATCCAGGCAGCGCCCTGGGTGCGCAGCTGCCCGGCCAGGTGGGCTGCAGCCTGGCGCAGCCAGCGGCGCAGCGGCTTGGCTTGGCTGTGCCAGCTGCCGTAGAAGGCGGCGCGGCCGGCCTTGCCCAGCACGCAGGCGCCCTTGTCATGGCTGAAGTGCTCGTCACGCAGGTTGCGCTGGCGCAGTTGCTCCCACACCCACAAGTCAGCGCGGGCGCGCAGGGGCTCGATCAGGTCACTGGCCAATGATTCGCGACCGAAAGCAGGGCGATGGAAAAAACCCAGCAGCGGGTCGACACCTGCGGTGTGGCAGGCCTGCACCGCATCCATGTGCAGCAGGGTGTAGGCCAGCGACAGGCACACATTGACAGGGTCGCGTGGCGGCCGGCGGTTGCGGCCGCTGAAGGCCAGCACCGGCGGCACCACCGCAGCCAGGCCGGCAAAGTGGGCGCGCGCGGCGCTGCCCTCCAGCCCGCGCAGGCTTTCCAGGCTGGTGGCATCGGCCACGCCGCGCAGCGCTGTGGCCACCTGGGCCTGGGCGTCCAGCAGGGGCTTGCGGGCATCCGGACGCGCCACCTGCCAGTGGCACAGCACCTTGTGCTGGCGCGCCAGCTTGGCACGCACGATCTGGCGCGCCCAGGCCAGGCACCAGTCGCCGTCCAGCACGCGGGTGGCCTGCGCCAGGCGCACAGCGGCGTCGTTGTGCGCCGGTCCCAGCACGATGGCCACGCGGCGGCCCAGGCGTGGGCTGAACAACACGGTGGCCACGCCCGCCTCGGCCAGCTTCAGCAGCACGCCGCTGTCCAGCCGGGTCTGTGCGCCATGGATCACGCAGCGGTCGATCAGCTTGATCGGCACGGTGCCGCGGCGCTCTCCGGCCTCGAACAGCACCAGGGTCTCACCTTCGCTGCGCACTTCCAGATTGGCGCGATCGAGCAACAGCATGGCCATGGCGTGTGCCTCGCTCAGCCGATGTAGAAGTGGTCGGGGTTGGCCACAGGCTGGGCGCGGCCAAGCACTTGGGGCTTGCTGCGCGTGTCCAGGCGCAACAAGAGAAACCGGTCGCTCGCGCGCAGGATGAAAACCATGTCGTCCAGCACATCACGTTTCTCACAGCTGGTCAGCCAAACCTCATGCACAGACTTCTGGCCTCCGGTGGCGAAGGCGCGCAACAGGCGCAGCGCCTCGGTGCGGCGGCTGTCGTCACGGATGTCGTAAGCGGCGAGGTAGAGGGTACGGTGGGGGGTCATGGCGTTCAGCAGCAGGGCTGAAGGCCATTGTTCGGGCACGGGGCCCGATGCAGGCGAATGGCAAGCTTGCCGCGCCTGGCTGATGGCTCAGTGGCTCATCCAGTCGCGCAGCCAGGCGGTCAGCTTCACCACGTCGTCGCCGCACAAAACAGCAACGCGATATTCCTCGGCGCGCTGTCGGTGCTCGTCGCTCAGGCGCTGGGCACTCAGGTACATGGCGGCTGCCACGCTGCCGCCCAGGCGGTCGCGCAACTGCGCCAACTTGTACAAGGCAGCGGAGGCGTTGGTCTGCCGGCCTGTCTTGCACTCGATGAGCAGGGCACGGTTGCGATGCACCACCATCGCATCCAGCTCGTTGGGTACGCCGCCGGTGGCACTGACCACCTGCAGGTTGCTGCTGAATCGTGAGGGCTTGACCATGCCGCTGAGCTTGAGCAGCACGAACTCCTCGATCCAGCCGCCGGCCAGGTAGCGTGCGGCCTCTTGCGAAGAAAAATTCACAGTGTCTTCGCCGTCCCAGTGCAACAGCCCTTGCGCCTGGCCGTCTTTCAGCAACTCGGCCAGACGGCCACCTGGTGCATACAGGAAGGTCTGCGTCAGATCGCGTGGGGCAGCGGCATCGTCGGCGGCGCGTGCGGCCAGCCCCGCCAATGCGCTGAATGACTTGCCGTAGATGGTGGCGTTCTCGGCCAGCTTGCGCGTCAGCGCAGAACGGGTCTGCGCGCGCTGCTGGGCTTCGGCATGCCGGTTGTCGCCGTCGATTCGGTAGCCCTGCACCAGCAGCATCTTCTGCAGGTCCAGCACGTCGGCCATGGGCTCTGTGCGCGCCGCAGCGCCCAGCCAGTCGATCTGCTGCTTCAGCGTGTCGGCGTAGAGGATGTCCAGCCGGCCTTGTCCCGCTTCGACCAGGCGCAGGCCGTCGCGCAGCGCCAGCACCATCAGTTTGGTGCCACCGGTGGCGTGTAGCACCACTTGGCGGCCATCAAGCTGCTCGGCGATCGCCTCGGCGCTGTTGGCCATCGCTGCCGGGCTGCTGTCATCAAAGCGTTTGCGCTCTACCAACCGCCCATCCTGGCGCAACGCCAGCGCCAGGTGGTTGGCACTGGCCTTCATGGCCGGGGTCTCCAGGATCCAGACCTCTTTGGCTTCGTACTGCTGCAGTGGTATGAAGTTGGCGGCGTTCTGCCCGGTGGCAATGCAGACGTGGACTGGGGGCAAGGCGGGTTGGTTCATGTAGATTTCGGGCTGGCGACGAATGAGGTGGAGAGGCAGCGGACGTCGAAGGCGTCGAGCCGCGCGCCGCCAGCGCTGAGATCGTCGGCGCTGAGTTCCTGGCCGCGCAGATGGGGCGGCAAGTCAAGCCGCAGATGCAGGTACCGGGCACCATGTTGGCAAACCTGTGCCGCCAGGTGGATCGGCAGCGTGCCGGCAACGGTGTCACCTTGCTGCACTTGCGCCACATCCAGGTGCGGCACCCAGCAATCGATGGCAAGACCCTGGCCGCGCGCCCACTCGATGGCCCCGGCGTGGCGGGAGACGAACCAGACCGTCATGCCGCATCTCCCGCCTCGAGCCGCCGTACGCTGTAGCCACCCAGCCCCGCCGTTGCGGCCTTGCCCACGTGTAGCCATTGGCCCACCAGCAGCCACGGCAGCAGCGGCGCCACTGGGCCGTGCCAAACCCAGCGTCCCAGCACGCCGCCCTGCGGTAGCTGCTGGCCTTGACGGGCAGAGTAGCGGTGCAGGTCGCGCCAGTGCAGCTGGCTCCGGTCGTCGGTCAGTTGGTCGGCCAGCGCCAGCAAGGCGGGCGCGTCGTACGGCGCGGGCTGAATGCCCAGGTGCAAGTCCAGGATCAAACTGGTACGCCGCAGCAGGTGGCTGATGAAGGCCCGTGGCGTGAGTTGCTGCGGCAGCAGCGGCTGCGATGCGCGCTGCAGCCTCAACGGGCTTTCGAGTTGCAGCACCACTCCTCTCAAATCAGTCGCAACCGCCTTGACCAACGTGCCCAGGTCAAGCACGGGCAGTTCGCCAACAGCCCGGTGCGTGGAGAGGTCGAACGCAGGCTGGGGATGGCCTTGGGCGCCGATGGCCTCTACTGACAGCAGCCGGACCGCCACCCTCGCCTGCCCCAGGCCAGCCCGCAGGGCGCGCTGCCAGGCGGAGACAACCAGCGGCAACTGCTGCTGGCTACCCGTGCCCATCAGCACCATGTGGAAGACCAGTGGCTCACCGGGCTGTAGCCCGGCCAGTTCAGGTGGCGCCTCAATCACATACGGATTGGGCACCTGGCTGAAGCGCTGCGCAAACTGTGTGGGTCGCGGCGGCGTCTCGAAGATTGCAGGGTACGCGCAGCTGCGCAGCAGCGGGCACTCGCCGCAGCTTGGCAGCCCGGTACTGCAAGCACCCTGGCGCAATGCGGCGCCGAACACGCTGCGCAGCAGCGCGCCGGCGTGCGCAGGCCACTGCAGCGGCCGCTGCGGTTCAGCCGTGAAGCGCAGGCGCACGACGGCCAAGGCCGGCAGCGCAGGACGGGCGTACGACGCTGGCGCGGCGGCAGGCGTACCTTCGCCGCAGCTGGTCTCAAAGAGGCCTGTCATGCCCCACCCTTGAGCTGGGCGATGGCCGTCTGAAGTTCGGCCCAGCGCTCCTTGTTCGATGGCCTGCCCCAGGCTTTGGTCGCGGTGTCTGCCAACAGGTCGCCGGCAGCGGTGCGGCTGCGCGCCTCGCTCCAGCCGAGCGCGGTCTTCAGGAACAGCTGGCGGGCCTGGTCGAACGGGCCACCGGGTTTGTAGGCTCCGGCTGCCTTGGCCTTGGCGAGTTCAGTGCGAAACGACGCCAGCCATGCCTGGGCCGCCGACCAGGCGCGGTCTTCCGGCGTCAGCGTGGACAACCGCTGTTCCTCGGCCGCTGCCGCGGCCTGCGTCTCGGCGGCTGCACGCGCCGCTTCGCGCTGCTTTCGCGCCACCGGGTCTTCGGCCATCGCGCCATAGCCCACCGCTGTCTTGGCACCGAAGCCAAGCCACGCGAATGCGTGCTCCAGCGCAGCCTGCACCAGCATCTGCCAGCGCCCGCCGCCAGCCAGGGCCTGGGCACGGCCGCGCAGGAATGGCAGGTTGCACTGCACGTGGAAGCAAAAGCGCGAGCCAGGAGGTACGGTGAGGAAACTGATGGGGTTGGGCTGGCCGCTGTCGTGCGGCGTGTCGCTGTCGCCACTGCGGGCCTCGCGGCGCTGCTGGTAGTAATGGCTCTGGTGCGGCGTCATCACGTCGACCTGCAGGGTGTCGCCGGCCAGTTGCGGCATCACATCCCAGAACGTCAGCGCGCCCCGCTCGTGGGCCTTGCCACCGTCGTCGGTTTCCAGCCCGAACAAGTGGGTGATGGCGTCTTCGGTCCAGCCGTGGGTGTCACCCCATTCAGCGCTGGCAAGTTCACGCGCCGCCTGCCGAAGCACCCCCTTGACGCCGCTGCCCGACAGGTACGGCAGGCCGTAGGGGTTGAGGAAGGCAAAGCCGTTCTCAAGCGGATGCTCGTTGCCCAGACCGGTGGCAAAGGGCGCGGTGGACTGGGCGTCGATCACCATCAGCAGGCCCTGAGCGGCCAGCGGCGCAGCGAGCGCAGACTGGCGGCTGGCCAGGGCGCGCAGACAGGCTGCATCGGCCGGCCGCAGCTTGGCCGCGCCGGCTGCTGCCAGCTGCTTGCCGCTCTTGGCAATGCTCCAGTCCGGCTCCCACACGCGCAGATAGGCGCCGAAGCGCAAGGCAGGTGATGCCTGCGAAAAGTCGTTTCCCAGGTAGGCCGGGACAGCGGCAATCGGCATGGTTGGCCCCTCAGCCTTGTCGCGCGGCAGCCATCTGCCGCAGCCACTTCAGCCACGCAAAGGCCTCGGCCGTGATGGCCTGAAACCTGCGCGGGTCGTCCATCTTGAACAGGTGCTCCATGAAGGCATCGAAGGCTTTGGGCGTGACGCATTGCACCGCCAGCCAGTCGCGCAAGTGCTGGGCCAGCACCTCGTGTCGGCCGCCCTTTTGGTGCAGGAACGCCATCACCTGCATCAGCCCGCTGTTCATGATCAGCGCCGGCAGGCCCTTGGCGTCGTTCACGTAGTCCTTGCCGTGGCGCGCAATGCCTTCCTCGGCGCGCTTCCAGGCATCAGCTGCACGCTTCTGTTCAAGTGTCTGTGCCATCGCTTCAGCCCTCCAGCACGCTGGCCACCACCAGCCCGCGGCCGGTGGTGGCGTCGCCGCCGATCTGGATCATCCGGCCGTGCAGCACGGCCTTGATCTGCGCAAGTACCTCGGCGGCAATCAGCTGCTCGTCCGCCTTGCCGCTGCGCGTGGCGCTGGCCAGCAGCGGCGCCAGCAGCAGTGATTCAGGGGGCAGGTTCTCGGTGTAGAACAGGCCGCCGTCGTCGGCAGTGCCCGTCTCGGCGTTGATGCGCACATGCGGCTCGACCATGGTGGCATGTTCGACGAAGTAGCCGAAGTCGGTGTCGGACAGCACCACCAGATCCTGAGCCAGCTTGGTGCGGAAGAAGGCATAGGCCTCGCCTGCCGGCAAGCCCTTGGACGCCAGATCCTGCGCGAGTGCGCTCAAAGGCTCCGATGCCCGGGCGTCGTACTCAAAGGCTTCCAGGTGCACCTTGTTGCCCGACAGCAGTGCCGGATTGGCCATCAGGCAGTGCCCCTCGGCAACATCGGGCACGGCCCAATCGGCACGCACCCCCACCAGCGCCATGAGCCGCTTGGCACGCGCCAGCGCCTGGGGACAGGTGGCGTAGACATAGCCGCCACGCAAGCTGCGCACCGGGAACGCGACGAGTTGCGCGTCGCCGAAGCTGACCGCGCCGGCATACAAGTCGCCCGACTGGGATTCGGGCCCGAACAGCCGGTCGACGTGCTGTTTGTTGCCCCCGAGGGCTTCAAAGCCGTGGCGCAGCGCACCCTTGATGCCAGAGCCAGCAAAGCTCGGGTGGTTGGTGTGGCGCTCGCGCTGGATGGGGTTGTCGATCACGCCCACGGCATTGCCGGCCCCCATGTGCACGGGGCTGACGGCGTAGAGGAAGACGGCGGCTTGCTTCTCGAACATGTTGCTGGTCTCTCGGTGCGTGTGTTGCGATGCGGATGCGTTTCGAATTTCCTGGTGTCACCAGGCAGCGAAGGAGAAGCGGTTGAAGCCCTCAGCCCGACGTTGGGCATTTTGGTCGTTGCCCAGCCAAAGGCCGCCGTCGGCAAGCTTGCGGAGCGCCTCGGGCGTGGCATCGAGATCGTCGAGCCAGTAGACGCTGCCAGCCGGCGCTGCACGTTCGGCCGGCTTGGGGCTGCGCAGGGCCAGGTCCCAGCCACTGACGACCTCGGCGCGCGGCACAGCGGCGCAGGTCAGCCGGGCGCTCAGGCCTGGCCAGGTGATGCGCTGTTCGCCATCCACGGCAGGCAGGCGCCAGCCAGAGGGAAACAGGCCCGGTGTGGTCAGCACCACACGGGCGCGACGGGCCTTGGAGATGGCATCCACGTCGGCCGCAGCCGGTTGGTGCGGAACCATGCTGATCGCAGCGCCACGCCCATCACCACCGAAGCGCAGCACCCCGTCGGCCGGTGGCCTGGCGCCTGTCACGCTTGCCAAGAAGCCGATGCTGCGATGGAAGGCAACCGCCTGCACTGTGAACAGCTGGCCGTCTGCGGCGCTCCGCGTGGCGGCGTTCAG
Organism: Burkholderiales bacterium; assembly: GCA_038324515.1. Taxonomy (GTDB): domain Bacteria; phylum Pseudomonadota; class Gammaproteobacteria; order Burkholderiales; family Burkholderiaceae_C; genus Rubrivivax. The sequence goes on from JBBQIB010000083.1 coordinate 8,348, forward strand.
GCCGACGCCGACGCGCGGGTCGATGGCCCACAACTGGCCTGCCGTGAGTACCTGTTCGACGCCCGGTGTGCGACCAGCCAGATGGGCTGCCCAGCCGGCCTGCGTGAGCCAGACGCCACCGGCAGGCTTGGCACGCTCGCCCTGGGCCAGCACCGGCCAGTGAGGAAGCGGGGACGAACTCAACAGCCCGGCTGCGGGCTGTGCGGGCACCAAGCGCCGCAGGCGCTGGATGCATCCGTCGTCGCCGGCCTCAGCCACCAAGTCGGCGGGCAGTTCATGCAGCGTTTCGACAACGCCGCCCGCCAAGCGTCGCGCCAGTGTGAAGGCTGTGACGGCGAAGGACCCGGGCGTGCCCGGTGTACCGAGTGAGGGGTGGGGGGCGTTGCCCAGCGCGAAGGCCACCAAATCCACACCCTCACGCGCAAGCATCGCGCTGCGCAGCGCGCCGGCAGCCACGGACGGCCAGGGCGGAACCAGGCTCTCGCCAAAACTGCCTGGGTCGCCAAACAGCTTGTTGCCGCGCAGGAACAGCACGTCCAGCGGCTCGATGAAACGGTGGTGACTGATGTCGGTCATGGCCAGACTCATGTGCTGCTGCGGGTTTCACGGGCCAGGAACTCGGCCACACCCATGAAGTGCACGAGCCAGTCCAGGCGCTTCTCGGCCTTGCTTGGCGCGGGGCGATGGTTATCGTCAAACGCCAGGGTTGCCAGCCGACCTGCCAGGGAGCAGGCCTCGGCCTTGGCGGCATCCCCCTTGGCCTGGCGCATCAACTGGTACGACAGCAGGGAGGCCAACATGGCGGGGTTGTCCTGTGGCAGGTCTTTGATCCAGTCCAGGCTGTTGAAGACGGCACGGCGCGACACGCCGTCGCTGCCTAGAAACATGCGCAGTGCTTGCAGCAACTCGGCAGGCTCGCCCCACTTGGCGGTGACGGTGAGCGCGCCGCCAGAGCGCTTGACCACAGTCAGGCTGAAGGCGTTACGGCCGCCAGCATTCTTGGCCCGGCTTTCGGCGGCGCGCAGTTCACGCAGCACCGCGCCCAGCGGCGCCTGGTGGTGGGCCACGACGGCGCCGGCGCTGGCGGTCGCGCGCTCACCCATCATGCGCATCAGGCGGCGCTGGCCGCCCTGATTGAGCAAGGCAAACCCCTTGTGGAGTACCAACCCCTGGCCATCGAAGGCGCCGACCGCATGAGCGGGGTCGTGGCCGGCATAAGCCACGCGCAGGCGCTGCATCGCCGGCAGCAGGTCGGCCACGGGCAGCATGGCCATCACGTCATCGCCACCGGCATAGATCAGCCGGCCCAGGTGTTCGTGCTCCACCACATGTGGCACCACGGTGAGTGAGAAGTCGTTCAGCGCGGCCGAGATCGAAAGGTGGCGGTTTGGCGAGACGGCGCGCTTCTGAGCGCCGTAGCGCAGCAACGTGGACTCGCGCTGTGCATGCTGATCGAAGCCCTTCTGCACCTGGGGGTGGAAACTCTCGCGATAGGAGATGGCGTACCCATCACCACCGGCCAACCAGGCACCCATCCGGTCGCCATCCATCAGCAGCAGGCCGTAATAGGTCTCGAGCTTGCCGGCGTCGCAGCCCAGTGTCTGGCGCACCAGCCCTTGCAGGTCGCGTGCGGCGGATTCGTCGGCCACATCATCGGCTGCATCCAGCAGCGCTGGCAGCCGGCGGGCGATGTCCATCGCGGCGGGCGAGCCGGCGTGGTCGCGCATCAGCTTGCGCGGTAGCGCCACTGTGTCGCGGCCGTGCTCGTCCATCGCCTCGGCCAGCCCGGGCGAGACGGTGGCCCCCCGCTTTAACCACTGGTCCAGCTGATGGGCCAGTGACATGGTGTGCGTCGACACGACAAAGCGGCGCGCACCTGCGGCGGTGTCGTCATCGCGAACGATCCTGCCAACTTCTTCAGCGAACAGTGTGGGCCACAGGCGCTTGACAGCTGGCAGTGCCCCCAGGTGCTCCCCCTTCTTGGCCCAGGCCGGGCGGGACTTGGCGACGCGAGCCCACAGCGTGTCGCGGCGCTGGCCCGGCGGCAGCTTCAACTGCGCGGGGTCGGTGGTCAGCCACTCGGTCTCACCGGTGAGCGAGCAGCGCCAGCCCTGCTCCGCCTGCGCCTGGAACGGCCGCACCGTCTTGGCAGCGGCCAGCGCCCGCTCGGCCAAGTCGTGCACCGCCGGATAGAGCGCACCGGGGTTGGGTGCGAAAAAGGTGGTGTTGCTGTCCCATCGCGCATCGTTGCGCAACACCTGCCAGGCCGGACTGGCCAGGAAACCAGCCGGCGCACCATCGGCCACGCCGAAGAAAGGCGCCATCGCGGCGCTCAAAGCCGTGGTGTCCAGATCAGTCTGGCGTTGGGCGTTGCGCGGGCGGATCAGCGAGAACGGCACGGCCGCCCAATGCACCTCGGGGAATCCTTCGAGCTGGGTACGCATCTGGCGGTGGGCGTGGGCAGGGCCATCGCTTTCCAGCCCGGCCTCGCTGAGGAGCCGGTCGACGACCTGCCCGCCCAGCGTCTGCAACCAACCACGCACGGCACGTTCCACCTGCAGGGCCAGGTCACGTGCCTGTGAGGCCGGCACCAACGCCACGAAGCGGTTGGGCAGGGCCGCCGCGAACAGCGGGTTGGCGTCAGTGGCCTTCTCGGTCCAGGCGGCGCCCTCGAACAAGACGGCGGGCAACTTCAGGTCGTCACGCAGCCAGGCATCGACCTGCGGAACGCCACGCAGCCGGGGGAACAGAATGGCGTCGGGGCCCAACGCCTCGCATACAGGCTTCATCGCCTCCCAGGCCAGGCGGGCCAGCAGGTGGGAGCCGGCCCAGAGGTCCGAAGTGCTGCGCGCGGCGGCAATGAAGCTCTGCACCGGGCCGATGGCCATCGTCAACAGCGCCACTTCGCCCTTTGGGTCGGCGGCGAAGGCGCCGGCAAAGGCCGAGGTCAGGTCGAGGTGGTCCCAGATGCTGTGGTCGGGCACACGGGTGTCGGCCGGCAGCAGCGGCCACAGCACACCCAACGTACCGTTGTCCTGGTCTTCGCGCAGTTCGGGGCCGAAGCGCCACATCGCGAAAAGGGTGCGGCAGTGATCGATGTCGCCACTGGCGCTGCGTTGCACCAGCGCGCTGAAATGGTCAAAGCTGCGCTCCTTGATCTCGTCGATCTCGGTGTCCTTCAGCCCACCAAACCGGCCCATGTCCAGCGTCGCACCGGTAAGCGGGTGGATCAGAACAGGATCCTTGGCCCAGCGCACCTGCGCACCAGGGGCCACCTTCAACACCACTTCTTCACCTTTGCGGGTGGTCACCGCAAGGTTCTGCAATGGCCACTGCGGCCGGTCGGCTGCGGCAGCCCACCAGTCGGCACGCTGCACGATCTTGTAGGTCTCGCGCGGCAAGCCATCTTTGAACACGGTGCAGTGCAACACCTGCGCGTTGTCAGGGTCGATACGCGTGCTGGTGCTGCTGGTCTCCCAGCCCATCAGGCGCGCCATCGCCCGGCATGTACCGCCTTCATGGCCTTCAGGATCGCGCAGCAGCACCAGCGCCTTCTCGGCCGGGTCGTGCAGCCGGGCATGCAGCTTGGTCTGCCAGAGGGTGTCGTTGGTCGTCATGATGGGTTATTGGGAAATGCGCTGCAGGCTGGAGTCGGCGTCAAGATGCGAGTGCACCTGCTGCCAGACTCGGTCGATGGCTGGTCGGCTGGGTTGAAACGCCGGCGGGGGCAGACAGGGCATGTGGAAGATCACGCCGCGAAGCTGGCCATCGGCTTCGGTGCGGACCTTGAAGCGCAGGGCATTGGGCAGCCGAAGACCAGCGCGATCCCAGGTCTGAACCTTGTGCGAAGTGACCGGATAGCTCAACCAATGGCGGTCATGCACCTGGCCATCAGGCCGTTCATGCGGAAAGCGGAACGACGTGCGCAAGGCGACCTTGACCTCGGCAAGCCGGCGCATCACGCCTTGCCAATCCGACCGTACATCGGTCTGCCAGATCAGCGGGCGGTCAGTGGCATCGGTGCCGATGGCCTGCGGCCAGTCATGCGCCATCGCGTCTCGCCAAGCAAGCGTCAAAGAGGCGTCCAGAGCCGCACCGAACGCCGGGGTCTTGTCGTGGGCGGACTTCAGGCTGAAAGAACCCCAACCGTTGCGGCTGCGGCCACCCAGGGTGCCGTAGTGGTGCAGGAGCCAAAGTGCGCGGTGCAGACGCTGCGCTTCAGCGTTGTCTGGAAACGCCAGGCTGAGAGTGGCGGCTTCCGAGGCCTGAATGGCTGCAGCAGCCTTCAACGACGTCTGTCCTGCAGCGAAGGTCAAAGGGCCGTAGCCCAGGTACAGATGCGCGCCCACCTGCGCGCCGCGCCCCTCACGGCCTTTGACCTCAGGGTGAACGACGCGCTGGGTGTCCAAGCCCGACCAGGTGGTCAGCCGCCCCTTGTCCCAGTGACTCAAACGCAACCTCACCTGACTCTGGTTGGACTTGCCATCGCCGTCGGCCGCCGCGCCAAACAGCGCGCCCTCGGCAGCGCGCAGGGCCGCGACCTTGACGTGGTGGCGGTGGTCAGCCGCATAGGCTACCCGCCACCACTGCCGCAGCAGCGCCTTGATCGGCGGCGTGCGCCACTGTCCAGCCTGCTCGGCATTGCCGAGAAAGGCGGGGGTGTTGAAGCCTATGCGGTAGTGCAGTTCGATCATCGGGGGGTCCTTGTGCCGGGTTGCAGTGTCCCGTTGACAGTTCAGCGCGCAGGTTTTGGCAAGCTTGCCGATTCCAAGCTGGTGCCTGCTGGCGCAATGACTTGCAGCGCCGAAGGTGGCAGGGGTACCCGGTAGCGCTTGTGGCGATGGCTCTGCCCATCGTCGAAATACAGCCGATCGCGGCCCGGCGCAAGGTGCTGACGTAGAACGGTGCGCAGCCGCGACAGGCTGGGCGACACGCGCATGCCGCTGGACTCCTGCCGCAGCGAGGCTTCCACCCGGTCAGGCAGATGCATCAGGCCATAGACCACACGGAGATCACGAAGCACCTCATCCGCCCACTCGGCATCGTGGGTGTCCTTCAGCGGTGCGCGCAGTGCCGGCTGCCCGGTGCGCGCGCGCTGCACCAGCACCGCCAGCAGCGCCAGCTGCATGGGCGGCAGACGGATGGCAACGCCGTCGGCCACCACGCTTCGCGCCGGCAGGTCGAGTACCAGCGCCGGCGCGGAGGCACTCGCGGCAGCAGCCGCTGCGACGGCCTGGGCGAAACTTGTTTGCCCGTCCAACAACGCCTGCGGCAGCCCATTGCGCAGACGCACAAACGGGATGTGAGCCAGGCTGATCTTGGCGTCGGCCGTTTCAATCTGTTGGCCATCCGGCAAGTGCAGTCGTTGGCTCGCGCGGGGGGGAAAGTAGAAGTCCGGGTGGGATTCAAACGGCGGGTTAACCAGCACGTGAGACAAGCGGTCCTGCGGCCGGCCAAACAGAGAGAGCGCGTACCCGGCGTAGTAACCCATGGTCTTGCGGCCGCCGGCCAGCGACACGTGCAGCGCACAGCTGGCATCACCCGTGAAGCGGCGGACCAATTCGGTCACCGCATCGGCCATGGCGGCGTTGTCTTCAGGTGTGCGGATGTCCGACAGCGGCTGACCTTTGGCGTCGCAAACCACATGCACCATGGCAGGCCCGAATGCGTCGGCCGGAAGGCCATACTCACTGCATAGCGACGGGAACTTGCTGAGCCCGGGACTGAACAGTGCTGCGGAGATGCGCTGCTTGCCAAGCGTGGTGGTCAGTGCGTGGATCTCCGTCGGCACGAAACGCTCGTCAGGATCTGGAGTGATTGCCAGCGCGTAAACAGTCTCAGTAATCACTTGCGGGCTGAGGCCCGAAACGGTCAACAAGACACGGCGTGAGAAGCTGTTGGGCAGGGCTGCATGGCCCGTCAGGCCGTCGACCGTTGTCATACTTCTCCATGACCGCTGCGCCCCGCAAACATTGGCGGTAGTTGGCAGGTTCCTTGACTTCGCGGCCGCATGTTATCTCTGCAACACGCCGACCGGCAGGGGTTGCAACGGGTCCCGAGGTGTTGATCGATATTGGTTGGTTGTGACTTTGATCTTGCCGCTGAGCCCCCACAACCCATAGCTGAGTCACGAACTGGCTTGCCTTCATCGCGCCGCCCTTGCCGTGGCGGCTCTGGTTGCCGTGCGCCCAGGTAACGCCGGCGTCAGGGCTGGTTGCGCCGCACAGCTGGCATGGCAGGGCCAGGCACATATCGCGCAGCCGCTCCCCTCGCACGTCTACGAACTTCCGCGCTGCGGCACGCATCGGTAGCGCCACCATGCCGCAGCGCCTCATCAAGAACGCTCGCTGCCCAGTGCCGGCAAGCGGTTCGGATTGCGCGCCGCGAGCAGCGGGCGGACCATGCGCGCGAACCGCGTGGCCTCTTCATCGTGCAGATAGCCCGACAGGCAGAACGAATCGCAACCGATGTCGATGAACTGCTGCAGGGTGTCGGCACACTGCTGCGGATTGCCCACCACCACGATGCCTGCGCCCGGC
>JBBQIB010000084.1:0-14760 GCA_038324515.1 Burkholderiales bacterium
GCAAGACCGTGCGCGCCGTGCTGGCCGACGACGAGCGCCTGATGCGTGAGCAACTGCGGGCACGGCTGAACGAGGTCTGGCCCGAGCTGGAAATCGTGGCTGAAGCCAAGAATGGCATCGAAGCGGTAGAGATGGTGCGCCAGCATCGGCCAGAACTGGTGTTCCTCGACATCCGCATGCCTGGGCTGACGGGGGTGGACGCAGCGCGCCAGATCGCGCAACTGCCACCGCCCGAGGATGAAGAAGACGCCTGGCTGCCCGAGATCGTGTTCATCACCGCTTACGACCAGTACGCGGTCGAGGCCTTCGAGCAAGGCGTGGTGGACTACGTGCTCAAGCCTGCCGAGCGCGAGCGGCTGGCGCTGACCGTGCAGCGGGTCCAGAAGCGCCTGGCGGCACGCGAAACCGCTGATACCGATGCAGCGTCTGAGGACTCAGACACCCGCCAGGCTGGCCCCGCGGGGCCCCAGATGCAGCAACTGCTGCATCAGTTGTCCAGCCGCCTGAACCCGGGCGGCATGCCGCAGCGCCTGCAATGGATTCAAGCCGCTGTCGGACAGGCCATCCAGATGCTGCCGGTGGACGATGTGTTGTTCTTCATCAGCGACGAAAAATACACCCGGGTGCAAACAGCGCAAGTCGAAGCGCTGATCCGCAAGCCCATCAAAGAACTGGTCGACGCGCTCGATCCGCATCAGTTCTGGCAAATTCACCGCAGCACACTGGTCAACGTCAAGGCCATCGCCGGCGTTCACCGCGACCACCGTGGCCGCCAGATCGTCAGCGTCAAAGGGCACCGCGAGCAGCTCGAGGTGTCGCGCAGCTACACGGGGCTGTTCAAGGGCATGTGAGCCGCGAACTGCGGGGTTGCCCAGCGATCTCAGATCGGTGCGCCGTTGATGCTGCCGCTGACCAGCTCTATCACTTCCGTGGTGGTCACGCCGCCAAAAGTGCTGTTGCTTTCGGTGCGTACCGGGACACCCTTGCCGCGCACTATCCAGGTCGTCACCACCGAGTTGCTGTCGTCGCTGTCGCGCTCGGTGTAGCGGCAAGTGGCGTAGGTCTTGCCGCGCACGGTGTAGTTCTCGCGCACCACAAAGGTGTAGTTGCTGGTGTAGGAAGACGAAAAACCCGGCAGCCCGTCGAATGTGGTGGTTGCCGTGCCCGACAGGTTGATCGACTGCCCGGGTTGGATCGAATACTCGGCGTTCAACTCACCCGGAGTCAGGACCAACTTGATGTTGCTGGTTTGGCTGCCAAAGGATCCGGAGGTGGTGGTAGTGCCCACGCTGCCCAGGCTCCTGATGAAGCCGTTGCCACCGTCTTGGGCGTAACTGTTGCTTGTGGTGACGGTGGTGATCGTCTGGCCCTGCGAGGTGCTGGTGCCTTCGAGGCGGGCTTCGATGCGGATCGCACTTTGGCCTTCAAAAGTGGATGCGCCCCTGACGGTGCTGTCGGTGGTGAAGCGGCTGATCGAGCTGCCTGAGGTTTCATAAGTGGCGACGAACCGGCTACCGGTCGCCAGCGCCTGCGCCGCTGGCATCGTGCAGTCGTTCAAGGGGCCTGCGGGAGCGGAGGTGCCGCAACTGGCAGGGTTGACCCCGCAGCGGTCTGCCACCACCTGGGTGGCCCAAACGCGGATGGAGTCGAACTGCTGCAAGGCCTGGTTGGTGAAGTCGCCCAGGCCGAAGATGCGGCCATCCAGCGTGATGCCCAGATAGCGGATGCCCCAGGGGCCCGAGTAGGCGCGGGCGTTGTAGACCACGCCGTTGTAGACCACGGCCGGGAAGGTCTGCGCCAATGCTTTCGGGAAAAGTTCAGGGAACTTGAACTGCGCCCAATCGAGCACCATCGTGGCGGTGACGGCAGCCGGGTCGCTGGTGCTGGCGGTGGCGCCCACAGCCTGGAAGCTGATCGGCAACGTGGACTCGACATCCGCTTTCAGCGCGTAAGCCCGGGTCTGGCTGGCGATCTGGCTGGCAAACTGCACCACGCCATCCTCGGTCTTGTCGCCGCCGCCGCAGGCAGTCAGCAGGCCGGCAGCCGCCAACGAGATCAGGCTTTTGCCGAATGAGGTTCTGGTTGGATTGCGCATGGTGTGTGGCTCTCTGAATCGCATTTTTCAAGTCGGGGGGGCGGTGGGGAGGGCAGCACGAGGCGTTTTTGCACTGCCAGCCTGAAAGTCTAGCGTCATGCCGGCTGTTTGGCCATCCTGCACCGTGAACCTAGTGGTCCGTTCCGCCAATCCAATGACATGAAATCGTGCATTCGCCCGCCATGCGCCGTTGCAAATCCGCGCCATAGCTGCAGCTATGGCTCTGGTTTGCGCCCAGCCTGACGATCGAATGCATCAATTTCATTTGTAACCTCATTGACGGAACGGACCACCAGGGGGACGCCGACACCCAAATGTAGCCAACTGGCAAGCGGAAACTGCCATCCTGCAACCAGGCTCAAGACAGCCGAGTGACCCCCGGCAAGGCGCAAGCGTAAATCGCATTGCGCAGTGCCGCGATGGCTTCGTAGCGCGGGAAGCTGCGCCGCCAGGTAAGAACCACGCGCCTCGTGGGCACGGGCTTGGCAAAAGGGACGTAGCGGATATGCGGCTGGGTGTCCTTGGGCACGCTGAGTTGGGGCACCACGGTCACGCCCATCCCTGAGGCCACCATGTACTTGATGGTCTCCAGCGAGCTGCCCTCAAAACTCTTGCGTATGCCTTGCGCGTCGCTGGCAAAGCGTGCGTACTCGGGGCAGACCTCCAGTACATGGTCCCGGAAGCAGTGGCCGGTACCCAACAGCAGCATGGTCTCGCGTTTGAGCTCTTCGGCGCTGATCTGCTTGCGTTTGGTCAGCGGGTGGCCGGTGGGCACGGCGGCCACAAAGGGCTCGTCGTACAGCGGCGCCATCGCCAGCCCGGCATCAGGAAAGGGCTCGGCCAGGATGGCGCAGTCCAGCTCGCCCACGCGCAACATCTCCAGCAGCCGGGCAGTGAAGTTTTCCTGCAGGATCAAGGGCATCTGCGGCACGCGCGTGATGGCTTCACGCACCAGATCAGGCAGCAGGTAAGGCCCGATGGTGTAGATCACGCCGACATGCAGTGGGCCGGAGACCGGGTCCTTGCCCAGGCGGGCGATCTCCTTGATGGCTGCGGCCTGTTCGATGACCTGTTGTGCCTGGCGCACGATCTGCTCGCCCAAAGGCGTGACGCTGACTTCACTGGCGCCACGCTCGAAGATTTTCAGATCAAGCTCTTCCTCCAGCTTCTTCACGGCCACCGACAAGGTGGGCTGAGAGACGAAGCAGGCTTCTGCGGCGCGGCCGAAATGGCGCTCACGGGCCACTGCGACGATGTACTTCAGTTCAGTCAAGGTCATGCCCCGATTGTGGCCATGGTGGCAGCGACCCCGCGAATCGGGGCCCTCAAATCGGGGGGATGACCATCAGACTGAGGGGCGAAAAGCAGCCCGTTCGGGTACAACAATCCGTTACACCTGGTTGCTGGAACTCCACCCCACCGCAGCACTTTGATGAAATCCGCCACTCTCCAGCGCACTGCCCAGCGCAAGACTGACACCGCTGACCCGCGCCAGCTCTCAGTGGACGCTGGCGAAGGTTATCTGGTCTCGTCCTTGGACCTGCGGGCGGGCTTGCGGGTGCAGGAGCTGGTCTTTGGCAGCCTGCCCGTGGAAGTGCTGTTGGAACTGGCCCGCTCGCGGCGGACCTGGCCGTCGCCCCAACCCGTTCAGCCCTCGCGCGCCAGCCGCTCGCTGCGCCAATAGACATCGTCGCCACCCAGCCCGTCCAGGTTGGCGCGGTTGAGTACGCGGGCCAGCACAAACAGCAGATCGCTGAGCCGGTTCAGGTATTGGCGCGGCGCCTCGTTCACCGTTTCAGACCCTGCCAGCGCCACCAAGGCGCGCTCTGCGCGGCGGGCCACCGTGCGGCTGACGTGGGCCAGTGCCGCACTGCGGGCGCCTGCAGGCAGGATGAATTCCTTCAGCCTGGGCAACTGGCCGTTGTAGTGTTCCAGGGCTTCGTCCAGCCGCAGGACCGCCTCGGCCTTGAGCAGCTCAAAGCCGGGGATCGACAACTCGCCGCCCAGATTGAACAGCTCGTGCTGGATCACCACCAGCAGCTCCCGCACATCGTCTGGCAAGGGCTCGGCCAGCAACACACCCAGCCCCGAGTTGAGCTCGTCCACATCGCCCATCGCGGCCACGCGCAAGTCATCCTTGGGCACCCGGGTGCCATCGCCCAGGCCAGTGGTGCCTGAGTCTCCGGTGCGGGTGGCGATCTGGGTCAGGCGATTGCTCATGGTGGAGTACGTCAGTTGAGAGACTGCCAATTTGAACATTGCTGCGCCGCCAATGCCTGCCGGCGCCCTTTGGGCACATCGGCAGCCTATCCCTCATCCTGTCGCAGCCGCCCATTCGCGTCTATGCTGCGGGTCCAGTCATCCAACGCCAAAGATCGCTGCCATGAATGCACCACTGCCTGATCATCTTCTGTCCGCCTTGCGGCCCGTGCCCGCCGCTTTGCTGGACGCCTTGCGCGCGCACTTTGGCGAGCGTTGCTCCACCGCCCAGTCGGTGCGTGATCAGCATGGCCGCGACGAGAGCACCTATCCCGTCACGCCGCCCGAAGTGGTGGTGTTTTGCGAGAGCACCGAGGACGTCGCTTTTGCTGTGACTCAAGCTGCAGCGTACAGCGTGCCGGTGATTCCATTCGGGGTCGGCTCATCTCTGGAAGGCCATTTGCTGGCGGTGCAGGGCGGCATCAGTGTCGATGTCAGCCGCATGGCCAGCATCGTGCAGCTCAACGCGGAAGACCTGACGGTGACGGTGCAGGCCGGTGTCACGCGCGAGCAACTCAACCGCGAGATCAAGGACACGGGCTTGTTCTTTCCGATCGACCCCGGCGCCAACGCCAGCTTGGGCGGCATGTCAGCCACCCGCGCCAGCGGCACCAACGCCGTGCGCTACGGCACGATGCGCGAAAACGTGCTGGGCCTGCAGGTGGTCACAGCCGCGGGCGAGGTCATCAAGACCGGCACGCGGGCCAAGAAAAGCAGCGCCGGCTACGATCTGACGCGCCTCTTTGTCGGCAGCGAGGGCACGCTGGGCGTGTTGACCGAGATCACGCTGAAGCTCTATCCCTTGCCCGAAGCCGTCAGCGCCGCCATTTGCCACTTCCCCAGCATCGATGCAGCGGTGCGTTGCACGATCCAGATCATCCAGATGGGCGTGCCGATCGCGCGCTGTGAACTGCTGGACGCGCACGCGATTCGCGGCGTCAACAAACACTCCAAGCTCGGTCTGCGCGAGGCGCCGATGTTGTTGATGGAGTTCCACGGCAGCGAAGCCGGCGTCAAGGAGCAGGCCGAAACGGTGCAAGCCCTGGCGCAAGAACTCGGCGGTGAAGCCTTCCAGTGGGCACGTACACCCGAAGAACGCACCAAGCTGTGGACAGCACGCCATCAGGCTTACTTTGCCGCCTTGCAGATGCGCCCAGGCTGCCGTTGCCTGTCTACAGACACCTGCGTACCCATCTCACAGTTGGCCGTCAGCATCAACGAAAGCGTGTCAGAAGCCGAAGCCGCCGGCTTGCCGTACTGGATCGTCGGCCATGTCGGCGACGGCAACTTCCACCTGAGCTATCTGCTCGACCCCAACGACCCGCAAGAGATGGCCACCGCCGAGCGCCTGAGCGAGCAGATGGTGCACCGCGCCATCCGCTTGGGCGGCACCTGCACGGGCGAGCACGGCATCGGTTTGCACAAGATCGACTATCTGGTGGATGAAGCCGGCAGCGGCGCGGTTGAAGTCATGCGCCAGGTCAAACGCGCGCTGGACCCGAAGAACATCATGAACCCGGGCAAGGTGCTGCGCGTTTGATGTCTGTGTTCACTCGGCTGGAGTTGCGTGCTGACCCCTTACCCCTTGCCCACGGGGACCACTGACGGTGGCGCGCAACCTCTGAAACGCCACTGCGGGTGCCAGATCAGGAGAGTCGGGCGTCGCTTGGAGCGAAGTAAAGGAGGAGGGCAGGCCCGAAGGGGCCGACCGGGGGACATGAGCGCAATACGACGCCCGACTCTCCTGATCCCGCGACCAGCCATGCACGCCATGGCCCGCAAGCTACCGTAGTGTTCGCAGCTGTCGCAGCCGCCGCAGCCGCACCCGCAGCCGCAGCCGCAGCTTCAGCCCTTCGGCGCCGGCACGTTGAATCGCTGGGTGATCTCGCCCTGGCCGTTGACGCTTTCAAGGTCCACACCAAAGCCCCACAAGCGCGCCACGTGCTTCAGTACGTCTTGGCCACTGTCGTGCAGCGGCCGGCCGTTGTGTTGGAAGTGGCGTAGCGTCAGCGAGCGGTCGCCCCGCAGATTGACGTTCCAGACCTGGATGTTGGGCTCGCGTGAGCCCAGGTCGTACTGGCGGCTGAGCGCTTCGCGCACCCGCTTGTAGCCGCTGTCGTCATGGATCGCGCAGACCTCCAGCTCGGCTTCGGCCTGGTCGTCCGAGATCGCAAACAGCCGCAACTCGCGGATCAGTTTGGGGCTCAGGTACTGGCCGATGAAGCTCTCGTCCTTGAAGTTGCGCATCGCCTCGTCAAACACCGGCAGCCAGGGCTTGCCGGCGATGTTGGGGAACCAGGCACGGTCTTCTTCGGTCGGGCTGTCGCAGATGCGCTTGATGTCGGTGTACATCGCAAAGCCCAAAGCATAGGGATTGATGCCGCTGTAAGCGTGATGGCCCACCGGCGGTTGTGCCACCACATTGGTGTGTGAGGTCAGCCATTCGATCATCACGCCGTCGGCCAGTTGGCCGTCGTCGTACATCGTGTTCAGGATTCTGTGATGCCAGAAGGTGGCCCAGCCTTCGTTCATCACCTGCGTCTGGCGCTGCGGGTAGAAATACTGCGCCACCTTGCGCACGATGCGCACGATCTCACGCTGCCAGGGCTCGAGCAACGGGGCGTTCTTTTCGATGAAATACAGCAGGTTTTCTTGCGGCTCATCCGGGAAGCGCTTGTGCTCGGGGCCGCTGTCTTCCTTGTCGGCTCTGCGCGGCAGGGTGCGCCACAGGTCGTTGATCTGGCGCTGCGCGTAGGCCTCGCGGTCCTTGCGCTCGGCCAGCTCTTGCGCCAGGCTCTTGCGCGTGGGGCGGCGGTAGCGGTCCACACCATGGTTGGCCAATGCGTGGCAGCTGTCCAGGAAGGCCTCGACGGCGTCCAGGCCGTGTTTTTCTTCGCATTGGGCGACGTAGTGCTTGGCGTAGACCAGGTAGTCGATGATCGACGAAGCGTCGGTCCACATCCTGAACAGGTAGTTGCCTTTGAAGAAACTGTTGTGGCCGTAAGCCGCATGGGCGATCACCAGCGCCTGCATCGCCAGCGTGTTTTCTTCCATCAGGTAGCTGATGCAAGGGTCGGAGTTGATGACGATCTCGTAGGCCAGGCCCATGTGGCCGCGCTTGTAGTTCTTCTCGGTGGCAATGAACTCTTTGCCGTAACTCCAGTGGCGGTAGTTGACCGGCATGCCGACGCTGGCGTAGGCGTCCATCATCTGCTCGGCGGTGATGATCTCCAGCTGGTTGGGGTAGGTATCCAGATGAAAACGTTCGGCCGTCTGGCGGATCACCGCGTGGTACTGCTCGATCAGCTCAAAGCTCCAGTCGCTGGGGCTGGGCAGACGTTGCGCAGGGCGCGCTGGGGCCGGCAGCGGCCCGTTGACCAGGGTCTTCATGCGGCCTTTGCGCCTTCCTTTTTGAACAGATCGCGAAACACCGGGTAGATCTGGTCGGCGCTGGTGGCCTTGCGCATCGCAAAGTGGCGGTGCAGCTCCAACATCTGGGCGTACTCGGTCCACAGGTTTTGCTCTTCCTCTGCCACCTGCACATAAGCAAAATAGCGCACCAGCGGCAGCAGCCGCTCGCTCAACAACTCGCGGCAGCGGCCGCTGTCGTGGTGCCAGTTGTCGCCGTCACTGGCCTGCGCACCATAGATGTTCCACTCAGTGGGCGAATAACGCGCCCTGATGATTTCTTCCATCAGCACCAGCGCACTGCTGACCACGGTGCCGCCAGTCTCTCTGGCGTGGAAGAAGTTCTCTTCGTCCACCTCTTGCGCTTGTGTGTGGTGTCGGATGAAGACCAGCTCGATCTTTTCGTAGTGCCGCGTCAAGAACAGGTACAGCAGGATGAAAAAGCGCTTGCTCAGGTCTTTGCGCTCTTCGTCCATCGAGCCCGAAACGTCCATCAGGCAGAACATCACGGCCTTGCTGGTGGGCACCGCCACACGCACGCGGTTGCGAAAGCGCAGATCTATGGGGTCCAGAAAGGGGATGCGATCGACGCGCCCGCGCAGGGCCTTAATTTGCTGGCGCAGCGCCAGGACCTGATCGAGCAAAGCCGCTCGCTCCAGTGTTTCGAGCCCGGTCTGCTCGCCCTCGGCCAGACGTGCTTCCAGCGCGGCCAATTCTTCTTCCAGCGCCTGCAACTCGCGGCGCCTGGGCGCGCCCAAGGCAATGCGCCGGCCCAAGGCACCCCGCATGCTGCGCACCACGTGCAGGTTATTGGGCGTGCCGTCGTTGCTGTAGCCAGAGCGGTGGCTCTTCCACTCGGGCACTTCTGCCAGTTGGGTGCGCACCAGGTGGGGCAGTGCCAAATCTGCGAAGAAGACCTGCATGAACTCTTCTTTGCTCAGCGCAAAAACAAAGTCGTCGTCGCCTTCACCCTGGTTGCTGGCCTGCCCCTTGCCGCCCTGGCCACCGCCACCGCCTTTGGGCCGCGCGATGCGGTCGCCTTGCAGAAAATCCTTGTTGCCGGGGTGTACCACCTCACGCACACCGCCCTGGCCATGACCGAACACCGGCTCGCTGAGGTCTTTCTTGGGGATGCGGATGTCTTCACCCCGCTCGACATCGCGAATGCTGCGCCCGTCGATCGCCCGCTTGACCGCCTCGCGGATCTGCTCCCTGTGCCGCCGCAAGAAGCGCTCACGGTTGCCGATCGACTTGTTCTTGCCCGCCAGGCGGCGGTCGATGATGGAATGAAGTGGCATGTCGTGGGATTGAGTTCAGTGCCAAGGGCCGAGCGCCGGGCCGCCCCAAGCCGGGCCGCGCCCCCTTGGGGAGCGGCCCAAGGTACGCCTTGGGCCGGGGGCTGTCATCATGAGCTTTTACGAACCCGCAAATACCACTCGCACAGCAAGCGCACTTGCTTGGAGGTGTAGCCCTTGTCCACCATCCGGGCCACAAAGTCCTCGTGCTTCTTGGCCTCGTCGGCGCTGGCCTTGGCGTTGAAGCTGATCACCGGCAACAGCTCTTCGGTGTTGCTGAACATCTTCTTCTCGATCACGGTACGCAGCTTCTCGTAGCTGGTCCAGACCGGGTTGTTGCCTTGGTTGTTGGCGCGCGCCCGCAGCACGAAGTTGACGATCTCGTTGCGGAAGTCCTTGGGGTTGGCGATGCCAGCAGGCTTTTCAATCTTCTCCAGCTCGCCGTTCAGGCTGCCGCGGTCAAAGACCTCGCCGGTATCGGTGTCGCGGTATTCCTGGTCCTGAATCCAGTAGTCGGCGTAGGTGACGTAGCGGTCGAAGATGTTCTGGCCATATTCGCTGTAACTCTCAAGATACGCGGTCTGGATCTCCTTGCCGATGAACTCGGCATAACGCGGCGCCAGCAACTCCTTGATGAAGCCCACGTACTTGTCTTCCAGCTCTTTGGGGAACTGCTCGCGCTCGATTTGCTGCTCCAGCACGTACATCAGGTGCACCGGGTTGGCTGCCACCTCGGCGCTGTCGAAGTTGAAGACCCTGCTGATGATCTTGTAAGCGAATCGCGTGCTGATGCCACTCATGCCTTCATCGACACCGGCGTAGTCGCGGTACTCCTGAAAGCTCTTCGCGCGTGGGTCGGTGTCCTTCAGGTTGTCACCGTCATAGACCAGCATCTTGGAGTACAGGCTGCTGTTCTCGGGCTCTTTCAGGCGTGTGAGCATCGCGAACTGGCTCATCATCTTCAGCGTGCCGGGGGCGCAGGTGGCGGCCGCCAGCGACGAGTTCTTCAGCAGCTTTTCGTAGATCTTGATTTCTTCGCTGGCGCGCAGGCAATACGGCACCTTGACGATGTAGATGCGGTCCAGAAAGGCTTCGTTGTTTTTGTTGTTTCTGAAAGCCTTCCATTCACTCTCGTTGCTGTGCGCCAGCACCACGCCGTCGAAGGGGATCGCGCCGAACCCTTCGGTGCCTTTGAAGTTGCCTTCCTGGGTGGCAGTCAACAGCGGGTGCAGCACCTTGATCGGCGCCTTGAACATTTCCACAAACTCCAGCAGGCCCTGGTTGGCCAGACACAGGCCCCCGCTGTAGCTGTAAGCATCCGGGTCGTCCTGGCTGAAGGTCTCCAACTTGCGGATGTCGACCTTGCCCACCAGGCTGCTGATGTCCTGGTTGTTCTCGTCGCCAGGTTCGGTCTTGGCGATGCCCACTTGCTTGAGGATGCTGGGGTGGCGCTTGACGACCTTGAACTTGCGGATGTCGCCGCCAAACTCTTCCAGCCGCTTGACCGCCCAGGGCGAGAGGATGCGGTTCAGATAGCGGCTGGGGATGCCGTACTCGCTTTGCAGGATCGGGCCGTCCTCGGCCATCTCGAACAGGCCCAGCGGGCTTTCGTTGACCGGGCTGCCTTTGATGGCGTAGAAAGGCACTTCCTGCATCAGTTGCTTCAGGCGTTCGGCGATCGAACTCTTGCCGCCGCCCACCGGGCCCAGCAGATACAGGATCTGCTTTTTCTCTTCCAGTCCCTGCGCGGCATGGCGGAAGTAGCTGACCACCTGCTCGATGGCGTCTTCCATGCCGTAGAACTCGGCAAATGCCGGGTAAACCTTGATCACCTTGTTGGCGAACAGGCGGCTCATGCGCGGATCGTTGCGGGTGTCCACCGAGGTCGGCTCGCCAATGGCGCGCAGCATGCGCTCGGCTGCGGTGGAGTAGGCCAGCGGGTTGCGCTTGCATTCCGTCAGATAGTCCTCGAGAGAAATTTCTTCCTCTCGCGTGCGCTCGTAACGCGCAGCAAATTTGGAGATGACGTCAGCGGGCGCTGACTGCTTTTGATCGAAAGATGTGCTCATGAGGCCCCCGGGTAAGGCCAGCACGCACGCGCGGAGCAACCCTTGCTCCGCCTGTCGGCTGGAAAGTTCTGATGGAGTCCCGGCTGAACAGGCCCAGGCGCCATCAGAGCTTCCCGTCTTGCTGGCTGGCTGCAGTCATTTCAGATGACCTGGCGCCAGCATGCACCTTTGTGATGCTTTGCAGACGGAGAAGAGCGTACCAAATTCAGCGCTGTTCAACCCATGCAAAAACATCCGTGCTCCAAGGTCAACGTGGTAACACCACGGCCTGCTGCAAGTCTTGTGCCTTTGGTGGTGCGACTGCTGCAGGACAAGACTCGAACCTGCGCTTTAACGCCCAGGCCTGGCCAGGCGATGACACAGCAGATGCACCGATATGGAGCTGGGTGCGCCCGCATGGTTCCCTGCAGCCCCGCAAATGGGGCATCCGGTGTCGGTGCGATGATCGAGACCATGAATCCGAATCTGCTCTTGCTGGCGCTGTGCCAGGCGCTGTTCTTGACCAACAACGTCGCCTTCATCGCCATCAACGGGTTGGTCGGCCTGTCGCTGGCGCCGCTGGGCTGGATGGCGACCTTACCAATCACGGGCTATGTGGTGGGGGCAGCCCTGGCGGCGATGCCGGTGTCGCGGCTGCAGGCTTCGCTGGGGCGCAAGCGCTCGTTTCAGATCGGGCTGTGTGTGGCCATCGCTTCTTGCGCTTTGTGTGCTTATGCCGCCAGCAGCAAGAACTTCTGGCTGCTGGTGGCGGCCACCATGCTGGCGGGTTTTTACAGTGCCAACGGGGCGTTGTACCGGTTTGCCGGGCCCGAGCTGGTCAAGCCCGAGAACAAGGAGCGCGCGATTTCATGGGTGTTGGCAGGTGGAGTCGCAGGCGCCTTTCTTGGCCCCAACCTGGCCAGTCAGACGAAGGACTGGTTTGACACGCCTTTCACTGGCGCTTATGTGGCGCTGATCGGCGTGGCGATGCTCAGCTTGCTGGCGCTGTCTTTGATCCGTTTCCCGGCCCATCTGCCACCCCTGCCCGGCGCAGCGCGTGGTCGCAGCGCGCTGGAGCTGGCGCGCCAGCCCATCTTCGTGGTGGCGATCATTGCCGCCGCCTTGGGCTACGGTGTGATGAACCTGTTGATGGCGGCCACACCGATTGCGATGCAGCAGTGCCAGCACCCCTTCAGCAAGGCTGCGCTGGTGCTGGAATGGCATGTGCTGGGCATGTTCCTGCCCAGCTTTTTCACCGGCCACCTGATCAAGCGTTTTGGTGCTTTGCCGGTGATGGGCGTGGGCGCGCTGCTCAACTTCATCTGCGTGGCGGTGGCGCTCTCAGGCGTCGACGTGATGCAGTTTCTGATCGCGTTGCTGTTCTTGGGCGTGGGCTGGAATTTCCTCTACATCGGCGGCAGCACCTTGCTGACCCAGGCTTACCGGCCCGAGGAGAAAAACCGTGCCCAGGGCATCATGGACACCTGCGTGTTCTGGACCATGGCCGTGACTTCGTTTTCTTCTGGCGCGCTGATCACGACCCAGGGCTGGACCTGGCTGAATCTGGGCTCGCTGTTGCCGATGACCTTGATTGCCTGCGCGCTGCTGTGGCTGGCGCTGCACACCAGACGCAGTGCCGCTGCTGCAAATGCACAGCAAGGGCCGACAGGCTGAGAAAGCCGCCAGCAAAGAGGTTGCGATCCCCACATTCCAGGGGCCGCGAAACTGAAGATCACGCAGCGGTGAACTTTGCGTGATGGGGCTGTGAGGGTGGCTGCCTAGCATGGGTTGCACGAGTGGGTGAGCGCAGCCAGCGGCTGCGGCCACCTGCCCGCTGCACTGGATCTCGGGCGCATTGCCCGAGTTTTTTGTATCCACCCCAACCCGTACAGTCCAAGGAGCTTCTCATGCATCCCACCACACCCCGCCGCATGGCTGCATTGCCCAAGGCACGACCTCAGACACTGCCCACGGCGCTGGCCGTCGCCGCGCTGAGCTTGTTTGCCGCCCAGGCGCATGCAGCGCCGGTTGAGCTGACCATCACCGTCACCAACACGGCACCTGTCAACAGCGTCAGCTTTGCGCCTTTGCACTTCGGCTTTGGCGGCGGCACTTTTGATGCCTTCAACAATGGCGCGGCCGCAGGCCCGGCCATCACTTCGGTGGCCGAAGGCGGCAGCGGCTCGGATTGGCAGCCGGCCTTTGCTGCTTCCGAGCCCAATGCCACCCGTGGCACCGTGGGCATGCCGCTGTTTCCTGGCCAAACCCGCAGCCTGACGCTGATGGTCGACGGCGTGATGAACCCCTTCTTCACCTTCGCCTCGATGGTGATCCCCAGCAACGACCTGTTCATCGGCAACGACAACCCGATGGGTTTCAGGGTGTTTGACGCTGCAGGCGCGCTGATCCTGAACCAGATCAATCAGGCGGTGAGTCAGATCTGGGACAACGGCTCAGAAGTCGCAGACCCGGCCAACGCGGCCTTTGTGGTGGGCGGCAACAACGACTTGCGCACGCCTCAAAACGGTGTCGTCAGTTTCAGCGCCAGCGAACTGGGGGTCTTCAACGGTCTGACCACTGGCGCCGGTTATGTCTTCAGCAATGCCGCCTTGGCTGCAGATACATCCGTTTACCGCATCAACTTCAGCCTGGCCAACACGGTGCCCGAGCCTGGCAGCATGGGCTTGGCCGCTGCCGCCTTGTTGGCGCTGGGGGCCTTCAGCAGGCGCAGGGCAGTGGCTGCGTAGGCTGCGCGCGAGCAGCAACTGGCTGCAGCACACCGCGAGGCGTTGGCCGGTCTGGCGCATGAGCTGGTTGTTCAAGGCCGCAGCGGGTGGTGCAACTGCACTGCGGCTCGTTGTCGCCGCAGCAAAGCCCCGGCGGCGGCATCCGCTTGTGGCTGACTTTGCCAATGGGGGCTGGCTGAACGCCAGCCACTTGGTCAGCGTTGCTTCAGAGTTTCAGCTCCAAGCGCATCTGCCAGTTGACCGCATTGCTGCTGATGTTGCGCACGACGGTGCGCTCATCGCGCTGGCTCAGCGGGTTGATGCCGTCGTTGGTGGTGGTGCGGATGTAGTCCCGCGGGTCGAGGTTGCTGCCCAACAGGCGCAGCGCCACGGCCGGGCTGAAGGTCCACAGCGCGTAGGCATCCCAGACCTGCTTGGTGCTGACCTTGACGACCTGGTCTGCTTGCAGCCGCGTGTTGTAGCCTGGCACCCAGTTGACGTTGCCGCCCAGCGACAGCGGGATGTCGCGCACGCGGTAGTCAGCGCCAAAGTTGGCGGTGGCCTTGGCTTGTTCGTCCAGCCGGTTGTCGGGGCCCGGCACGGCTTTGACGCTTGAGTGGAACAGGCTCAGGTTGCTGCGTATCTCTACCCGCGGTGCTTGCGGGATCAGCTGGTCGAGCCTGAACTTGGCCTCCAGTTCGATGCCGCTGGTGGTGGCGTCGCCGATGTTGCGCTGGCGGCGCACGTAGCGTTGCACGGGGCTCCAGCTGACGTCTTCGAGCTGCGTGCGGCCGCGGATCAGATTACTGATCTGGCGGTGGAAGAGATTGGCCGAAAGCACGCCGCCGGCCTCCAGGTAGCGCTCCAGCGCCAGGTCGATGCCCGTGGCCAGCTCGGGCTTCAGGTCTGCGTTGCCGGCGCTGTCGGGC
>JBBQIB010000085.1:0-14748 GCA_038324515.1 Burkholderiales bacterium
GCTGGTCTGAAGCGTGGTGCGCGTGTTGCGGTGTACCTGGACAAACGCGTCGAGATAGTGGCCACCTGTTTCGGCAGCGCTGCCGCTGGTACGGTCTTCGTGCCCCTGAACCCACTGCTCAAGCCCGAACAAGTGGCCTACATCCTGCAGGACTGTGGCGTGCAGTTGCTCGTCACTTCTGCCGAAAGACTGGCGCTGCTGCAAACCGTGTTGCCACAGTGCCCGGCACTGCAACATGTGGTGCTGACCCGCACAGAAGGTGCTGCTGGCGCGGTAGCAGGCAGCGCAAGCCTGTTGCACCTTCAGCACTGGTCAGACTGGCTGCAATCGCCCCCGCACCACGGCCATCGCGTCATCGACACCGACATGCTGTCGATCCTGTACACCTCGGGCAGCACCGGCCGGCCCAATGGGGTGGTGCTGTCGCACCGCAACATGGTGGCCGGCGCCAAGAGCGTGGCGAGTTATCTGGGCAACCACGATCAGGACGTGTTGTTGGCTGCGCTGCCCTTGTCTTTTGATGCCGGCTTCAGCCAACTCAGCACAGCGTTTCATACCGGTGCACGGGTCGTGCTGCTCAACTACCTGATGCCGCGTGATGTGCTCAAAGCGATGGTGCGCGAATCCGTCACCGGGCTGACGGCGGTGCCACCGCTCTACATCCAGCTCAGCACGCTGGACTGGCCCGTTGAGATCGATCAGAAGCTGCGTTACTTTGCCAACACAGGCGGCCGCATGCCGCGCGAGACCTTGCAGGCGCTACGCACCAGGGCCCCGTCAGCCCAGCCGTTTTTGATGTACGGACTGACCGAGGCTTTCCGCTCCACTTACCTGCCGCCCGAAGAAGTGGATCGGCGGCCCGACTCGATCGGCAAAGCCATTCCCAACGCCGAAATACTGGTGCTGCGAGAAGACGGCAGCGAGTGCGCTGCAGACGAGCCAGGCGAGTTGGTGCACCGCGGCGCGCTGGTGGGCATGGGCTATTGGGGTGACGCCGAGAAGACTGCAGAGCGCTACAAGCCGCTGCCAGTCGGCGTCGGGGGTCGCGAAGCCGGCTTGCAGATCCCCGAGCTGGCGGTGTTCTCTGGCGACAACGTACGCCGCGATGCCGAGGGCTTTTTGTACTTCATCGGCCGACGCGACGAGATGATGAAGACCTCTGGCTACCGGGTTAGCCCGACCGAGGTTGAAGAAGTGCTTTACGGCACCCGGCTGGTGGGCGAGTGTGTGGCCTTCGGCACCGATCATCCCAGCCTGGGCCAGGCGATCCATGTGATCGCCACTGCGCCTGCCGGCAGCTCAGAGTTGGACGTGTCCGCGCTGCTGGCCATGTGCAAACAGCGCATGCCTGCGTACATGGTGCCCGCCGCGATCTGGCCCCAGCCCGGGCCACTGCCGCGAAACCCCAATGGAAAGATCGACCGCAAGCTGCTGGCCACTGAGTGGCACAACATGCGGGCTGAAAGTTGAGCCTGCGGGTGTTGTGCTTTGGCCGACGGCCAGGCCCTGGCCAACGACAATCACCCTCACTTTGCGCCTAGAAGATGACCATGAGTATCGCCATCACCGCCGCCCCCCACACTGCCGCCCCCGCTACGCCCCCAGCGCGCCCCAGCCACGACACCATGGGCCAGTACCCGGTGGTCGATGGTGAATTGAGCGTAGGGGGTGTGCCCTTGTCCAGACTGGCAGCGCGCGTGGGTCAAACGCCGTTCTTCGCCTACGACCGTGGCCTGATGCGCCAGCGTGTGGCCCAGCTGCGCCAGGCGCTGCCTCGCCAGGTGAAGCTGCACTACGCGATGAAAGCCAATCCGATGCCAGCCGTGGTGGCCTGGATGGCCAGGCTGGTCGAGGGCATCGACGTCGCGTCGGCCGGCGAGCTGAAAGTGGCGCTGGATGCCGGCGCGCACCCGGCTGAGGTCAGCTTTGCAGGGCCCGGCAAACGCGACCCGGAGTTGCTGCAAGCGGTGGCCGCAGGCGTGCTGGTCAACGTCGAATCGATGCGCGAGTTGCCGGTGCTGGCGGCCGCCTCGCAGCAGCTGGGCCTGCCGGCCCGCGTCGCCCTGCGTGTCAACCCCGATTTCGAGCTCAAAGGCTCGGGCATGAAGATGGGTGGTGGCCCCAAGCAGTTTGGGGTGGACGTCGAAGTGGTGCCAGAGATGCTGCGCTGGATCGGGCGCGAAGGCCTGGCCTTTGAGGGCTTCCATCTGTTTGCTGGTTCGCAAAATCTGCGGCCGGAGTCGATCTGCGAAGCCCAGCAAAAGAGCTACGAGCTGGCTTTGCGGCTTGCCGCAGCGGCACACGCGCCGGTGAAGTTTCTGAATCTGGGGGGTGGCTTCGGCATCCCCTACTTTCCAGGCGAGCGGCATCTGGTGCTGGACAGCATCGGGCAGAACCTGGCTGCACTGCAGGAGCGGGCCAGCCGCGAGATGCCCGAGGCCAGCTTTGTCATCGAGCTGGGTCGCTATCTGGTGGGCGAAGCCGGCCTGTACGTCACGCGCATCGTCGACCGCAAGGTTTCACGCGGCCAGGTGTTTCTGATCACTGATGGGGGTCTGAACCACCACCTCTCGGCCTCGGGCAACTTCGGCCAGGTGGTGCGCAAGAACTACCCGGTCACGATCGGCAACCGCGCTGGCAGCACTCAGCTTGAGAAGGCCTCAGTCGTCGGCCCCTTGTGCACGCCGCTGGACCTGTTGGCAGATCGCATGGAGTTGCCGGTGGCGCAGGTGGGCGACCTGGCGGTGGTGTACCAGTCAGGGGCTTATGGGCTGAGCGCCAGCCCACAGGGTTTCCTCGGTCATCCTGCTTGTGCCGAGGTGCTGGTTTAGGGCAGCGCTGAACAAGCGCTGAGGCGCGCAAGGCAGCCCAGGTTGATCGGCGCGTTGTGGAAACGTCGAACAAGTCCCTCGCGGGGACGACTTGTTCGGCGTCGCCTTAGTTTGCAGTTGCGACGACCATACAGCTGCCCCCGAAAGCCATGCTTCTTCTTGATGCGATGTTGCCAAGCTCACGGTTGAGCATCCAAGCCAAGGCACGCGATGCCACGCCGCCAGCGGGCCGATGATCGTTTGCAGCTTGGCGCGTGTTGTCAACGGTGCCCGTGTACCCGAGCCGGTGAGGTATCGCCCGAAGCAAGAGTATGGGTAAGGGGAGCGGCCTGAAAATGTAAGTCGCGTAGTCCAGCTTGAACCCTGCTCGTCCGATTGAATCTGCTATCGACTTGCAGGTGTATCTTCGAAAGTGCCCGGCAAGTTCGTCCTCTTTGGACCAAAGAACAGAATAAGCAGGAACAGTGGCGTATAGACGCCCGCCAGGTTTGAGCAGGCGGCGAATGGACTGCAGGAACTGACCGTCATCATCGATGTGTTCGATGACATCAAAGAGTCCAACAGCATCGAGCGAGGCGCTGGAGAAGCCTGCGGTTTCAGCGGTTGCGCAGACAACTGTAGAGATGCCTCTTTTCTTGGCGTTAGCGGCCCCGAGGTGGCCAGGTTCAACCAAGACGGCATCAAATCCCGCTCTGATGAGGCCAAGACTTACAAATCCGTTACCGCCTCCAATGTCAAAGATAGCGCCGTGCTTTGCAGGAGGAAGAGCTCTGACAGCAGAGACGATGCACTCGTTGCGGTGGTTGAACCAGAACGACGAGTCCTCAATCTGAAAGCAGGCTTGATTGCCTTCAGATGGATAGGAAACTTCTCTTTGTTCAGCGCCGTACCAAACTCCATCAGCTGCCAAGCTCAGATTGGAAGAAATTTTTGACAGATCGATCATGAGACCTCCGTGCTTTGCAACCTGGATAAACTGGCTTCACAAGACGAGGCGGCCCGTCCCCAGCAACAACGCGAGTTCTCGCATGACAAGCAACGGGCCAGCGCCGTCAAGCCGCGACGGCTGCCACTGCACGGCTCGTGCGCTGCTGCAGCAAGCGGCCTGCAAAGCGCAGCGCAGAACGGTCCCAAGGCGAAAAGCGCGGCAACTGAAAGCGGTCTGACTCTGGCGTGACCACCCCCTTCGAGGTGCTGACTGCAGCTTTGAAGCCCAAGCGTTTGACGATCTCCACTTCACGCCTGCCGTAGTCCTGGCCAGGCTTGCCGTTGGGGTAGGCGAACACATCGACTGGCGCTTGGATCAGGTCTTGCAAACGCTGGCGGCCAGCAGAGATTTCTTGTTCGGCTTCTTCATCACCCAACACCTGCAGGATCGGATGCCGCACCGTGTGGCCGCCGATCTCCATCCCCGCTTGGTGCAACTGCCGCACCTGTTCGCTGCGCATCATCAGGTCGGTCGGCAGCACGGGCGATCCTGCGCTGGCATGCAGAACAGCCAACTCTTCTTCACGCCCGGCCAGCGACAGATACTTGACATGTTTGAGTACAGCCTCGATCGCAGCGCAGCGCTCAGCAGTGGAGCCAAGCGGTCGCACACCGTCTCCAAAAAGTGAGAGATCGATCCGCTGCAGCTTGCTGCGGCGCAGGGTCTCGATCACGCTGTCATTGAACATGCGGCCGCCGTCGAGAAAGCCTGTGGCAACAAAGAAGGTGGCGCACAAGCCCTGCTTTTGCAGCAAGGGCAAAGCGATTTCTGCGTTGTCGGCATAGCCATCGTCAAAGGTGATGGCCAGCGCCCGCGGGGGCAGCTGGGCCAGGCTCTGCAGCTGCACAGCCTGGCTCAGAGGCAAGACTTCAAAGGCTTCAGCCAAAACGGCCAACAACTGCTCGAACCTGGCGGCGTGCATCTCGCCCGGAAAGATCGGGTCCGGCTGCGCCAGCACGCGGTGAAAGATCAGCACAGACAGGCGCTGTGAAGCCACCAGCTCAGCAGCTGAGCCCAACGCACGCGCGCTGCGCGCCAGCCATCGTTGAGTCAGACTCATTTGCCGCGCGGCCCAGACAGCGAAGACGCCAAAGACCCAGCGCCAGCGCTGGCCAAGCCAGGTAACGGGTTGCGTTGACCCGTTGAGGTTGCGGGCTCTTCCAGGTTTGAAGTTGCCGCCACTTTCTTCAACTCCAGCGCGCGGCGCTTGGCGATCAAACCGGACGTGACCACGAAGCCCACGATGTAGTAGGGCAAGTCCAGATAAGCCAGGCTCAGGAATGCCCCGCCTGCTGCGTAGCCGATCAGGCTGACCTGCGACATGTACATCAGCGTCGGCATCCACGGGCCGAGCTCCTTGTCTTCTTTGGTCTGCTTGGCGATGCGCCCAGCGGAGAACCAAGTGACCAGGCCAAGACCGAGGAAGATGGCCAGACCGACGAAACCATGCTCACCTGCCATCTGGAAGTAAATGCTGTGGGCGACATAAACCCGGCCCTTGAAGATGGCGTAGGGCCCCTCCAACGACGCATACTTGGCAAAGACAGCCGCGTTGTCAGCAGCAAAGCCAACCCCCAGGATCGGATTGTCAACCGCCGCGTTCCACAGGGTGGTCCAGGTCCAGATGCGCGACAGTGCCGAATCATCCTGCTGGAACGTGCGGATGGTATCCATCCGCTGCACCCAGGTGTCCGGCATGAAGGCGATCGCCATCGCCACAAAAATGCCCAGCATCAGGCTGGTACGCACAGGATACTTACCCTTCAGACCCAAGAAGAAGGCCATCGCCAGCAAGGCCACCAGCGCCCCACGCGATTGGCTGCCCAGAATCGAAAAGGCGCAACAGCCCATGCAGAAAAGCAGCACCTGCCGCAACCAGACTCGCTTCTCAGTCACGCGCAGAAAGTACAACATCGGCATCAATATGACGAGGCCTACCGCCAGTTCGTTGTTACCTTCGAGCATGCCGCCCGGCGGGCCCCAGACGCGGCTGCCGCCGCCTGTGGCCACCGTCCAGATGCCGCCTTTGATGCCGAATACCGCCACAGAGAAAGTGACGATCCAGACCAGGATGCGCAACTGCTTGGCGTCGATCACCAGCATCCAGGTCACAAACAGCATGGCCTGGATCTTCAGAACAAATATCCAGCGGTCAATCACCGTTTGCTGCGGCGCCATCGCAAACAAGCTGGTGATGCTCATCCAAACGAACATCAGAACCAGCAGCACGGTGATCCCGTTCAGCGGAATGGCCTGGCGCTTCCTGGTCAGCAGCAGCACCGTCAATGTGGTCACGGCCGCTACGGCAGCAAACTGAAAATCATGCGCAAAGCCGTAGGTCAGCTTGTGCGGATTCATCAACGACAACCAGGCCCACAAATAAGCACCGACCACCGGGTGCCTGAAAGTGATCAGCAGCAACGCGGCAACCACCAAACTCAGCGCAATGTCACGCATCGCAAGTTGCCTCGGCTTGAGGTGCATTCAGCGCATGGCTGATCACGTAGCGGTACTTGCCCGAGCGCTCGGGGGCAATGGCGGCCACCCTCTTCACCTCTACATCCACTTGAGCACCCAGCCGCTGCTTGAAGGCCTGCACGACCTGCGTCACCTGATGGGCTTCAAAGTCAGCATCCACTACCAACTCTACCCGGGTGTGCAGCCGCGTCTCTTGGGTGATCTTGAAGCCTTCCACACCGGCCAGATCGCGGATCACGTAGATCAGCGCCAGGCCATGCATCACGGTGCCGTCGGCGGCCACGACAAAGTCAGTACTGCGGCCCTGCAGTTCGCGCAACAGCGGCAGACCGCGGCCACAGGGGCAGAGCTTGTCATCCAGCACGCCCACATCGCCAGTGCGATAACGAATGAAAGGGAATTCGGCTGTTGCCAGATGCGTCACCACGATCTCGCCAGCCACGCCCGGTGTCGTTGGCAGACCCATGGCATCAACGGTCTCCACCACCAGATCTTCGGCACTGATATGCATGCCACCTTCAGGGCACTCATGTGCGATGAAGCCCGCGTCTCGACCCCCATAGCCGTTTGCCACCTTGCAGCCGAAGGTCTGCTCGATCACCGCTCGCTGGTCGTCGTACAAGCGCTCTGAGGTCACAAAAGCAACCTTGACACCCAGGCCATCGAGCCGCAGCCCCTGGGCCTGCGCCTGACGGGCGATCCAGCTCAATGCCGAGGGGTAACCAAACAGCATCTTTGGACGCTCGCGCTGCATCCAGGCGATGAAGCCATCAATACGTTCGGCGCTCATCTCGAAGGCCGGCAACAGCGTGCTGCGCATCAGCGCATCGCGCCACTGGCGCACACGATCCTGCGCACCATGTTCGATCGGCGAGCCCCAGATCACAGCCTCACGGTCGCCAATGTCCACGCCCCACCAGCGGGTGGCACGCCACTTGGCCGCCACATCGTGGCTCTTGCGCGCCTTGCCGATGTAAAACACCAGGGGCTGGCCGGACGAGCCGCCCGTGTTGTAGCGACTCAAAGGGCCGTGGCCCTGGGCCTTCATGGCTTCTGTGTGCTCACGAATCTCGGACTTTCCCAGCAACGGCAGGCGCTGCAAGTCGCGCACCGAGACGACCGCGCCCGGCTCGAAATCCAGCCGCTTGAAAAGCTCCCGCCAATACGGCACGCGCTGGCCCACTTCGATCAGGAATCCGCGCAGCCGCAGCGCCTGCTCGGCGGCAATTTCTTGCGGGCTCAACCACTGGCTCAGCTCCAGTCGTCGGCGCACGGCCACGGTGCTGTGACCCTTGATGCGCTCATGCAGCGGGAACAGGCAACGGCTGGCAAGGTGCGTATACATGCGAAATTGGAAGACGACTCAAAGATACAGCAATGATGAAAGCAGGTGCGACCGGGCTGGACTGGCGGAAGTCATCCCGGCTTGGTCAAGGTCACCATGATCCAGCCGCGCAGCCATCGCAAGGACTCGAAGCGGGCAATCAGCTTTTCGAAAGCAGTACCCAGCAAGAACAGCAAGCCATTGAACATCAGGTAGTTGGGATACTGGCTGAGGTACTGAAAACTCTCCACGTGCAGACCTGCGTCCGAGGCCAGGCGGTTCACATCAGAACGGGTATTGGTCTTGTAGGCGGTTGGAAAGGTGTCTTCTTCCTCGCGGCCTTCAACCATTTTGACCACCCTGGCATGCAGCCTGTTCGGCACCATGCGCGCAGCCAGGGTCCCGTAGTCCCACATGTTGGCGGTGAGAAATATGACGCGACCGCCCGGGCTGAGGACACGAGAAAAGTCGCGATAGACCGACTGCGGGTCTGTCAAATGCTCGAACACACTGCGTGAAATGATCAGATCGACACTGCCATCCGCCAGCGGCAAAGCCCCCAGATTGGCGTTGCAGGTTTCGATGCCTGGTGGCACATCGGTGAAATCCACCAATTCCACGCCGATCAGGCGTTTCACTCGCCCCAGATACTTGCGCAGCACAGGCACCGTGCGGCCACAGCCAGCATCCATCAGGGACTGCACACCATGCTCGGTGATCAGCCGGTCCACCTGCTGCTCGAACAGCCGGTAAGGGTGCGGCACGTGGCTGTAATAGCGCCTGAGCAGCCGCTCTGCCATGGCTGTCATCGCAGTCTCCTGACGAGGGCCATCGCGCCCTGCCACGCCTGCTGACGTGTGCCGGGCTTCACGCCAACACTCCGCGCTGTGCGGCCTGGCAATAAAGCGCTTGCCATGAGGAGCGCACCTCGGCCCAGGCAAACTTCGAGACCAGATTCAAGCCGGCTTCGCGCATGCTTCGGGCCAGCACTCGGTCCTGCAACAGAAGCAGCGCAGCACTGGCCAGGGCCGCCGCATCACCCACAGGCACCAGCATCGCCGTGCGCCCATCCTGCACCAGATCGGGGATACCGCCGGCGGCCGTGCTGACCACCGGCACACCGCTGGCCAAAGCTTCGAGGATGGAGATCGGCATGTTGTCCACAGTGCTGGCATTGAGCACCAGATCGGCCTGCGCATACAAGGAAGCAATGCGCGCGTTGTCAACTCGTCCGACGAATTGCACCATCTGCGCCACTCCCAGCTCTGTGCTGAGCGCCTGCAGGGCAGCCAGTTCGGGCCCACTGCCCGCCACCGTCAAGGTGGCATCCGGCCACTGCTGTCGCACCTGGGCGAAGGCGCGCAGCACCGTCGGGATGTCGTAGATGGCTTCCAGGTTGCGTGTGACCAGCAGTCTGGGCGCTTCGATCTTGTCTCTGAACGGCTGCACCGGAAAGCGCGACAGATCCACCACATTGGGAATGGCCTGCGCTGCAAGACCATGGCGGGCGAACACGCGTTGCAGGAACGCTGAAGGCGTGATGCGCGCCTCTGCCCTTGCCAGCTGGCGATGCACAAAACGCGGCGCATGCGACAGAAACTCATCAGCCTGCCCGCCGCGATAGTTGACGATGGCAGGTACCCCTCGCAGCCTGGCAATGCTGAGAGCAGGGGCCGCCAGCAGATGCCAGGCCCAGCCCGAATTGGCAAACACATGCACCACCTGCGCGCGACCGATGGCGCGCCACAAGCGCCACAGATAAGGCAACAACCTGAAGCCAGCACGCAGCACCGGCACCTGCCCCACCCACTGGGGCCTGTAGGGCGCATTGGTGCGCACCAGTTGCACCTGCGCACCTTCTTCTCGCAACAGGCGCAAGAGCTGCTCGCACTGGTTGGCCATGCCACCCGATGGCGGTGGCAGCGGCCCCACCACACAGGCCCGGGGCCAGGCTTGCGCGCTGCTCAGCGGCTGAGGCCTGACCCGCACCATCAACCGCAGCAACCACAGTGACCACATCAACCCACCGCCCAGCAAAGCACCTGTGGCCACAAAGGTTCGGGTGCGCAGACTGCGCATCGCTTCGCGTTCTGCGAGGTTGGTGGGCGTCGCCAGCATGCGGATCGGCACGCTCACCCCGACTGCCCACGCGCCCACACCTTCGGCCAAGCGCGAGACGCCAGCAAAGGCGCGCACCGGCCAGGCGGCGTCGTACATGAAAGGGTTGTTGCCCCACGGCATGTACCAGGCGTCGATACCGCGCTGAAAGTAATCCCAGGCTTTGGCTTCGATCTCCCACCCTGGGGGCACCTGATCAGACAGCCGGTGCAACTTCAGTTCAGGCGCGCGATCCAGCACCGCCTGCCTGAACTGCGCCCCCGACAGCGGCTCGGTGCTGCCGTTGGTGAAGTAGTAGTTCTGAAAGATGTCGACCAACTGCCAGCGCTGTTGCTGACGGTTCCAGATCTCGGCAAAGATGTGACCGTGGCCGCCGAACTTGTCGAGTGAAAAGGCCCAGGTACGAACCGGGATGCCGGCGGCTCTGGCCAAGGCACTGAAGACACGGACGAAGTCGCCGCAATAGCCGTCGCCGCTCGTCACGATCGCCTGGTAGGTGTGGCGCAAGTCGTGCTGGATCGCACCCCCCAGCAGCACTGGCGCGCTTTGCAACATGTGGCGCGCAATGATCAACGCACGGGCCCAATCGTCTGCAGCTGACTCCAGGCCAAGGCCTTGCACCACGTCGGCGAAAAATGGGTCTGCCTTCAGCTGGCCTTCCTTGTAGCCCGCTGGATGATTCGGCGGCTGCCAGGCCGTCTCTCGCAGATCCTGCAGATCCGGCCCCAGCGCCAGGGCGTTGCGCACCCTGACCAGCTCTGTGCCCTTGAACAGGTAAGGTGCCAGCAGCCCGAGGCCCAGCAAAATCAGGAGGGCCCCACCCAACAGCAAGCGCACAGACGTGCCAAAACGCCGCCGCTGCGGCTTGGCAAGTACTGTGCCCGAATTCACCAGCATAGACCTCTGACCTTGGCTTGCAGCCTGGGTTGAGCCGGCAAGCCCACCAGGTCTATCAGCTCCTGATCTGCGCGCACCAGACCGGCCAGCGCTTCACACACTGCAGGGCTGCTGCTGCCGACCACCACGACCTCGGACTCTGCAACCACGGCCGCCAGGTCGGGGCTCAGCATCTGGCCGATGTGCGGCAGATGTTTTTCGATGAAGCTCTTGTTGGCGCCCAGCAAGCGCGCCAGATGCACCTCCGGGTCGTAGATGCGCAAGGTGTAGCCCTTGCCGATCAACTGCTCGGCCATGCTGACCAGCGGGCTCTCGCGCAGGTCATCGGTGCCGGTCTTGAAGGACAAACCGATCATGCCGATCTGCCGCTTGCCGCTGGCCGTGACTTTGGCAATTGCCAGCTCCAGATGCTGCTGGTTGGAGACCAGGATGTGGCTGAGCATCGGCATCGCTACATCACGCTGCTTGGCCAGATAAGCCGTGGCGCGCAGGTCTTTGGGCAGGCATGAGCCGCCAAAGGCAAAACCCGGGCGCAGATAGGCCTTGCTGATGTTGAGCTGGGTGTCCTGGCACACCAGATCCATGACCTCGAAGGCGTCCACACCCAGCGCATCACACAGCCGCGCGGTCTCGTTGGCGAAAGTGATCTTCAGCGCATGGAAGTTGTTGCAGCAGTACTTCATCATCTCTGCCGAGCGCACCGAGGTACGCAAGAACTTGCACGGCAGGTGGCCGAACAGTTGCTTCAGAACCCGCTCGGCTTCGTCGTGGTTGGCGCCGACGATCGTGAAGGGCGGCTTGTCGTAGTCGCGGATCGAGCTGCCTTCGCGCAAGAACTCGGGCTGGAAGCACAGATGAAAATCGACCCCATCGCGCCTGCCCGACTCCCGCTCGACGATCGGTCGCAGCACATCTTCCACCGTGCCCGGCACCAGTGTCGACCTGAAGACCACCACATGCGGCTTGCTGTTGCTTTCAATCTTGCGCTTCAGCGCTTGCCCCAGCTGCGCCGCCAGGCGCTGCACAGCCCCCTGGTCCTGGCTGCCGTTGGCCGCCGATGGCGTGCCCACGCAGACCAGTGAAATCTCGCTGGCCTCGATGGCTGCAAAGACATCGGTCGTGACTTGCACCTGGCCACAGCTGGCCACTTGCTGCATCAGATCGACCATGCCTTCTTCGACCACCGGGGTCTTGCCTGCCATGATCAGGTCGAGCTTGGTTTGATCGATGTCCACACCCACGACTTGGTGGCCATCGCGTGCCAGACAGGCCAACGACACAGCGCCAACATACCCCAGGCCAAAAATGCTGATCTTCATGCGAGAGTCTTTTCAACGGATGAAAGGGGTGAAGCAGCGGCTCGCAAGCCGCGCTCGATGATGCCGTCCAGCCGTTGCATCGATTGGGGCCAGGCGTGATGGGTGAGCATGCGCTCGCGCCCGGCTGCGGCGAGCCGCGCGCGCTCGCTGGCGCTGCCGACGATGCGCATCACGGCAGCAGCGGTGTCGGCTGCCGAATCTGCCACCAGAAAGTGACGCTCGGGCTCAGCGTCCACGCCACCGGCTGCGGCGCCGCTCGTGACCACTGGCACACCCATCGCCATCGCTTCAAGAATCTTGTTTTGGGTGCCGCGTGCAATGGCCAATGGCGCCACCATCACGGCGGAGCTGCGGATAAAAGGCCGTACATCGGGTACTGAGCCGGTCACCGTCACACCCGGCCGACTGCCCAAAGCGCGCATCGCAGGCGAAGGGTCTGCGCCGACGATCAGCAGCTTCATCTGCGGCCGCTGCGGCTGCAACAGCGGCCAGACCTGGTCGCAAAAGCGCTGCATGCATTCCTGGTTGGGGTAGTAGTCCATGCGCCCGATGAAACTGACCGTCTCGGCGTCATAGGCGCTGTCGGTGGGGCAGAAGAAACTGGCATCCACACCGTTGGGAAACCAATCCGTCACAGCACCCGTGCCGTAGCTTTCAAGCGTCTGCCATTCGGCACGCGTGGTGGCGGTACACAGATCAAAGCGGCGCGCCAGCTGCTTCTCGGCCCACCACATCTTGCGGCCTTCCAGCCGGTAACCCCAGGACAGCGGAAAGCGCTTGTAGTGGGCGTACTCCAGCCACTTTTGCGAATCCATGTCGCCAAAGTCGAGGATTTTGGGCACGTCTGTCACATGGGCCACATAAGGTGCCACCGAAGAACAGTGCACGAAGATCAAATCCCACTTCGATTCAGTCAACAGGCGACGAACTGTCGCGGCCATCTCGGGTGAGTAGAAGTAGCCCATCGACGAAGGCGTCAACAGCGGCAGGCGCGCCACCATGCGCAGGTTCTGCACCCGGTCGTCCACCACAGCGGCGTGAAATGCCGTGCAGTGCTCCGCAATGCCCTGCCCGTCTTCGGCTTCTGCCGCGTTGCGCGCCAAAGAACACACCGTCACCTGGTGCCCGCTGGCTTGCAGGTGGCGGATCATGTTGAAGGGCCGGATCTTGCCGCCCCGCTTGGGCGGGAAGGGGAAGCGGTGGCAGAGGTACAGGATCTTCATGCGGGCAGCGGTGCGGTCAACGGTGAAGACAGCGCGGTCAAGGCGTGGAGCTCTTCGCTGAGGTCTTGGTGGCTGCGGCCATCCAGATACAGGCGGCTCCACAGCTCCAGGTTCAACAGCGCCAGCAAGGCGTCGGTGCCGTCGCTGCGGTTGGCTTGGTGGTCGGCCAGCAAAGTCTGTACAGCAGCGGGGTCAAACAAGCCCCGTTGGCGCACCGTGGCTGGCGACAGCAGCTCGTGCAACATCGGCGCCAGTTCGCGCTTGAGCCAGGCGCCCATCGGCGTGCCAAAGCCGCGTTTCTTGCGGTGCAGGATGTCGGCAGGCAGGTCTGCGGCCAGTGCAGCTTTCATCAGGTGCTTGAGCTCACCGCCACGCATCTTGGCCGGGCCGGGGATGCTGGCTGCCAGCTCGACCAATTCATGGTCGAGCAGCGGCACGCGGCACTCCAGCGATACCGCCATGCTCATCTTGTCGGTCAACATCAACAGATCATCGGGCAACTGCGTTTCTGCATCCACGGCAAAAAGACGGTTGATCTCGTCTTCTTGCCCGGCCCCGGCAAAAGCTGCGCTCAGTGCGTCGTTGCCGGCAGGTGGCTGCGCCAGCAAAAGCGAAGCCACCGCATCGCGCGACAGCACCTGCAGATAGCTGCGATAACGCTCGTCGGCGTCCATCTCTGCACTGGCGATGAAACCTTTGGCCAGGCGCGCCACGTTCAACCACTTGTTGTGCCGATCGGCCGGCAGCCTGGCCGCCACCCCTGAAGCCATGCGTCGCGCCCAACCCGGCAAGCCGGCATAACGTGCTGCGTAATGGCCTCCCAGATAGCGCCGGTAGCCGCCAAAAAGCTCGTCACCGCCCACGCCAGACAAGATCACCTTGACATCACGCCGCGCAAACTCAGACACCAGATACGTGGTGACAAAGGCCGAATCCGACACCGGTTCGTCCATGTGCCAGACCAGCTTGGGCAACAAGCCCACCACATCGGGTTTGACGACGATCTCTTGGTGCTGGGTCTTGAACAGTTCTGCCACGCGGCGCGCGTAAGGCAGTTCGTTGTACAGCTGCTCTGCCGCACCGCCCTCAAAGCCAATCGCGTAGGTGCGGATGGGGCCGGATGAGTGCCGCGCCATGCTCGCCACCACCGCGCTGCTGTCGACACCGCCTGAGAGGAAGGCGCCGATCGGCACATCGCTGACCATCTGCATGTGCACCGCGCGGTCGATGCCTTCGCGAACGCGCTGCACCCATTCAGCGTCGCTGGGCCGCTTGTCGACTTTCGGCGAGAGCTGCCAGTAGCGCCACTGCTTGACCTGGCCGTTTTCAACCGCCAGAAGCGTGGCGGGCGGCAACTTGCGAATGCCTTTGAAGATGCTGTGCGGCGCCGGCACATAACCCAGATGCAGATAGTCGGGCAGCACATCGCGATTGAGCTCGGCTCGCATGCCCGGCAGTTGCAGCAGCGCTTTGGCTTCGGTGGCAAAGGCCAGGCGCTTGCCGTCTTGCGCGACGTACAGCGGCTTGACACCCAGTCGGTCGCGGCCGATCAGCAAGCGCCTGCGCCGCG
>JBBQIB010000086.1:0-14623 GCA_038324515.1 Burkholderiales bacterium
CAATTCCAGCGCTGCTCCGTCAGCCACGATCGTGCCGGCAGCCGCCGTCCCCAGCGCTGCGCTGTTGGCCGCCCTCAGCACGCCTTGACTGATGAGCGTCGCACCGGTGTAGGTGTTGTTACCCGATAGCGTCAGCGTGCCTGCACCTTCTTTGGTCAGGCCAATGCCCGCCACGCTCTCGCTGATATTGACGGAAATTGTCGAAGTTCCACTTGTCAGGTTGAACACCCGAACCCCGGCGCCAGCCAAGCTCACATTCCCAGTGACCGCCAAGCTGCCCGCCGTCAGGTCGCCACCGATGGAATGAGTGCCTGCGCCGCTGATGGTCAACACACCCCCGCCGGCATTTAGCGTGGTGTTTTGCGCAAGTACCACGCGGCCAGAGCCGGTGGCCGTGCCAACGGTATCGTTGTTGGCCTGCAGGTTGATGCCGCCTGTGGCGGTAATGCTGCCGTTGATATTGATGTCGCCGCCCGCCCTCAGCGTGAGCGAGCCGGTGCCCAAAATCGGCGTCGTGTTGTTCACATTGATCGTTAGCGTGGCCTCCAGCGTTACGGGCGTACCGAGAAGGAGCTGGGTGTTCAAAGCGCCAGTCGTGATGATGCTCGTGACGCCCGGAAAGGAGGCGAACAGTAAATTCGGACCCACCAGATCGCCCCCTCCAGCACCATCGATATCGGCGTCTGTCTGTTGGATGGTGATGATCGCCGGGTCAAGCAGCAGGTGCCCTGGAGAACCTTGGCTTGCGGACAAGTCAACCGTGCCCCGAAAGTCCAGGTTCTGCCGGCCCGACACCTCGACAAAGCCGCCGTTCCCGCCCAGG
This sequence comes from Burkholderiales bacterium, assembly GCA_038324515.1. Lineage (GTDB taxonomy): Bacteria > Pseudomonadota > Gammaproteobacteria > Burkholderiales > Burkholderiaceae_C > Rubrivivax. Next base: position 824 of record JBBQIB010000086.1, read on the forward strand.
GCGCCGCCGCGGCCACTGATGCCACCGTGGAACCGTGTGCCCACGTCTGACCACAAGATGATTCGTCCGCCATCGCCCTGCCCTGTGGCGTCAGCCGACAGCCGCGCGCCCGGCAGCACCGTCAGCATCTCGGCATTGCGCAGGGCTGGGTTCACGCCCTGGTAATCGCCGCCGACGCGAATGCCGCCGCCCCCGGTCACGCCCGATGCGTCTATCACGGCGCCGCCGGTCAAACCCACCTTCTGCCCCAGCACCACGATGTCGCCGCCGCGCTCGCCCGCGCCGGCGCCTGTGGCGTCAAGGGTGCCCGCCACGCGTGTGATGCCGTCGGCACCGCCGTCGATCAAAATCCGGCCCTCGCGGCGCCCGATCGAGCGCGCCTGCACCACGCCTTCGAGATTCAGCACCGTATCGGCAAAGCCGGCACGTGCCGCCGCGCGCAACTCGGCCGTGCCGCCATCGGCACGCAAGCTGCCAAGGTGGTGGAGCCGGGTGACCAGACTGTCGTCGTTGCGGACGTTGAAAAAGATCAGCCCGTCACCTTCGACATCCACGTCCACCTGGCTGGCGGCGGCCAGGCCGATGCGCCCGGCCTGAATGTGCCCAGTGTGCGTCAAATCGGGTGCCACCAGTACCACGCTGCCACCCTCGGCATGGATCACGCCCTCGGCGCGCAGCGCGCCAGCACTGCCGCCCTGGCGGCTTAACGTCAGCCGGCCCGAGGCCATGTCTTCGTTGCTCATCGACAGTGTGCTGGCCAGCAAACCGCCCACGTCCACCCGGCTGTTGGCGCCAAAGACAACGCCCCGCGGGTTGATCAGCCATACCGAGCCGTTGGACTGCAAGCTGCCCAGAATCTGCGATGGGTCGTTGCCCACCACCCGGTTCAGCAGCACTGACGTGCGGTCGGGCTGGCTGACCACCACCCGCTCGTTGGCGCCGATCGAGAAGCTGGTCCAGTCGAGGCCTGCTTTGCGGGTGGACTGCTGGATGTTCAGCAGCGTGGGGCTGACCTGATTCACGTCGGTCTGGCCGAAGGTGGGCTGTGCACCCTGGGGCAGGCCGAAGGCGGCAGGAGCGCCCACCGCCAAAGCCACCGCCAGGCTGACCGGGCGCAACAGGAAATGGCGCAAAGAGTGCCGCCGGCGCAGGGCTTGGTGCTGCGGCTGGGGCTGGGGCTGGGGCAACATCATGGTCATGGCACTCACCTTGTCGGTGCCGCAAGCGGCACGGAACCGAATCAATTGAAGAACTTGGTTGCCTGCAGGTACAGCCGTGCCTTGCGTTCCAACGGGTCACTGCGCGGGCTGCCCGACAGCGGAGTGGCCAGGTTGAAGCGCACCGCGTATTCACCGGGGCGGACCCACGACACACCCAGGCCCAGGCCAGTGAATGTGCCGGTGTTGGGCAACGACGCCAGGGCCGCTGCCGACAGCTTGTGCCGGTAGCGCACAAAGCCGGCATCGAAGAAGGCGCTGACCGCCAGCTCGCTGGAAATGCGGCCAAACCATGACTCGGGCGGCAGCAGGCGCGCCTCCAGGCTCAGCACCATGCCTTCGTCGCCAGTGCCTTCGCCGATGGCGAAGGCCCGCACGCCTTCGGGGCCGCCAAGCCGGAACTGTTCTGTCGTGTCCAGATTGTCAAAGGCCATCTGGCCCCGCAGCGACACGTAGGCCAACACCTTGCCAGACTTCCTGTCGGTCATCGACGGAATCAGGAATTGCAGGTCCTGCAGCCGCGAATAGCCGAAGGTGAGCTTGCTGAAGCTCGGCGCATCGTCCAGCCCGCCCGGGCGACCATCGGGGTATTTCACCTGCCCGGTCACCAGGGTGCTGTCGTAAGTGCTCACAGCACCCCCCAGCACCGCGTCGCGAAAATCTCCGGTGACCCCCAGCGACAGCGTGTCCACCGTCTTGCGGGTCTTGCTGCCCGCCTCGACCTGCTTGTCCTCGTATTGCTTGTGTTCGACCGACCCCACCGTGAACAAGTTGAGGTTCCGCGAGCGGATGAAGGGATAAAGCGCATAGACCGCAGTGTTGACGGCGCTGCCCTGAAGATCGAGCGGGAATATCGTCTTGTCGAGCTGGTAATTGACCGCCGACAGCGAACCGCCGACCTTGATGCCGTCGCTGCCCACGGGCGATGTGTAGCCCAGCAGCCCGAAGGCCAGGCCCGCGGTGTTGGACACCAGTGCATTGGCGGTGAAGCCATCGCCCCGGCCGAAGGGGCTGTTCATCTGCAGCAGGCCGCTCAGCCGGTACTCGCCCAGAAAGCGCGAGCCGTTCGTATCGGCATCCACCTTGCCCGACCATACCGCTTCAGGCTCGGGGGTGACCACGATGTTGGCCGTTCCCGGACGGCTGCCTGCCTGCACATCGAAGCGCGCCCGAAGACCCCGCAGGTCATTTACGAGAAAGACCACCCGCTCCACGTCGCGTACCAGCAGCACACTGCCCGCCTGCAGGCGGTCTAGATAGCGCTGCACAACATCTTCGCGAACCGGTAGCGCCAGTGCCGCTTTGCCCGGCGTGGCCGACGGGCGCGGGCATGCTGCAGGCAGGGGTTTGCCGGGCCAGCACAGCACAACGCGGTCTAGCCGCCCCTCCAGCACCGCGATGCGCACGACGCCATTGCGAAAGTCCTGTTCTGGCACAAAGGCATAACCCAGGTAGTAACCCAGCTCGCTTTGCAGGAAACGTGTGACTTCGACCCTGGCACTGTTCAAATCCTCGAAGCCCCTGTTCTTGCCGACGAAGTCTTTCGTCAGGTCTGCCAGGCGTGCGCGCAACGCTGCCGGGGCTGAAGCGTCTACCTCATAACGCAAGATGTCGATGCGCACGTCATCGTCGGGTTTGCCCAATTCGCGCGGTACCGCCGCGGGTGGTACCGAAACGTCATTCGACGCCGGGGGTACCACTCTCACCGGTGCCAGATCAGACGCCGATGGCACTACGGAAGGTGTGCGGGGCGGTTCCGCATTGGGGGCAGTTTGCGCCGCGAGCGGCAGGCTGAATAGAAAACCCAAGATGCCGGCCACCTGCCATTCGGTGGCTCTGCTCGCATGTGCCATCCCAACCTCGCTTATTGATCTTTGTTATGGTCGAATCCTAGCGAACTGTTAATGAATCCGCTACCCGTCCCGTCCCCGAATTTGATGACCCTGCTTTGTTCACGTGGCTACGGGTGGACACTTTTATCCTGATCTTCGAAGATGGGGTTTTCAGCGACACACAAGCCTGAGACACTGCGCTCGCCTCGGTCCGTGGCCTGCCGAGAGTTCGCACAGGCCACCCTTGTTGATTGACCCTGCCGTGGATTGATGAGCGATTTCGAATCCGAGGAAAGCAAGGTCAGCGGTTGGCTGCTGGCACTGGACGACGAGTCGGCACCGTGCGGGCCAGACCTCGAATATGACAACGACGTATTGGCCCTGAACCAATCGGCAGCGGGAAAACCCGAGACCAGTTTCGCGGCTGCCGAGCCCGCCGACTGGGGCGCTGTGATCGGGCAGTCTGAAGACCTGCTCGACCGTTCACGTGACTTGCGAATTGCCCTGCTTTGGCTACGCGGCAAATTGCACACAAGCGGCTACGGTGCGCTCAGCCTGGGATTACGGCTGATTTGCGGATTGATGGAACAACACTGGGGTCATGTCCACCCGATGCCTGATCCCGACGACGGTGACCCCTATGCCCGCGTCAACATTCTCACCGCGCTGCGCGAATCCGAGGGCCTGATCGGCGACCTGCGCACGTCGCGCCTGATCCAGGACCGCGCGGTAGGCGACCTGACAGTCCGCAGCGTGCTGATCGCGCTGGGTCAGATGCAGGCCGGCGCGGACGAAACCCCGCCCGACCGGCATCAGATCACCAAGATGCTGGGTGCCGCGCTCCAGCGTGCACCCGAACTGCGCACCCAATGCCAGGCCGCCGTGATCTTGACCCGGCAGCTGATCTCGCTGACAAACGATAAGCTGGGCAGTGACGCAGCGCCCGACCTGCGGACCCTTTACGCGCTGGTGAACGGCGTGGCCGGTTTGCTGCCACTCGAGGAGGACAAGACATCCGAGGACGACGAGGCAGGCGACGGGCGCGGGGGCGCGAGTGCCGGCAGTGAAGACTCGGGTGCCCTGGGCAGTGGCCGGCAACGCAGCCTGTCGGGCAGCATCAACTCCCGAGAGGATGCGATTCGCGCCATCGACATGATCTGCAGCTACATTGAACGCGCCGAGCCTACCAACCCGGCGCCGCTGTTTCTTCGGCGCGCTCGCCAGTTGATAGGCCAGAATTTCCTGCAACTCATCAAGGCATTGGCGCCCGAGGCCTTGGCGGGTGTGGCGCACATGGTCGGGGTGGATCCAAACGCCGTCGAGGGTCCGGACGACCCCGCAACCCGCACAGATAGCTATTGACGAGCAAAGCGATTTAAGAGAAAACTTACCCCAGTGAATAGCATCGAGCAATAGCGCCTTAAAGGAGTTCAGTTCATGAGCAGCAGTCAGAAATTCATTGCACGAAACCGTGCGCCGCGCGTCCAAATCGAGTATGACGTCGAGCTCTACGGTGCCGAGAAAAAAGTTCAGCTGCCCTTCGTGATGGGCGTGCTGGCCGACCTGTCGGGCAAGCCCGCCGAGCCATTGGCACCGGTGGCCGATCGCAAATTTCTCGAAGTGGACGTTGACAACTTTGACGCGCGCATGAAGGCCATGAAGCCCCGCGTGGCGTTTCAGGTGCCCAACTCGCTGACAGGCGAGGGCAACATGAGCGTCGACATCACCTTTGAAAGCATGGATGACTTTTCTCCCGCTGCCGTGGCGCGCAAGGTCGACTCGCTGAACAAATTGCTCGAAGCGCGCCAGCAGCTGCAGAACCTGGTGACCTACATGGACGGCAAAGGTGGCGCAGAAGAATTGATCGGCAAGCTGATGTCCGACCCGGCACTGCTTGGTGCCTTGGCAACCACGCCCAAACCTGCCGACACCTGATCCCCGCAGCCCGGACCCACTCTACAAGGAACCCCAATGGCAGAAGCCCAAGTCAGCAGCGCGCTGGCCAGTGTCACGATGGAGGGCAGCGACCTGGCTTCGCTGCTGCAAAAAGAATTCAAACCCAAGTCCGCCGATGCCAAGAGCGCCGTCGAACAAGCGGTGCAAACCCTGGCCCAGCAGGCGCTTGGCCAGACCCAATTGATTGGCAGCGATGTCGTGGCCACGATCGAGGCCAAGATCGCGGCAATCGACAAGAAGCTAACTGACCAAGTCAACCTCATCCTGCACCAAGACGATTTTCAGAAGCTCGAGGGTGCTTGGCGCGGCCTGCACTACATGGTCAACAACACCGAGACCGACGAACAGTTGAAGATTCGCGTGATGAACGTCAGCAAAGCCGAACTCGGCAAGACGCTCAAGCGCTACAAGGGTACCAACTGGGACCAGAGCCCCATCTTCAAGAAAGTTTACAGCGAGGAATTCAGCCAGTTCGGTGGCCAGCCTTTTGGCGCCATCGTCGGCGACTACCACTTCGACCAAAGTGCGCCAGACGTCGAACTGATGACCGAAATGGCCAAGGTGGCTGCAGCGGCGCACTGCCCTTTCATCTCTGGCGCATCGCCCACGTTGATGCAGATGGATTCGTGGCAAGAGCTGGCCAACCCGCGTGACTTGACCAAGATCTTCTCTACGCCCGACTACGCGGCGTGGCGCTCGCTGCGCGAGTCCGAGGACAGCAAGTACATCGGCCTTGCGATGCCGCGTTTCCTTTCGCGGTTGCCCTACGGTGCCAAGACCAATCCGGTGGAGGCCTTCAACTTCGAAGAAGACACAGGTTCTGCCGACCACAGCAAGTACACCTGGGCGAATGCGGCCTATGCCATGGCCACCAACATCAACCGATCCTTCAAGGAATACGGCTGGTGCTCTCGCATCCGCGGTATCGAGTCTGGCGGCGCGGTGCAAAACCTGCCCACCCATTCGTTCCCCACCGACGACGGCGGCGTGGACATGAAATGCCCGACCGAGATCGCCATTGAAGACCGACGCGAGGCCGAACTGGCCGGCAATGGCTTCATGCCTCTGGTTCACCGCAAGAACAGCGACTTTGCTGCTTTCATCGGCGCGCAATCTCTGCACAAGCCAGCCGAGTATGACGACCCCGATGCGTCGGCCAATGCCAAGCTAGCCGCCCGCCTGCCTTACCTGTTTGCCACCTGCCGCTTCGCGCATTACCTGAAGTGCATCGTGCGCGACAAGATCGGCTCGTTCAAAGAGCGCGACGAAGTCGAACGCTGGCTGGCCAAGTGGATTAACCAATATGTTGACGGCGACCCGATCAACTCATCAGAAAGCACCAAGGCCTCCAGGCCGTTGGCAGCGGCCGAGGTGATCGTGTCCGAAGACCCTGCCAACCCGGGCTATTACCAGTCCAAGTTTTTCCTGCGGCCGCATTACCAGTTGGAGGGTCTGACCGTCTCCCTTCGTCTGGTGTCACAGCTACCGTCGGCCAAGGGTGCCTGATCACCCGATTTCCATCACCCTACCCACCTCAGTCGACTGCACGTCTGGGGGCGCACGCCGAGGCGAGCGTTTCATGCAGTATTTGATGGCTTGCTACCAAGCCGATCTTCAAGGAGTTTGTTATGGCAATGGACATGTTCGTCAATCTGGGCGCCACGATCAAAGGCGAGTCGAAAGACAAGGCGCAAGGGCCCAAGGGCGACGTCGACATTCTGGCGTGGAGCTGGGGAATGTCGCAATCGGGCAGCACGCACACGGGCCCTGGCGGTGGCGCTGGCAAGGCCAACTTCCAGGATATTTCTTTCACCAAGTACATCGACAGTGCCTCGCAGGCCCTGATGGGTGCACTGGCGAAGGGTTCGCACATTCCCAAGTGCGTGTTGCTGGCCCGCAAGGCCGGCGAAGGCCAACAAAAGTACATCGAGATCGTGATGGAACAAGTCATCGTGACCTCGGTCAGCACCGGTGGCTCGGGTGGTGAGGACCGCTTGACCGAAAACGTGACACTCAATTTCGCCACAGTTTCGTTTGAGTACTTCAAGCAAAACGCCAAAGGCGCGGCCGAGAGCGCTGGCATCTTCAAGTGGAAGATCGCCGCAAACGTGACGGGCTGATGCCCCTGCCCGGGCACTGAGGCCAAGCCTCGGAGCTCGGGTCCCCCTCACCGAGAATCCGGCCGGGCGCGGCGACTAGCAGCAATCCTTCGCTGCTGTTTGTGTTCAGTATTTTCTTGCGCGGCCGACGCGCCCTGGTAAACACCGAGTCAACCACGATGGCCGATACCCGCGCTGCAGAGCAGGCGCTAAGAGAAGGCGACGCTGTACGCGCCTTGAAGCTGCTGACCGAACAGGTACGCACTCACCCCCAGGACGCCAAATTGCGCGTTTTCCTGTTTCAGTTGCTGTGCGTACTGGGGCAGTGGGAGCGGGCGCTAAACCAGCTGAATGTCTCGCTTGAACTCGATGCCGGCACGCTGCCGATGGTGCAAACCTACCGCGAAGCCATTGCCTGCGAAACCTTGCGCGTGCAGGTCTTTGCCGGCAAGAAAGTGCCCGTGCTGTTTGGAGAACCCGAGACCTGGGTGGCTCTGCTGATCGAAGCCATGCTGCGCGAAGGCCAGGGCGAGAATGACGCGGCCCAGCAATTGCGTGCTGAAGCGCTGGAACAGGCTCCGGCCACGACGGGTACCGCCGACGGGCAGGCCTTTGAGTGGATTGCCGATGCCGACGGCCGCCTGGGGCCCACGCTGGAGGCCGTGATCAACGGCCGCTATTACTGGCTGCCCTGGAATCGACTGGCCAAGGTGGACATCGACCCGCCTGAAGACCTGCGCGACGCGGTGTGGATGCCAGCGCATTTCGAGTTCACCAACGGTGGCGACGTAGTGGGCCTGATTCCCACGCGCTATCCCGACACCGACCTCGCCAGCGGCGACTTGCTGGCTCTGGCACGCCGCACCGACTGGCGTGAGCGCGCCCCGGGTGATTTCGTCGGCCTGGGCCAGCGCCTGGTTACCACCGATTCGCAGGATTTCGGTCTGATGGACCTGCGTTCGGTGGTGCTCGATCAGCCGGCCGGCTGACCGGCCACCAGGCGCGCACTTCCATGGCCACGTTGCGCAACCACGACCGGTTGCAGCCGGCATTGCTGGACCGCTTGACCGACGAGAACCCCGAAACCAAGGTCGAGGCCACTGACGCCCGGGTGATCAACCGCAACCGCCTTCGCGATCTCGTCTTGCGCGATCTGGCCTGGTTGTTCAACGCCACCGCACCCGGCGAAGGTTTCGACTGGGAGCCTGTTCCCCACGCGCGCCGATCGGTATTGAACTTCGGCCTGCCGGCGTTGTCGGGGCGGTCGACCTCGGGGCTGGACCTGATGCAATTGCAGTCGCGCGTCAGGCAAGCCATCGTCGAGCATGAGCCCCGCATCCTGGCCAACACCCTGGTTGTCGAAGTCGTGACCTCCAATGCCCAACTGGACCACCACAATCTGGTGGGCTTTCGCATCAGCGGCCAGCTGTGGGCCCAGCCAGTGCCGCTGGAATTGTTGTTGCGCACCGACATCGACCTTGAGACCGGACGAGTCACTGTGCGCGAACTCGACCGCTGACGCCCGCGCATGGACCCCCGTCTGCTTCGCTATTACAACGAAGAACTGCGCCACCTGCGCGAGATGGGGGCGGAATTCGCCCAGCAGTTTCCGAAGATCGCAGCGCGCCTTGGGCTGGAGGGCCTGGAGGTCACCGACCCGTATGTCGAACGCCTGCTCGAAGGCTTCGCTTTTCTGGCCGGGCGCGTGCAGCTGAAGCTGGATGCCGAATTCCCGCGCTTCACCCAGCGGTTGCTTGAGATCGTCTATCCGCAATTCCTGGCGCCGATGCCAGCCATGCTGATCGCGCGGCTCGAACCGGACCTGAACGACCCGGCGCTGGCCCAGGGGCTGAGCTTGCCGCGAGGCAGCGTCATGCACAGCCAGCCCGGCAAGGCAACCAGCACGACCTGCGAATTCCGCACTGGCCAGGCGCTGACGCTGTGGCCGCTGGAACTGACCCAGGCCGAATACTTCACCCATGCCGCCGACCTGCCGATGGCCGCAGTGCCTGAATGGCGCAAGTACCGTTCGGGCCTGCGCATCCGGCTGCGCGCCACTGCCGGGCTTGATTTCTCGCAAATCTCTTTGCAAGACTTGCGCCTGCATTGTGCCGGTCTTGACGACGTGGCCTACCGCCTGCACGAACTGGCCGGCAGCCACACTCTTGGCGTGCTGGTACTGCCGACCCAGCGCCCGGCAAACTGGCACGAAGCGCTGGACGGCGAGTGCATCGACCTGAGCGGCTTCGACGACGATCAGGCGCTGTTGCCCGAAACGCTGCACGGCTTCCAGGGCTACCGGCTGCTGCAAGAGTACTTCGCCTTTCCGCAGCGATTCCTGTTCTTCGATGTCTGTGGGTTGGGAGATGCGCTGCGGCGCCATGGCGGCACCGAGGTCGACATCGTCCTGCTGTTCACCCGTCTTGACACGGCGCTCTTGCAGTCGGTGGATGCCAGCAGCCTGGCGCTGCACTGCGTGCCGGCCATCAACCTGCTGGACCGGCGCTGCGACCGCATCCACGTGGCCAACGACACCAGCGAATTTCATATCGTGCCCGACCGCACCCGGCCCCTGGACTTCGAGGTACACACCGTCACCGAAGTCATCGGCTATGGCAGCGGCTTGAACAGCGAATGGCGATTCCTGCCCTTCTACAACGCCTTTCACACCGAGCAACAGGGCCACGACGCCTATTACGCCTGCCAACGCGAACCGCGCCTGATGTCGCAGGTGCAAAAGCGCGATGGGCCGCGCACGGCTTACATCGGCACCGAGGTCTACCTGTCGGTGGTGGATGCGCATGAGGCCCCCTTTCCGGTGGAACTGCGGCAGATCGGCGTGCGCGCGCTGTGCACCAACCGCGACCTGCCGGTTCTGATGCCGGTGGGCAGTGGCCCCACAGACTTAGGCTTGGCCGAGACGGCGCCCGTCAAGTCCATACGGGTGATCAAGGGACCGTCGCGGCCGATGTCAGCCCTGCGCGAGGCGAACCTGAACTGGAAGCTGATCAACCAACTTTCGCTCAACCACCTGTCGCTGACCGACACCAATGCCGAACAGGGGGCGGCCGCGCTGCGCCAGATACTTCAGCTTTACGCCCCCACAGGCGACGCCGGCGCGCAGCGCCAGATCGACGGGCTGCGCTCGGTGCGCATGCAACCGGTGGTGCGGCGTCTGCCGATGCCCGGGCCCATCACCTTCGGCCGCGGCGTGGCGGTAACGATCGAGGTGGAAGACCTGTCCTTCGAGGGCGCCAGCGCCTTTCTGCTGGGCTGCGTGCTCGAGCGATTCATCGCCCGCCATGTGTCGATGAACGGCTTTACCCAACTTCGGCTGCATTCCGCCAACCGCGGCGACATCCTCAACGGGAGGCCGCGGTGCGGGACCCGACCGATCCTGTGAGCAGCCCGCCTGGCGGGCCACGGGGCGAAGGCAGTACAACGGGCACAGCCAGCGCCAGTCTGGCCGACCTGTTCGCTGACTTCGATGCCGGGCTGGCCATGGGGCTGGGCGCTTTGACGCCTGTCCCGCCTGTCCCGCCTGTCCTGCCTGTCCCGGCCGCTCTGCCAGTCCCGATCGGCCCAGCCGCCACATCAGTCGCTCCGCCCGCTATCCCGCCCGCCGCAAAGCCACCGCGTAGTCCGCGTCCAGACCCGCTGATCGAGGTGGCCAAGGCGCCTTACCGACATGAATTTCTGCATGTGATGCGGCAGGTGGATGCCCACCACCGCGACAAACCCCGGCTGGGAACCGCGCGAAGGCCGGTCGACGAGCCGGTGCGGCTGGGTCAGGCGGCCGAACTGTCGTTCGCGCCCAGCGAGTTGTCGGCGGTCAGCCTGCAAGACCGTTCCGGCAAGCCCCGCATCGAGGTTCGATTTTTCGGCCTCTTCGGCCCCAACGGACCGTTGCCGCTGCACCTGACGGCTTACGCGCGCGAACGGCGCATGCACAAGGCCGACGAGACCTTCGGCCGCTTTGCCGACCTGTTCCACCATCGGCTGTTGCTGCTGTTCTACCGTGCCTGGGCCCAGGCCCAGCCCACCGCCAGCCTGGACCGCCCCGACGAAGACCGCTTTGCCGACTATGTGGGCTCGCTCATCGGTGTGGGCGGGTCGGCCTGGCGCCAGCGCGACGCAGCGCCCGACCATGCGCGGCTGGCCTTCACCGGCCTGCTGACACGCCAGACCCGCCATGCCGATGGCCTGGCCCTTCTGCTGTCGGGCTACCTGGGCATGGGGGTTCGGGTGGAGCAGTTCGTCGGCCGCTGGATGCCACTGCCAGCCAGCGAGCGCACCCGCATCGGCCGGCGCGCCGCGTCGCGCCGCCAGTCCACATCGCAACTGGGGGTCAGCGCGGTGCTGGGGCGGGCCGTGTTCGACCGGCAACACCATTTCCGTATCCACATCGGCCCGCTGTCGCTGGCGGCCTTCGAGTCGCTGCTGCCAACGGGTCAAGCGTTGCCCGCCGTGCAGGCACTGATCAAGCACTACGTCGGTCTCGAATATGGCTGGGACCTGCGGCTGGCGCTCGATCGCCCCCAGGTGCCCGCCTGCCGCCCTGGCCGCTGCGGCCGTCTGGGCTGGACAACCTGGCTGGGCAGCCCGCCCGCAGGCACCCCGGCCGCGCTGAACCTCGTTCCGAACCCATTGACATTCTGAGGATGTAGCACCATGGCTGAAATCAATCGCGTCACCCTTTTCGGCAAGCTCAATGCGCCGGCCTACAAGGCGGTGGAAGGGGCGACCGTGTTCTGCAAGCTGCGCGGCAACCCCTATGTCGAGCTGGAACACTTTCTGGCCCAGTTGCTGCAAAGCCAGGACTCCGACTGGCACCGGGTCATCAAGCACTACCAGCTTGACATGTCGGCCCTGGCCAAGGACCTGACGAGCGCGCTCGACCGCCTGCCGCGCGGCGCCACCAGCATCAGTGGCATTGCCGAGAACATTGCCGATTCCATCGAGCGCGGCTGGGTTTACGGCACGCTGCTGTACGGCGACCATGTGGTGCGCAGCGGCTACATGCTGGTGGGCATGCTCAAGACCAAGAACCTGCGCAATGCGCTGGTGGCCATCAGCCGGCAGTTCGAGAAACTCAAGGTCGACGATCTGTCCGACGCGCTGCCCAAGATCGTGGCCGGGTCGCCAGAAGATGGGCAAGGCGCCAGCGACGGTTCATCCGGCGGTGGCGGCGGCGCCGCGCCCGGCGAGGCCAGTGGCGCCATCGCGCCCGCGGCCATGGGCAAGCAGGAAGCGCTGAAGAAGTTCACCGTCGACCTGACGGCGCAGGCCCGCGACGGCAAGATGGACCCGATCGTCGGCCGCGACGACGAGATCAGGCAGGTCGTCGACATCCTGATGCGCCGGCGCCAGAACAACCCCATCCTGGTCGGCGAGGCCGGTGTCGGCAAGACGGCCGTGGTCGAGGGCTTTGCCCAGCGTATCGCCCGGGGCGACGTGCCACCCAGCCTGAAAGACGTGCAGTTGCTGGCGCTGGACGTCGGCCTGCTGCAGGCCGGCGCCAGCATGAAGGGCGAGTTCGAGCAACGCCTGCGCAGCGTCATCGACGAAGTGCAGGGCAGCCCCAAGCCCATCATCCTGTTCATCGACGAGACCCACACGCTGGTGGGTGCAGGCGGCGCGGCCGGAACCGGCGACGCGGCCAACCTGCTGAAGCCTGCGCTGGCGCGCGGCACGCTGCGTACCGTGGGCGCCACCACGTTTGCTGAATACAAGAAACACATCGAGAAAGACCCCGCGCTCACCCGCCGCTTCCAGACGGTGCAAGTGGACGAACCCGACGAGCCCAAAGCCATTTTGATGATGCGCGGCGTGGCCAGCACGATGGAGAAACACCACCAGGTGCAGATATTGGATGAAGCGCTGGAAGCCGCGGTCAAGCTGAGCCACCGCTACATTCCGGCGCGCCAGCTGCCCGATAAGAGCGTCAGCCTGCTCGACACCGCCTGCGCGCGCGTGGCCGTCAGCCTGCACGCCACGCCGGCCGAGGTGGACGACTGCAGAAAGCGCATCGAGGCGCTGGAAACCGAGCTGGGCATCATTGGCCGCGAGAAGGCCATTGGCGTCGAGACCGGCAAGCGCGAGGCCGATGCCACCGAACTGCTGATCAGCGAACGCAAGCGGCTGGCCGCATTGGACGTGCGCTGGGCCGAAGAGAAGACCCTGGTGGACGAACTGCTGGCCCTGCGCGCCAAGCTGCGCAGCGGGGTGAAGCCGGTAGAAGGCACCGGCAGCAACCTGGAAGCCGCTGCCGCCGAGTCTGCCGCCGCCGAAGGCCTGACCGCGGGGGATATCGAAGCCCAGCGGCAAGCCGACCTGGCGCAGCTGAAGGTGGTGCAGGACAAGCTGACCACGCTGCAGGGCGAAACCCCGCTGATCCTGCCCACTGTCGACTATCAGGCCGTGGCCGCGGTGGTGGGCGACTGGACCGGCATCCCCGTGGGCCGCATGGCCCGCAACGAGATCGAGACCATCTTGAAAGTGGCAGGCGCTCTGGCGCAGCGCGTCATCGGGCAAGACCACGCCATGGAGATGATTGCCAAGCGCATCCAGACCAGCCGCGCCGGCCTGGACAACCCGAGCAAGCCGATTGGTGTATTCATGCTCGCCGGCACTTCAGGGGTCGGCAAGACCGAAACCGCGCTGGCGCTGGCCGAAGCGCTTTACGGCGGTGAGCAG
>JBBQIB010000087.1:0-14615 GCA_038324515.1 Burkholderiales bacterium
GGCCAGGTCGCCGACGCGGTTGACCCGGCCGGTCATCTCGTCCATGCCCGAGCGGCCCTCGCCGATCACCGGCAGCTGGTTGCCTTCTTCAATGCGAGTCAACGCTGCGCCAGCAGGTTCGCGGGTGATCAGATTGATGGCCGCGATGCCCGTGACCAGGTTGCGGCTGATCACGGCCACGGTGTTCTCGCGCACGTCGGCGCGCTTGTCCAGCCTGATCTCGACCCGCACGCGGTTGAGCGTGGTGGTTGACAGCGCATAGTCCTCGACGCGCCCGATGTTGATGCCACGCACGCGCACCTCACCACCCACTTCCAGCCCGTCCAGCGCCTGCTCTTCAAAGTAGATCGCGAAGCGCTGCAAGTCGCTCTTGCTGCCAAAGTCGGTCAGCCAGACAATGGCCGCCACCAAGCTCAGCAGCAACGCCAGCACAGCGGCACCCACCCAGGTGTATCGGGCTTCAGCTTCCATTTGTTTCACCCATCTGCTTTGCTCCTTGGGGCGCTGTTGCCGCCGTTGCCGGGTTGCGCTCCGGGGTTGTGGTCCGGATTGACCATATGCCGTGCCGAAAAATACTCCTGCACCCAGGCATCGTCCACCGCCATCACCTCGTGCACCGTGCCATCGGCCAGCACATGGCCTTTGGACAGCACGATCAGTCGGTCGACCACGGTCAGCAGCGTGTCGAGGTCATGCGTCACGAGCAACACCGTGATGCCCAGGTCATCGACCAAAGAGCGCACCAGGCGGTCAAAGGCGCGTGCCGTGATCGGGTCCAGGCCCGAGGTTGGTTCGTCCAGAAACAGCAGCTCGGGCTCCAGCGCAATGGCCCGTGCAATCGCCGCGCGTTTGCGCATGCCGCCCGACAATTCGCTGGGCAGCTTGTGGCCTGTTTCTACCGTCAAGCCAGATTGCAGCAGCCGCAACGCCACCAAGGCATCGATGGTGTCGCTGCTCAGCCGTGTGTGCTCACGCAGCGGTACGGCGACATTCTGGGCCACCGTCAACGATGAGAACAGGGCGCCGTCCTGGTACATCATGCCAAAGCGCCGCCGCACGGCCTGCAATTCAGCTTCACTCGCCGCCCACACGTCAGTGCCCAGCAGTCGCACCTGCCCGGCACTGGGCCGGTGCAGCCCCACCATCTCACGCAACAGCACCGATTTGCCGGTGCCGCTGCTGCCGATCAATGCCACCAAAGTGCCAGGCTGCACCGTGAACGAGACACCGTCGTGCACCGTCTGTTTGCCAAAGCGCGTGACCACCTGATCGATTTCGATGACCGGCACGGTCATAGTCCAAGCGCCTGAAACAGGACCGCGAAGGCGGCATCGAGCAAGATCACCGCAACGATGCTCTGCACCACCGTAGAAGTAGTGGCAGCACCCACGGCGCGGGTGTCGCGGCCCACTGTCATGCCCATGCGGGTGGCGATCACGGCGATGGTCAAGGCGAACACCGGCGCCTTGGCCAGGCCGATGACCACATGGCGCAGATCCAGCGTCTCCTGCAGCCGGTTCAAAAAACCCGCAGGTGTCAGATCCAGCATCACGGTGGAGACAAACATCGCACCCAACAGGCTCATCACGTCGCCCACGAAGACCAGCAGCGGCAGCGCCACCATCAACGCCAGCACACGCGGTACCACCAGCACCTGCCAGACATCGAGCCCCAGGGTCTGGATGGCGTCGGTTTCTTCGGTCAGGCGCATGGAGCCCAACTGCGCCGTGAAAGCCGCGCCTGAGCGCCCTGCCACCACCACGGCAACGATGATCGGCGCAAACTCGCGCGTCGCGCCGACGCCCACGCCATCGACCACAAAGATGTTGGCGCCGTACTTCTCGGCCTGCAAACCCAGCAGGTAAGCCACCACCACGCCAATCAGCAAGGTCACCAGGCTGACCACCGGAACGGCATTCAACGCGCATTGCTCCAACTGCACCGTCAACTCTCGCAGACGCAGTCGGGAGGGTCGCAGCAGCACGGAAAAAAGTGCCGCCAAGGTTGCGCCCAGAAAGTTCAGGTGGCTGAGCAGCATGCCCGCCACCTGGCTGCTGACCCGCCCGATGTAGGTGATCAAGTTCTCGGCCTTGGCTTGCTTCAGCTGCAGGCCGGCGGCGAGGTGCTGGTGCACCAGCGTCAGGATGCGGCCATGGCTTTCTTTGAGTGAGAGCCAGGCAATGCTCTGCGCTGCTGAGTTGTCTGCAGCGTTGTCTGCAGCGCGGTCTGCAGCGCGGTCTGCAGCGTTGCCCGCTGCCGTGTTCGCTGCGTTGTCTGCCGCCCTGTCCGCCGCAGCAGGCGCTGTTGACGCAGCAGCAAAGCTGAGGTCACTCTGGCCACCCTTGAGCTGCAGATGGCGCAGCAGCACCAGCGCGGCGGCAGAGTCGATCTGCTGCAGCGCGTCGGCGTCGACGCTGAAGTTGCTGTTGGACGCTGGCCAGGCTTGTGTCGACAAGTCACTTTCGATCTCCGGCAACGACGCCAGCCGCCAGGCGCCGCACAAATGCAGTACGGGATGCCGGCCCTTCAGGTTCCAATGGAACCAGGTTGATGCTGCTTGCGCGGGTTCCTGTGGCATCGGTGCAGTTGATCCTGATAAAAATTTCAGGGCCCGCAGCCCGGTCCCGCATGATCCAAGTGGAGGGGCGCCTGGCTTGGCCTAGAAGTGGTCCGAGACCCTGGGTCGGTGCCCAGGTTCTTCACGCAACCAGCGCTGGGCGCGTTGCCAGAGCTGCCAGCCCCACCACACTCGCCCTGCCCACCGCGAGACGTAGCCTACTCCCTGTCGCAGTCCGACAGGCCTGCCTCTGCGCGACCGGCGGGGGCGCAGCAGAAACAGCAGTGCCAGTCCGCTCATCGACCAGCCGGGATGTCCCATCAGCCAAACCAGCGCGCCTTGCACCTGGTCAAAGACGGCCGCGGGCCGCTGCAGTGGCTGGCTGTCTTGCGCCAGGCTCAGGCGCATCTGGGCGCTGCGGGCAATGAGATGCTCGCGTTGCAAAAGCAATTCGCGCTGATGGCGGGCAAAAAACATGGGTCTCAGGGTGCGCCTGGCCCAGGCGCGCGCTTGCCAACGCTTGCCGTAGCGAATGCTTGGCGCAGCGCAGCCACGGCAGCCGACAACTCGGCTGTGGCAGTGGTGGCTGCATCGGATGCAGCTGGGGCGGCTGGGGCAGCTGCACCGGCCTGCCTGGTTCTGCGGGGAGAGGGCGCAGGCGCAGGCGCAGCCGCAGTGTCGCTTGTTGCAGGCGTCAAGGCAGCCTGGTCTCGCCGCAGCTCCGCCAGGCTGGCATCGAAGGGCCCCGGCTTTGCTCTCAGCTTTTGCCGTGCCAGGCCGAGGCCAAACCAGGCGCCGGCCAGATAGAGCAACCCCAGCAGCAGCATCGCCCACCAGCGCTGGGGCGGCTGCAACAACATCAACAAACCAGCGCTGAACAACCCCAATCCGGCCGCACCGCCCACGGCAGCCAGCGCCAGCCAGCTCAGGCTGTCCAGCACCCGCAGCTTCTCCAACTCCAGGTCGTTGGCCAGCAGGCTCAGGCGTACTTCGCCCCATGCGGCCGTGCTGGACATCAGCCGCCGTGCGGCGGCCAGCAATCCTGGACGGCTGGAATCAGCCATCAGCAGAGGGTGAACTCACAAGGCGGCGCAGCTGGCATAACAGATGATTTTAGCGGCGGCCGATCAGCAGGCCGACCAGCAAGCCCACGCCTGCGGCCACAGCGACGGAGGGCCAGGGATGGTCGTGCACGTAGTCGTCAGCCTTGCGAGTAGCGGCCTTGGCTTTTGCCAATGTGTTTTCCTGCAGATCGAGAAGGCCGTGTTTGGCTTGGGCCAGCCGTTCGCGCACCCGCTCGCGCAGTGCGACGGCTTCCACTCCCGCGTCGCTGGCTGTCATCTTCAGCAACTCTTCAGCGTCCAGGATGACGTTTTTCAAGTCGGACACAAGTTTGTCGCGCTGGTCTTCGGTGATGGCATTCATGAATGGGCCTCTCTATTGGATGGCGTAAACGATGGTGAATCTGATGCGTATTCTGGACGGTCGCGCACAAAACAAAATGAGGTTGATCAATTCAGTGCCGTCAGGGTGCACTGCACGCACGCCCTAAAACCACATCCGCCCGCGGCCTTTGCTGCAAGTCTTCTGTCCTTGGCTGCCCTTGGGCATAGTTTTTGCCGTTGCAGGGCCGAGGCATGCGAAGATCAAGCAAAGCATAGGGGCAAGGGTGCCATCAACGCGAATTCTTTGCCCATCGCCATGGTTTTTTTGCAGGCCTCGACCTGTTGCTCCTATCCGCCCAGCCGCACCTTGCGCTGCAGGAAACACAATGAATATCAGATCCCTGTTGATTGCCCTGTCCCTGGCGGCCTTGGGTGTCTTTGCGCTGTTGAACTGGACCGCCTTCACCGCGTCGACGACTTTGTCGCTGGGGTTTGCCGAGCTGCAGGCACCGCTGGGTCTGGTGATGTTGGTTGTCACGGTCGCTTTGAGCGCGATGTTCTTGGTCTACATCGTGTTTCAGCAAGCCGGCGTCATCCTCGAAGCGCGGCGCTATGCCAAAGAGTTGAAGTCGCACCGTGAGCTGGCTGACACCGCCGAAGCCTCGCGCTTCACCGATCTGCGTGTTTTTCTGGACTCCGAACTGCGCAAGCTCGAAGCGCAGCAGGCCGCCTCCACCCGCGAGCTGAACACCCGTCTGAGCCAGGTTGAACAGAATTTGCAAGACAAGCTCGCGGAATCCACAAGGTCTTTGTCGGCCTACATGGGCGAGGTTGACGGCAAACTCGACACCCTGGTGCCTGCCAGGCCCGACTGACGGGACTGTGGCCAAGCCTCCTCAACTCCAGCTGCAACCCGCAGTCAATGCCATGACCACCTGCCAAGTCTGTTTGCGTGGATCGACCTTCGCCGCTGTTGCGGCCTTGATGCTGGCACTGAGTGGGCTCGGCAGCCCTGCCCAGGCACAGGCTGCATCAGCTGCCAAACCGGCTGCCAACGCGGCTGCCAACGCGGCTGCGCCCAACGCTGCAGAAGAAATGGCCGAGAGCGCCCGCCGCTCGGTACGCGCCAGCGCCGAATGGCTGGCACGCGGCGTCGACAGCTGGTTTGGCGACCGGCCTTTCGAGGACGGCGGCAAGGTCAGCGATGGTGAATTGCGCCTGCGTGTCTTCAAGCGCCAGGATCAGGATGTCGACATCGACCTGCGCTTTGACGCCCGCTTTGCGCTGCCCAACATCGACAAGTCCACCTATCTTTTCATCGGCCGCGATGAAGAGCGCAACATCGTGCGTGACCAGCCTGGCGCGCTGCAGCGCCAGCAAGAGCTGCCTGCCACCCGCAGCTCGCTGGACGGTTCGTTTTTCGCCGGCTTGGGGCGCTTGGTCAACGATGAGATCGACTTGCGCGTGGGTTTCAGAGGCGGGTTGAAGCCCTACGTGCAAGCGCGCTATCGCAAGCCCTGGACGCTGGGGCCCGTGACCCGCGCCGAGTTCCGTGAATCGATCTTTTACAGCTCCGACGACAAGCTGGGCTCGACCACGGCCTTTTCCATCGAGCATCGGCTGTCGCCTGTGCTCAACAGCCGCTGGATCAGCGTGGCCACGATCACCCAGAAGTCCGAGAAGTTCGAGTGGTTCAGCAACCTGGGCATGTTCCGTTCATTCGGCGCGCAAAAGCAGTTGTCGCTGGAGCTGCTGACCAATGGCGCCCAGGGCTCGGGCGTCTTGCTCACCGACTACGGGGTGCAATCACGCTGGGAGCAGCCGATCTACAAGGACTGGTTGATTGGCGAGGTGCTGTTGGGCCACTTCTGGCCGCGCCCCGACCGCGACAGCGGCCGCGGGCGTGCGTGGGCTGTCAGCGTGGGCTTGAAAATGCGCATCTGACCAGGTGGCGCCGGCTTGGGTGCCCGACGCACATCGCAACGTCTGGCGCAACGTCCGGCGCAACATCTGCCGCAACATCTGCCGCAACAGCCGAGGCCACAGGCCGCAAGATCCCATTTGACGGAGAACAGGACATAGACGCATCTGCAGTTTGCATGTGGCTGAGCACCCGGCATGGCGGCTGATCTGGGCACAGTGGCCGCCGCCTCGGCAACCCTCAGCCCCCACGGGCTGGGCATGCTGGTCTTTGCCGGCCTGGTTTTTGTGCTCTTCATCTGGGACCGTCTGCCGATCACCACTGTCTGCCTGGGCATCCTGGTGGCCCTGCCGGCGATTTTCGTGCTGGCGCCACTGTCCACGCCCGAGGGGCAGACCGACCCGATGCGCTATTTTGCCGGCTTCGGCCACCCGGCTTTGATGGCCATTTGCGGCTTGATGGTGCTCGGGCAAGGCTTGGTGCTGACGGGCGCACTGGAGCCTGCAGCGCGCGTGCTGGCGGGCTGGGTCGGCAAACAGCCCAGGCTGGCGTTGCTGGCCGTGATGGTGGGCGCCGCCAGTGTCAGCGGCGTCATCAACGACACGCCGGTGGTGGTGTTGCTGATCCCGTTGATCCTGGCAGCAGCCAAGCGTGCCAAAGCGTCCGCCGGCACGATGCTGCTGCCGATGAACTACGCGGTGCTGATTGGTGGCATGGCCACCACCATCGGCACATCCACCAACCTGATCGTGGTTTCGCTGGCCGTCGGCATGGGCGTGGCGCCGATCGGGATGTTCAGCTTTGCGCCCATCGTCGCAGTGGCCGCAGTGCCTGCGCTGGCCTACCTGTGGCTGGTGGCACCCCGCATGTTGACCCACGTGCACCCACCCGCCGAAGAGTTTTCCGAGCAGGTCTTTGACGCTGAATTGCGCGTGGAAGCGGGTGGCTGGCTGGAGGGCAAACACCTGCGTGAAGCTTTCAGCGCCACCGGACACCGGCTGCAATTGCGCGAGTTGCGGCGCAACGGCCGGGCGATGGCCAAGCTGCCTTCGATGACTTTGCGCGCCGACGATCGCTTGTTGATCCAGGCCACCGCCAGCGACTTGAAGGATTTCGAAGCCACGTTGCACGTGGCCTTGCATGACGTGGACACCGAGACGGTGCACGCCGAAGAAGAGGCTGGCCCCAAGTCTTCCAAGCCGTTGGCTTCAGCGGTGGTCGCCCAACTGATCATCACGCCCGAGTCGCCTCTGGTCGGCCGCACGATCCGCCAAGAGCGCTTTGCCGACCACTACAGCACCGTTGTCGTGGGCTTGCGGCCGCGGCAGCAGCATGAGGGCTGGCAGCGCGAAGAGCTGGCCAGCCGCGTCATCGGCGCGGGTGACATCCTGCTGCTGCAGGGCAACAGCGAAGACATCAGGCGCGTGCAACGCCAAGGCCATGGCTTGCTGCTGGACGCGCAATACACCTTGCCGCGCCAGCACAAGGCCAACATCGCGATGTTGATCATGGCGGTGGTGGTGCTGCTGGCCGCCACCAAGACGCTGCCGATTGCCCTGGCAGCGCTGGGCGGCGTGATGGCGCTGCTGACCACGCGCTGCTTGTCCTGGGACGACGTGGCGCAGTCGCTGTCGGTCAAGGTCATCTTGCTGGTGGCGGCCAGCCTGGCTTTGGGCGATGCGCTGGATATCACTGGCGCCACGGCCTGGGGGGCGCTGCAACTGGCTCATGTGGCGGGCAACCTGAGCCCGGCCTGGGTGCTGGCACTGTTGATGGGCCTGATGGGTTTGATCACCAACTTTGTGTCCAACAACGCCGCTGCTGCCATCGGCACACCTTTGGGCATCGAACTGGCGCGCTCATTGGGGGTGCCGCCTGAGCCTTTTGTGCTGGCCGTACTGTTTGGCTGCAACCTGTGTTTCCTGACGCCGATGGGCTACCAGACCAACCTGTTGGTGATGAACGCAGGCGGCTACCGCTTCAACGATTTTGTGCGTGTGGGCACACCTCTTTTTTTCATCATGTGGGCTGGGCTTTGTTATGGCCTGGTGCTGCGTTATGGTCTGTGAAGAGCAACAGCTCAGCGCCCTCGTGCCCACCGATCCGGCTTCAAAGACACCCCTGGCGTTTCAACTCTGACGCGCCCCAAACGCTGACCCAAGGAGACAAAGCATGCAAATACAGCTCAATACAGACAAGAACGTTCAGGGGGACGAATCGCTGGCCGGTTGGGTCGAACGCGAGTTGAGGACCAAATTGGCGCGTCACCAGGACCATGTCACACGCATTGAGGTCCACATGAGCGACGCCAGCCCGACCCGCCATGGCGCCAATGACAAGCTGTGCACGCTGGAAGCGCGCGTTGCCGGCCGTCAGCCTACAGCCGTGGGCCACGAGGCAGCCTCGGTGCCGGAAGCTTTTCACGGCGCATTGGACAAGTTGCAGCGCGTGCTGGACAAAGAAATGGCTCGCGGCCGCGAGTCGCACGCGCGCGCTTCGATACGCGGCGTGCCTGAACAGGACTGAGCCCAAGCAGGACTGAGAGGCTGAGCCCAAGGAAGAATGAACCCAAGAACTTTTGGGCCAGGGCGTTGCCCTAGATCGGCGTGCCTGTCCGAGATCCGATGTCGTCCTGAGTCTGCGTCGGCTTGGCCCGTTGGGGGTTGTCTTCAGACCCGGAGGCCTTTTTGCACACCAGCACAGGCACTGGCGACAGTGTGATCAGCCGCGTGACCACGCTGCCAAAGACCAGACGCTGCAGCGCGTTGCGGCCATGCGAGCCGATCACCACCAACTGGCATTGGTGCTCGGTGGCCGCTTTGGCGATGCACTCAGCCGCGTCAGTGCCCACGCCTGAGGCGATGCTGCATGGCACTGCAGCGGCTTGCGCTTGCTGTTCCGCTTCTGACAGGACGCGGTCACCCGCACGCCGCACCTCGCGCTGAAACTCGTCAGGCGCCAGCGCCACCAGCGGTGGCATGTCGGTGATCGGCATCACCGGGTCGGGCAGGGCAAAGAAGAACACCACCTTGGCGCGGTGTTCTTTGGCCAGGGCCAGGCCATGGGCGGTGGCCACGGGGGCCACCACGCCTTCATCTACGACAATCATGATGCGCTGGTACATGGACATGGCGAACTCCTCGTTGCAAAGATTATGTGCGGGCGCCTTGCAGTCTCAACAGCAAAGCGCCACGACACCGGGTTTTGCCGATCGCGCCCGACACGGCGGCTGCCGAGTGCCGGACAGCCGTGTACAGCGGGTGTCCAGGGCCTTTGCAAGCTGCGTACCAGGTGGGCCAAAAGGGTTTGGCCCGTACCCTACAACCGCACCATTGGTTAAGCTCTTGCCTGACAGCCCCTATCCAGGCCCATATCCAGACCGATATCCAGACCGATATCCAGACCGATATCCAGGCCAGTATCCGGCCAGTATGCAGGCCAGGATCCAGGCCCGTACCCAGACCAACACCAGGAGACCAGAGCCATGCAGCTCAGCGCCCAGCAGATCAGCCAATTCAACCGCGACGGTTATCTCTTCTTCCCGGGCCTCTTTGACGCCAAAGAAACGCAGTACCTCAACGACGCCGTGCCGGCGCTGTACGCCCGCCGTGAAGCTTACAACGTGCGCGAGAAGGGCAAAGAGGCCGTGCGCACCAACTTTGCGGCGCACCTTTACAGCGCGCCCTTTGCCAGCCTGGCGCGCCACCCGCGCATGGTGCTGCCGGTGCAGCAACTGTTGGGTGAAGCGCTTTACATGCACCAGTTCAAGATCAACGGCAAGATGGCCTTTGAGGGGGATGTGTGGCAGTGGCACCAGGATTACGGCACCTGGAAAAACGACGACCTGATGCCCACCGAGCGAGCCATGAACGTGGCCATCTTTCTGGACGATGTCAACCAGTTCAACGGCCCGCTGATGTTCATCCCCGGCAGCCACCAGCGCGGCGTGGTGGACGCCAGCCACGACCTCAGCACCACCAGCTATCCGCTATGGACCGTGGGCAACGACTTGATCACGCAACTGGTGGAACGTGCCGGCACAGAACTGGGAGGCCTGCGCGGCGGCAAACCAGGCGGCATCGTCAGCCCGCAGGGCCCGGCGGGCTCGATGATCCTGTTCCATAGCTGCCTCGTGCATGCCAGCACCAGCAATCTGAGCCCCTGGAACCGGGTCGCGGTGTACCTGAGCCTGTGCGCTGTGTCGAACCACATCCGACGCCACCGCAGGCCCGAGTACATCGCCCACCGCGACTTCAGCCCCATCGTGTGTCTGCCCGACGACTGCCTGAGCCGCGCCTACCCGGTGGACCTGCCTTGGGCGCAAGGCATGCCGGCCAGCGCACTGCAGACCAGTGATGTGCCCTTTGTGGGCACTGGCACTGGCATTGGCATTGACACTGGCAAAGACACCGACACCGGCACCGCCTGCAAAGCCTCGGAAGCGCAGACCCAATGAGCCTGCACCAGCAACTGAAAAAGCGCGCCGCCGAAGGCCGCCCGATCCGCGTCGGCCTGATCGGCGCCGGCAAATTCGGCAGCATGTACCTGGCCCAGGTACCGCGCACGCCGGGCATCCATGTGGTGGGCATCGCCGATCTGAATCCTGACGCGGCCTGCGCCAATCTGGCGCGCGTGGGCTGGCCGGCGCAGCAGGTGCAGGCCAGCAACCTGGAGCAAGCGCTGAAGGACGGCAGCACTTACGTCAGCGAAGATTGGCAAGCGCTGGTGCGCCACCCTGCGATCGACGTCATCGTCGAGAGCACCGGCGCGCCGATTGCGGCCGTCGAGCACATGCTGCAGGCCTTCGAACAAGGCAAGCATGTGGTCAACGTCACTGTCGAGGCCGACGCCTTCTGTGGTCCGCTGCTGGCACAACGTGCGCTGGCCTCAGGTGTTTTGTATTCACTGGCCTTTGGCGACCAACCGGCCTTGATCTGCGACCTGGTGGACTGGGCCCGCACCTGCGGCTTCCCGGTGGTGGCCGCAGGCCGTGGCCACAAGTGGCTGCCGCACTTCAGTGCGTCGACGCCGGAAACCGTCTGGGGCTACTACGGCTTGAGCCCGGAACAAGCCAGCCGTGGCGGCCTCAACCCCAAGATGTTCAACAGCTTCTTGGACGGCAGCAAGCCCAGCATCGAGAGTGCTGCCGTGGCCAACGCCACCGGCCTGGGCGTGCCCAGCGATGGTTTGCTGTACCCGCCGGCCAGCGTCGAAGACATCCCGGTGGTGACACGACCACGCGCAGAAGGCGGCGTGCTGGAGCGCAAAGGCATGGTCGAGGTGATCTCGTCGCTGGAGGCCGATGGCCGCCGCATCCCCTACGACATCCGCATGGGTGTGTGGGTGACGGTGGAAGGCGAAACCGACTACATCCGAAACTGCTTCGAGGAATACAACGCCCACACCGACCCCAGCGGCCGCTACTTCACGCTGTACAAGCGCTGGCACCTGATCGGGCTGGAGGTGGGTTATTCGGTGGCCAGCGTGATGCTGCGCGGCGAGGCCACAGGCGCCGCCCTGGGTTTCAACGCCGATGTGGTGGCCACCGCCAAGCGTGATTTGCAGGTCGGCGAAGTGCTGGACGGCGAAGGCGGCTACACCGTGTGGGGCAAGCTGCTGCCGGCTGCCAGGTCGCTGGCCATCGGCGGCCTGCCGCTGGGCCTGGCGCACGGGCCGCGCCTGAAGCGCGCAGTCAAAGCAGGTCAATGCCTGTGCTGGGACGATGTGCAGATGGCGACCGATACGCCGGCCTACCTGCTGCGCCGCGAGATGGAGCGCACGATGGGCCCTCAGGCCGCAAGCCTCAATTGATGAAAGCTTCTTCGATGCTCCCGTTGAAGCACAGTGTCGGGGTCGCCCTCCGGACCACAGTTGCCACCTTGGCAGCTTTGGCCAGTTTGGCCTTGCCTGCACTAGCCCAGACAGCCGCGAAGAAGCCCGATGCCGGCCCGCAAACCCGCCCTGCCACCAGCGCGCCCACCGACAAGGTGCTGCGCCTGGCGCTGAGCAACCGCGAGAACAACCTCGACCCGGCGCAAATCTCCGACGTCATCTCTGCGGCCCTGGTGGCCAGCATTTTTGACGCGCCGTTGACCTTTGACCATCTGGCGCGGCCCATCCAGCTCAAGCCGAACACGCTGGCCGAGATGCCGCAGATCAACGCCGACTTCACGCACTTTGTCTTCACGCTCAGGCCCGGCATTCAGTTTCCTGCGCACCCGGCTTTTGGAGGCACGCCGCGTGAGCTGGTGGCGGCCGACTACGTCTACTCGATCAAGCGCTATTACGATCCGGCCACCCGCAGCCCGACGCTGTTTCACTACCAGGGCGCCGGGCTGCTGGGCTTGAGTGAATTGCGCCAGCGAGCGCTCGACAGCAAACAGCCTTTCGACTACGACGCGCCGGTCGAGGGCATCCGCGCGCTGGACCGCTACCGCTTCGAGATCCGTGTGGCCCAGCCCGCGCCTCGTCTGCTCTACGTGTTGGCCAACCCTTCGTTGGCAGGCGCCGTGGCGCGCGAAGTGGTGGCGCTCGACCCCACCACCATCGGCAGCCGGCCCCTGGGCACCGGGCCTTTCCAGGTGGGCGAGTGGGTGCGCGGCAGCCGCATCGTGCTGGATCGCAACCCACTGCACCAGCACAGCATCTATGACGCCCAACCGTCAGCCGACGATGCCGCCGGCCAGGCCATCCTGGCGCGCCACCGCGGCCGGCAGTTGCCGCTGCTGGACCGGGTCGAGTTCAGCATCATCGAGGAGTCGCAGCCACGCTGGCTGTCCTTCCTCAACGGCCAGGTCGACATGGCGGCGGTGCCCAACGAGTTTGTCAATCTGGCTGCGCCCAACGGCCGCTTGGCGCCCAACCTGCAGCGCCAGGGGGTGCAACTGCACCGGCAAGTGGCACCCACCACCTGGTACACCTACTTCGGCATGGAAAACCCGGTGGTCGGTGGCTACACACCCGAGCGCGTGGCGCTGCGCCGCGCCATCGCGCTGGCTTACGACAGCCAGCGCGAGATCGACCTGGTGCGACGCGGGCAGGGGATCGCGCCGCAGAGCATCCTGCCCCCTGGGGTGAGCGGCTACAACCCGGCCCTGAAGTCGGCGATGAGTGACCATGATCTGCCGCGCGCCATGGCCTGGCTGGAGCTGTTCGGATATGTCGACCGCGATGGTGACGGCTGGCGCGAGCAACCCGATGGCACACCGCTGGTGCTCGAGCTGAGCTCAGAGACCTCACAGCAGCACCGGCAATTTCAGAGCCTGTGGCAAAAATCGATGCGCCAACTGGGTGTGCGCATGGTCTTCAAGCTGGGCAGCTGGCAAGAAAACATCAAAGCCAGCCGCGCCGGCAAGCTGATGATGTGGAGCACTGGCTGGAGTGCGGCCATCCCCGACGGCGGCTACTTTCTGGATGTGCTGTATGGGCCCAACAAAGGCCAGAGCGGACACGCGCGGTTCGATCTGCCAGAGTTCAACGCCCTTTATCTGCGCCAGCGTGTGATCTCTGACGGCCCCGAGCGCGATGCCCTGATCCAGCAAGCGCTGCGCCTGTCCCTGGCCTACATGCCCATCAAGGCGACCGCCCACCCCATTGACAGCTGGCTGAGCCATTCGCAGGTGTATGGCTACAAGCCGCATCCGTTTATCCGTGACTACTGGCGCTTCATCGATGTGGATCCGGGCAATCTGCGGGCGGCGGCCCCTTGAGCTGAACTGAGTTGAGCTGATTGGGGCGTGCCGGGACGTAAAAGATGCCTTGCGGTGGGTCGAAGACAGTGCGATGCGCCAGCGGGATTTGCCGTCAGGACGCCTTTGAGGGTATGCCATGAACTCGTCGACCATCGCCGCGCTGGATTTCGCGCCTTATTTTTGCAGCAAGCGTGCTG
Organism: Burkholderiales bacterium; assembly: GCA_038324515.1. GTDB lineage: Bacteria > Pseudomonadota > Gammaproteobacteria > Burkholderiales > Burkholderiaceae_C > Rubrivivax. The sequence continues at coordinate 13,752 of JBBQIB010000087.1, forward strand.
ATCTCGCGACGGATGCGGCGCTGATGCGGGACGTGCAGGCATTGCGGTTCCAGGTCTACTGCATCGAGTGCGGATTTCTGCCGGCGCAAGATTACCCGGACAGGCTGGAACACGACGAGCGCGATGCGGCGTCGCAGCACTTTTGCTCTTTCAACCTGAAGCGCGAGCTGGTCGGGTACCTGAGGCTGGTGCCGCCTGATGCCGGCCAGCGCTTCCCATTCCCATTCCAGAGCCACTGCACCGATTTCCTGGAAGGCGTATCGCTGCCGCAGCCGGCCGAGGCGGCAGAAATCAGCCGGCTGATGGTGCGCCAGGACTACCGGCGCCGCGGTGGCGACCTGCTCGCCGGCGTGACGCTGACCGAGGCCGGTGCCGATGCAGCCGCGACAAAAGATCGGCGCGACCCGTCGCCGCAGATCATGCTGAGCCTGTACCGCCGCATGTACACCTACAGCCTCGACCATGGCATCCGCTTTTGGTACGCCGCGATGGAGCGCTCGCTGGCGCGGGCGCTGACGCGCATGCACTTCGCCTTCCGGCAGGTGGGGCCGCAGACCGACTACTTCGGACCCGTCGCCCCCTATCTGGCTGATCTGCGCGAGCTGGAAGTTCAGGTGGGGGCGAGCAACCCGGCACTGCTGGCCTGGATGCAGCGACGCGGGCCGGAGGACGCCTGAGCTACCAACCTTGCTGCAGATGCTCTCTGGCCCTGCGCTGAAACTGCTTCGCAAGGGGCTGCTGGCCTACGCCCGTCGCATCGACCCGGATCGCATGCTGGAGCGATCGCGCCGAGGCGCAGCCCAGGTCGTGGCGCACACCGCGCTGCACAGCAGTGCCTATCGCCAACTCTTGAAAGAGCACGGG
>JBBQIB010000088.1:0-14518 GCA_038324515.1 Burkholderiales bacterium
GAACGCATCATGGGCGTGGAGACCGGCGGCTGCCCGCACACGGCGATCCGCGAAGACGCATCGATCAACCTCGAAGCCGTCGACCGCATGCTGGAAAAATTTCCGCAAGCCGACATCGTCTTCATCGAGTCGGGCGGCGACAACCTGGCGGCCACCTTCAGCCCTGAGTTGAGCGACCTGACGATCTACGTCATCGACGTCGCGGCGGGCGAAAAAATCCCCCGCAAAGGCGGCCCCGGAATCACCAAAAGCGACCTCTTCGTGATCAACAAGATCGACCTGGCGCCGCACGTGGGCGCCGACCTGGCGGTGATGGAAGCCGACACCCGCCGCATGCGCCCCGCCTGGGCCACCAGCAAACCCTACGTGATGAGCAATTTGCGCACGCAGCAAGGGCTGGCGGAGATCGTCTCGATCATCGAAACGCGGGGGTTGCTGAACGCCGCATGACCAGCCCGGCCCTTTGAACGGGTGACAGCCTGGCCACTCGTCGTAGGATTGAAGCTTCCCCAAACTTTTTACAACTTCACAGGAGAGACGACATGGGTTTGATGTCATTCATCAAGAGCGCAGGCGAAAAGCTGTTCGGCGGCAGCGAGGCCAAGGCCGCTGAAGCCAAGGTGGCCACAGCGCCCACACCAGAAAACGTCGCCGCACTGAGTGCAGCTGCCGGCAAGGCCATCGTCGGCTACATCGAAGCGCAGGGCCTGAAGGTCAGCGCGCTGGACGTCGGCTTCGACGCCCTCACCGCCACCGTCACCGTCGCTGGCGTGGTGGAAGACCAGGCGACCAAGGAGAAAGTGCTGCTGTGCTGCGGCAACGTGGCGGGTGTCGAGAAGGTCAACGACATGATCACCGTCAACTCGCCTCAGCCTGAAGCCAAGTTCCATGTGGTGGTCAGCGGCGACAACCTGTCCAAAATTGCCAAATCCGCCTACGGCGACGCCAACAAATACCCACTGATCTTTGAGGCCAACAAGCCGATGTTGAGCCATCCCGACAAGATCTATCCCGGCCAGGTGCTGCGCATCCCACCGCTGTGACCCGGCTGGGCGTTGGGCCCTTCCGAATGAAGGCTCAAGCCCACGAAAAGGCCGCTGCTGCAAGTTCTGCGCAGCGGCTTTTTCTTGTTGTGCCCGCCCGTTTTCATCAACACAGCACAAGCCCTCGATGAGCAAGCTGCACTTTCGCTACGCAGCCATGAACGCCGGCAAGTCCACCGCCTTGCTGCAGGCAGCCCACAACTACGAAGAGCGCGGTATGCGGGTGCGCTTGTTCACCGCAGCGCATGACGACCGCTCGGGCGCGGGTGTGATCGGCTCCAGGCTGGGCTTGCAGCGCCAGGTCGAGACCTTTGGGCCCGACACCGAATTCAACGCCGCCTGGCTGGGCCACGGCGTGGCTTGTGTGCTGATCGACGAAGCCCAGTTCTTGACACCCACACAAGTCAAGCAACTGCACCGCCTGGCGCACCAGCACCGCACGCCTGTGCTCTGCTACGGCCTGCGCAGCGACTTCAGAGGCGAGGCCTTCGCAGGCTCAGCCGCGTTGCTGACTTTGGCGGACAGCCTGGAAGAGATGAAGACCATCTGTGCTTGCGCCCGCAAAGCGTCGATGAACCTGCGCGTAGACGCCCAGGGTCGGCGCGTCAAAGAAGGCGAGCAGGTCATGATCGGCGGCAACGAAAGCTACCGCGCAGTCTGCCCCAGCTGCTTTTACAGCGAGCTCGAAGACCCCGAAGCCGCGCCCGGGTTGTTTGGGTAGGCGCTGTCGATATCGCGAACGACTCGATGCAACGTTCGGCCCTGCATGCTCTTGGTTGCCCATGCGTTCATCCACCGCGTGATTCGACAACCCAAGATCTGGTTGATCGGTCAAGAAGAGTCCTCGCCCCATGAGCCCCCCGCAATCACCGCTGGCTAAGCTCAATGGAGCCGATGAAAATGTCTTCGATCACAGTCATTACGCATGCGATTCTGACTTTCCCCATAAAATAACTGCGATCGTAGACATTAAAAATGAAACACGCCATTCGCTCCGCTGAAGACCTGGGTCTGGTCATCCGCGCGGTGCGCAAGAGCACCCAGCTGCGCCAGGACGACCTGGCCGGGGCGGTGGGCGTCAGCCGCCAGTTCACGGTGGATGTGGAGCGCGGCAAGCCCACGGTGCAACTGGGCCGTGTGCTGCTGTTGCTTGAAGAACTGGGCATCAGCCTGAAGGTCGAGATTCCGGACGATGCTTCTGCCAAACTGCTGGCCATGCTGGCAGCCCAGCAAGACCAGGGCTAGTGGTCCGTTCCATCAATGAGGTTACAAATGAAATTGATGCATTCGATCGTCGGGCCAGGCGCAAACCACAGCCACAGCTGCAGCTGTGGCGCGGATTTGCAACGACGCCTGGCGGGCGAATGCGCGATTTCATGTCATCGGTTTGGCGGAACGGACCATTAGAGCGCGTGAGAAGCCTGAATGTCTACGCAGATGACAGGCTGGTCGGTGCGCTGCATGAAGGTGATGACTTGTGGCGCTTTGGGTACGGCCCGGACTGGGCCGCAGCGCCCGACGGTTTTGACCTCGCCCCCGGTTTGCCGCGCGAGCAGGCTTTGCACGTGGACGGCGGCACCAGCAGGCCGGTACAGTGGTTCTTTGACAACCTGCTGCCCGAGGAACTGCTGCGCCAGGCCATCTCAAAAGAGGCCGGCATCGTGGGCGACGACGCCTTTGCGCTGCTCCAATACCTGGGCGCGGAATCAGCCGGATCACTCACACTGCTGGCGCCGGGCCAAGCCCTGCCGGCGCGGCCTGCGTCAGGCGCGCTGCCTGAAGCACCAGACCGCGGACGATATTACGAACTGTCAGACGCGCATCTGAGCCAGCGCATTGCAGCGCTGCCGGGACGCACCTTGCTTGAGGGCGCGCGCAAGCGCATGTCGCTGGCCGGTGCGCAGCACAAGCTGCTGGTGGCCCATCACGACGGCGCACTGTGCGAGCCAGAGGGTGCGGCGCCTTCCACCCATATCCTGAAGCCCGACCACCCAGATCGCGGCAGCTTCCCGGCATCGGCCGTCAACGAATACCTGTGCATGCGCCTGGCTCAGGCAGCCGGGCTGGCGGTGCCTGCCGTGCACCTGCGCCACGTGCCAGAGCCGGTGTACATCGTTGACCGCTTCGACAGGCGGGTGACGGCGCAAGGCGTGCAACGCCTGCACATCATCGACGCCTGCCAGCTGCTCAACCGCGCGCGCACTTTCAAGTACAGCGGCGCATCGTTGCAAACACTGCTGCAGATCATCCAGCGCACCACCAACAGGTTGCACACCCGGCTGCAACTGTTTCGCTGGTTGGTGTTCAACGTGGTGATGGGCAACGACGACTGCCACCTCAAAAACCTGTCGTTCTTCATGGCGGCCGACGGTATCAAGCTGGCGCCGCACTACGACCTGCTGGCCACCTGCGCATATCACACCAAGGCTTTTGCCAACGACAAGGCCAGATGGCCGAATGTGCCGATGGCCATCGCGCTGCCCAACGCCAGATTGTTTGCCGAGGTCAGCGCTGCAAGCCTGCTGGCTGCTGCGCAAGAGCTGGGCGTGCCATCAGCCGCAGCGCAACGCATCCTGAGCCAGGTGAGCACCCGGGTGGCAGCCGGCTTGCCGCAGCAGATCGACGAGATCACCAAGCACCACGCCTTGCTGCCCGTACAAGCCCGCGTTCACGTCGGTGCCGAAGTGCGCTTGATGCGGGTGGTGCAGAGCATCGTGGTACGCGACATGCTGGAGCGGCTATGACCCTGGTAGTTCGTTCTGTCAAACTGGTTACAAATGAAATCGATGCGTTCGTTCGAACGCTACGCATCTGATTGAGCCACGCTGGACCACACTGGCGGCGTTGCGAATCCGCGCGACGCCACAGGCAGCGGCAAGATCGGCAACGGGAGTTTGCTCGCAAGCGGGTGGGCAACTGTTTGGCATCACCGTATCCCTGCCACCGACGGTGATTGCTGCGGGTGCGGGTGCGGGTTGGCAGGATCCGCGAAGTCAAGGAGGAGAGGATGCGCGCTCGCGCGTCATCGGGGGACATGAGCGGCTGCTGCCAACCCATGCCCGCAGCTCGCTGATGTCACAGGCACGCAAGAGCGCACATCTGCGAGCCAGGCAAGCTGAACCCAATTGCCGCAGCTGAACGCAGCGGAGCAAATATCACTTCCTGCTCGCCAGCCAAATGCTGGGCAGGATCATCGCGGCACCCACCAAGTGGTACCAGCCCGGCACCTCACCCAGAATCAACCAGGCCAGCAGTGCGCCATAGACCGGCGCCAGGTACAGCATCATCGCCGTGCGTGAAGCACCCAGTTCGCGTTGCAGGTACGAATAGGCGCCGTAGGACAGCACACCGGGCAAAACGGCTGCCAGCAACACCAGGCCTGCAGCCGCCCAGCCAAAGGGCGGTGTGACGGTCCAGAGGGCTTCGAGGGCCGTGGTGGGCAGCAGCACCAGCAAGCCACCGCAGATGATGGCCACCAGCCGCTCGCCGGCGCCCAGCGCCGAAGGCCAACGCTTGAGCAGCACCGAATAGACGGTCCAGCTGGTGGCGGCAGCTATGATCCAGGCGTCTCCGGGCGTGAACCTGACGGCCAGCAGCCGCATCGGGTCACCCTTGGCGATCACGAAGAGCACGCCCAGGAGCGCCAGTGCCAGCCCGGACCACTGCATCCGGCTCAGGCGCTCGTGCAACATCATCGAGCTGGCGGCCACGATGGCCATGGGCGTCGCGGCGTAGATCAACGCAATGTTGGTGCTGGTGGTGCTGCGCCCGGCGATGTAGACCCAGGCGCCGCAGATGTACATGCCAAAGAAGCCCAGGATCAGCAGGTGCAGCCACTCGCGGCGCACCAACTCGCGGTGGCGCCACAGGCCGCGTCCCATCCAGGGCAACAGGATCAGCGCCGCCAGGAGCCAGCGTCCCAAAGCCAAAGCGTGCGGCGCAATCACGCCATCGGCCAGGCGCGCGATGATGTAGTTGGACGACCACAACAGCGGCACCAGCCACAGCATCAACCGCGCCAACCCGCTGGCTGGCGCCTGGGCGGCGAAGCTCAAGGCAGGCCCACGGATCCCGACGGCGCTGCTTGCCAGGCCCGAGCCCAACTCCATGCCCAGTGCAACGCTGCGCGCCCAGGCAGCAGCGCGCGGTAGATGAGGCAGCGCAGGCACTGCAGACAAGGCCAGCGCCTGTTCACGACTTGAAGCCCGCCGACTCGCCCCACCAGGCCATCGGCTCGCCCATGCGGATCGGGCCCAAAGGCGCCCAATCAGGCCTGAAACGCAAGGGCCCCGCTGGGAACAGCGTCACCACCGTGCTGCCCAACAGGAAGCGGCCCATCTCGTCGCCGCGCTGCAGCCGGATTTCTTGATCCAGGTAGGACCATTCACGCAGGCGGCCCGGCCGCGGCGGGTTGACCAGACCATGCCAGACGGTGGCCATGCTGCCGACGATGGTCGCACCCACCAGTACCAAGACCCAGGGCCGAGCGTCCAGTCCTTCAAACACGCACACCACCCGCTCGTTGCGGGCAAACAAGCCAGGCACGCCGCGCGCCATGGCCGGGTTGACAGAAAACAGCGCCCCCGGCACATGCACCATGCGCAACAGCCGGCCAAATGCCGGCATATGGATGCGGTGGTAGTCGCGGGGGCTCAAGTACAGCGTCGCGAAGTGACCGCCATCAAAGTGGGCTGCCAAAGCGGCATCGCCACCCAGCAGCGCCTGCACGCTGTAGCTGTGGCCTTTGGCCTGCAACAACTGTTGGCCCTGGATGTCGCCAAACTGGCTGATCACACCGTCTACCGGGCACAGCAACAGCGCATCGTCGCCTGCGGCCAGCGGCCTGGCACCTGGCTTCAGCGCGCGGGTGAAGAAGTCGTTGAAGGTGGCATAGACCGCAGCATCGGGCTGGGCGGCTTCGGCCATGTCGACGCCATAACGCCCGATGAACCAACGCACCACAGCGGTGGTGGCTGCACCGCCGCGATAGCCTGCCGCCAGGCCCGCCAAGCGGGTCAGCGCCTGTTTGGGCAGCACATGCTGAGCTGCCACGGCCAGCCGCTCGGCCGTGCCGGCATGATGGGAGACAACCATCAGCGCAGCGGCGCCAGTTGTTGCAAGGCCCGCACGGCGCCTTGGCCGATCGAAGCGCCAAAGCGCTTGGCCAGCCGCTCGGCCAGGTTGTCGTGCGGCGTGTAATCGACGATGTTCTCGGCTTGCACGACTTCACGAGCCACATAGTCCAGACTGCCCAGCCGGTCAGCCAGCCCCATCTTGACGGCTTCTTCGCCGTTCCAGAACAGGCCTGAGAAAGTTTCGGGCGTCACCACCAAGCGCTCGCCGCGGCCCGCCTTGACGACGTCGATGAACTGCTGGTGCACCTGATCGATCATCGCTTGGGCCAGCGCTTGCTGCTGCGCGTTGAGTGGGCTGAAGGGGTCCAGCATGCCCTTGTTGTTGCCCGCAGCGAGCAAGCGCCGCTCGATGCCCAGCTTGTCCATCAGGCCGGTAAAACCAAAGCCGTCCATCAAGACACCGATGCTGCCGACGATGCTGGCCTTGTCGACGAAGATCTCGTCTGCGGCCACCGCGATGTAGTAGGCACCGGACGCGCAGACCTCTTCGACCACCGCATAGACCTTCTTGCCATGCTTGGCCTTCAGGCGCTTGATCTCGTCATAGACGATGCCGGCCTGCACGGGGCTGCCGCCGGGTGAATTGATGCGCAGCACCACCGCTTGCGCGCCCGGGTCTTCGAAAGCCGACCGCAAGGCCGAGACCAGGCCTTCGGCGCTCGCTTCGGTGTCGGAAGCGATCTCGCCGCGCACTTCGACCAGTGCCGTGTGGGCGCCGGCAGGTGTCACAGGCGTGCCCCGTTGCCCCATCAGCCACCACAGCAAAGCGATGAACACCCCCAGCCAGGCCAGCCTGAAGAAGACGCGCCAGCGGCGCTCGCTGCGGCGCTCTTTGAGCAACTCGCTGGCCAGCTGCTGCAGCGGCTGGTCGAACGTCAAGGATTGCGGGCGCGCTGAGCCCGCAGGCGAGACTTCTGACTCGTTCATGGATGGACTCAAGGGTTGCCAGGTGTGGCGGGGTTGCCAGGTGCGGCGGGGTTGCCAGGGTTGGCAGGATTGGCTGTGGGGCGAATGTCGCGGGAAGGATACCAATGCACCTGGCCGTCTTGCTCCATCACGGTCAATGCCTGGAGCTTGCCGCGGCCGCACGGTCCGCCCACACAGCGGCCGTCGCTGGGCTCGTAGGTGGCGCCATGCACGGCGCAAATGATCCAGCGTTTGTCCGAATCCAGAAACTCACCCGGCTGCCAGTCCAACTCAGTGGGCACATGCACGCAGCGGTTGAGGTAAGCGCGCAGCTGGCCATCAAAGCGCAACACAAAAGCGCGCGCCGGGCGGCCGTACTCCAGCACGTCCCAGACCCACGCCTGCCCACGCTCTTGCAACGCTGAAGAAGGGCACAGGGTTTGCGCGGGTTCGGCGGACGGCGGTGTCACAGACAAGGGTGAGACGGGTGAAAGGGCTGCGGGTGGGCGTCCAGGGGCTTCAGGCATGTCAGGCACGGCGGGCATGGGTTCAGGCAGGGATGCAGCCTGGTTCAGGCGTTGGCCAGCAGCCATCGCTTCAATTCAGCCGTGCTGTGGGCCACAAACAGCGGCTCATGGGCGGCAAAGGCCGCGGGCTCGTGGGCACCGAAGCTGACCGCCACCCGTGGCGTGCCCGCATTGCGCGCCAGCAGCAGGTCGTGGGTGGTGTCGCCGATCATCAAGGTGCGCTGGGGCGTCGTGCCCAACTCGCTCATCAGCTGCAGCAGCATCAGCGGATCGGGCTTGCTGGCGGTTTCGTCGGCAGTGCGGGTGCTGTCGAACATGCCTTGCAGCTGCGAGTGGGCCAAGGCATCGTCCAGCCCCCGCCGCCCTTTGCCGGTGGCCACGGCCAGCAGATGCTGGCGCGACTTGAGGGCTTGCAGCAGCTCCAGTGTGCCGGGGAACAGCACCAGCTCGTGCTGGCTCGCCACGTAATGATGGCGGTAGCGCGCGCCCAACTCGGGGTAGCGCGCTGTCGGCAAGCCCGGCACCACATGCTGCAAGGCATCGTGCAGGCCCAGCCCGATCACGTAGGCGGCATCGGTGTCGCTGGGCACCGGCACGTCGATGTCGCGGCAAGCGCTCTGGATGCAACGCACGATCAGCATCGTGCTGTCAAAGAGCGTGCCGTCCCAATCAAAGACGATCAGATCAAACTGCTGGGGGGATGTCATCAGGCGCTGCAATGCGAGTCAAAGCCGCATTTTCAGCGATTCGCTGCCGGTCGGCTGCCGGCCAACTGCTGCAGCAACTCCCGGCACGGCACAGGCAGTGGCGCCACGAGCTGGATCCGCTGCGCCGTGGCAGGGTGCTCAAAGCTCAATTCGCGGGCATGCAGGAACATGCGCCCGAAACCCTGGGCCTTGGCCAGCGCCTTGTTCTGCGCGAAGTCGCCATATTTGGGGTCGCCGACGATCGGGTGGCCGTGGTGCGCCAGGTGCACACGAATCTGGTGTGTGCGCCCGGTTTTCAAGTTGACCTCCAGCAGCGTTGCAGGCCCTGCCCTTTGCGCCACCCGCACCAAGGAGATCGCCCGCCTGCCGTCGGCATGGTCAGCGCTGACCACGCGCACATGGCGCTCGCCCACAGCGTCGAGCCCCTTGTGCAGCGCCAGGTCGATGACCTTCAGCGATGGCGGCCAGTGGCCGAATACCAGCGCGTCGTAAAGCTTGCCGGTGTCGCGGGCGCGAAACTGCTCCTGCACGGCGTTGAGCGCGCTGCGCTTCTTGGCCAGTAACAGCACACCTGAGGTTTCTTTGTCCAGGCGGTGCACCAGCTCCAGAAATGGCGCCTGCGGCCGCGCGTGGCGCAATTGCTCGATGACCCCAAAACTCAAGCCACTGCCGCCGTGTACCGCCAACCCGGCAGGCTTGTGGATGGCCAGCAGCTGCTCATCTTCCAGCAGGATGTCGAACTCTCGCGGCGGCACCGCAGCCGTCGTCTGCTCGGTGCGCAAGGATTGCCTCAGGGGCGGAACACGCACCAGATCGCCGGCTGCGACCCGACTGGCTGCAGCCGCCCGTCCCTTGTTGAGCCGCACCTCGCCTGAGCGGATGATGCGATAGACATGGCTCTTGGGCACACCCTTGAGGCAGCGCATCAGGTAGTTGTCGAGCCGCTGACCATCTGACTCAGTGTCCACGGTCAGTTGCCGCACGGCAAAAGCCGCCGGGTCAGATGTCATGATGCTGGATGCCGCCAGGGGCGCTCATCGCGCCTCAGAGCAGTTGCTGGATCGCTGGGTGACACGGCTGGCCCGGCCGGATTCGGAGTCCTGCCTTTGGCCGCTATACTGCGATTCTTCACATTTAGCCCGTAACACCCTGTTTTTTCAGAGTTTAACTGGGGGTTGCTGTTGTTAAGGTGGAGTCAGTGCACGGTGTTCGTGTGCTTGAAAATGGTGATGCAACGCTTGATTGCACTGCTTCAGACCGTGGTCCCCAAGTGATTCGGTGGAAGTGTGGCTGCAGGCGCTGAAGAGTCGCAAGAGAACCTGCGCCGCGCGAGCAATCAGCGCGGCAACCGAAAAATTCCAGGTACCAGCTGTTGGCCCCTGGCCCGTCCAAGTCTCAAGACGCGGCGGCGCCAATGTTCAGCCCGTAGCTGGTACCCGCGCCAGGCCCGCCCCAGCAGCCCATGTCGCTTCGATCCTTCCAGTTCCATACCTCCAGGCCCGGGATATCTGCCCGATCGGTCGGGGTGTCAGCGTGCCTGCGTGATCCGCGGCCACGAGCGGAACCCGGCGGACGGCCGCATGCAGCCGCTGAACCGCTGGCTGCAGCGCACGCGCCAACGCTGCGTTCCTGAAGCCTCATCCCCCCGATCTTTGGGGCGGGGCGACGCAGTCCAGGGCATTTCGTGCCAAGGGCTTTTGCTTCTTCTGTCTTGCATCGGTTGATACCGGCCTGTGGCGCAAAAAGCCACAGGTCTTGCAGGAGTACAGATGAAACGGATGCTGATCAATGCCACGCAGCAAGAAGAGCGGCGCCTGGCGATTGTTGACGGTCAAAAACTGATCGATTTCGAAACCGAAATCGAGGGGCGCGAACAGCGCAAGGGCAATATCTACAAGGCCGTGATCACGCGGGTCGAGCCTTCGCTGGAGGCCTGCTTTGTGGACTACGGCGAAGACCGCCATGGCTTCTTGCCGTTCAAGGAAATCTCCAAGAACTACTTCCGCGATGGCGTGGACGCCCGCAGTGCGCGCATCCAGGATGCCGTCCGTGAGGGCGATGCGCTGCTGGTGCAGGTCGAAAAAGAAGAGCGTGGCAACAAGGGCGCGGCGCTGACCACTTTTGTCAGCCTGGCCGGGCGCTACCTGGTGCTGATGCCCAACAACCCGCGGGGCGGTGGCGTCAGCCGGCGTATCGAGGGCGAAGACCGCGAAGAGCTCAAAGACGCGATGGATCAGCTGGACTATCCCAAAGGGATGAGTCTGATCGCGCGCACCGCAGGCATCGGGCGTACCGCTGCCGAGCTGCAGTGGGACCTGAACTACATGCTCAAGCTGTGGGACGCCATCGATGGCGCTTCCAAGGCCGGTAAAGGTGCCTTCCTGATCTACCAGGAAAGCAGCCTGGTGATTCGCGCCATCCGCGACTACTTCACCGCCGATATCGGCGAGATCCTGATCGACACCGACGACATCTTCGATCAGGCCGCGCAGTTCATGAACCACGTCATGCCCGAGACGGCTGGAAGGGTGAAAAGGTACCGCGACGATGCACCGCTGTTCAGCCGCTTTCAGATCGAGCACCAGATCGAAACCGCGTTCAGCCGCACCGTCAACCTGCCCAGCGGCGGCGCGATCGTCATCGACCACACCGAAGCGCTGGTCAGCGTCGACGTCAACAGCGCCCGCGCCACGCGCGGCAGCGACATCGAAGAAACGGCCACCCGCACCAACCTGGAAGCCGCCGACGAGATCGCGCGCCAGATGCGCCTGCGTGACCTGGGTGGCCTGATCGTCGTCGACTTCATCGACATGGACGAGTCGAAGAACCGCCGTGAAGTCGAGCAGCGGCTGCGCGACGGCTTGCGTTTTGACCGTGCGCGCGTGCAGTTCAGCTCGATCAGCAAGTTCGGCCTGCTCGAACTCAGCCGCCAGCGCCTGCGCCCGGCGCTCAGCGAGGGCAACCACATCACCTGCCCGCGCTGCAACGGCACCGGTCATATCCGTGATACCGAGTCTTCAGCATTGCAGATCTTGCGCATGGTGCAAGAAGAATCGATGAAAGAAAACACCGCCGCCGTGCACGTGCAGGTGCCGGTGGAGGTGACCAGCTTCCTGCTGAACGAAAAGCGCACCGAGATCACCAAGATCGAGTTGAAGCAGCGCGTGACGGTGCTGCTGGTGCCCAACAAGCACCTGGAAACCCCCAATTACAAGCTGGAGCGGCTGCGCCATGACGACCCGCGTCTGGAAGGGCTGCAGGCCAGCTACACGATGATCGAAGAGCCCGATGACGAAGTCGGCATCACCCGCCGTCGCAGCTCGGACGAAAGAGCCAAGCCCAAACAAACGCCGGTGATCAAAGGCGTGTTGCCTGACCAGCCGGCGCCACCCCCGCCAGCGCCCAAGCCAGCGGTGGCTGCTCCTGCAGCGGTTGTGCCACCTGCACCCTTGCCGGTGGCGGCGCCCGCGGCTGCAGCCGCAGTGGCTGGCAGTGGCTTCTTCGGTTGGGTCAAGAGCCTGTTTGCTTCACCGCCCCCGCCTGTGCGCCCTGCGCCGGTACTCAAAGCCACGCCTGCAGCATTGCCGGTCGGCCAGCAGGCCGGTACGGGCCCGACTGCAGCCCCGGACAGCACGGGCGACAAACGCGAAGGCCGGCGCGGCGAACGCAGCGGGCGCGGCGAGCGGGGCGGGCGCGGTGGCCGTGGCCGCGATGGGCGGAGCGAAGGGCGTAACGAAGGGCGTAACGAAGGGCACAATGAGACTCGCAACGAAGGCACTGAGCGCAGCGCACGCGCACAAGGCGCCCGAGACGATGCCGCCCCACCCGAGGGCGATCGGCCAGCCAAGGCGCAACGCGCTGAAGGCGCAGAGCGCTCAGAGCGCAGCGACAGCAGGCGGGGTGGCCGGGGCGGTGCAAGCAAATCAAGCCGCGAAGAAAAACCTCAGGCCAGCAGCGAGCAAAAAGACTTTGCCGACACCACACCGATCGACGAAAGCGCAATCAGCGATGCCCGAGACGGCCGCCGCCGCCGCCGTGGGGGTCGCGGGCGCGGTGAAGCCGGCAATGAAACAGCAGCAGCACAAGGCGCGCTGAACCTGGAAGACGGCAGCGACGAGGCAAAGCCGGTCAGCGCAGAGCAGGCTTCACAGGCCAGCCCAGCGGTCGTGGAGGCTGACGCCGAAGGTGGCGGCGAACGCAGCCCGGACAGCAGCGCGGCTGCAGAGGCTTCTGACAACGACAACCTCAGCCCTGCAGGGCGCGAACGTGGACGCCGCGGTGGGCGCCGCGGCAAGGGGCGCGAGCGCGAAGCGCTGCAGCCCAACGGTATCGAGTCTAGCGACGGCCAAACCGGCCACGGCAATGGCCACTTACACGGACACGCACACGCACACGCACAGGCCAGCGAAGCTGAAAGCGCCCGCAGCAGTGCTGATGCAGAGCGCAACAGTCCCGTCCACGACCGCGTCGTGGCTGCCACTGCAGTAGAAGCAGACCGGCCAGCGGCTGGGCCAACTGCTGTGCCAACTGTTGCGCCGACTGCTGTGCCGACGACTGCTGTGCCGACTTCAGCCACGTCAGCGGCAACCTCGTCGGCAACAGCGGCAACAGCAACACTGGCATCCGGTGGGGCGCTCGTCGCCGCCGCTGCAAGCCTGGCTGAGCCAGGCGACGAACAGCTTGTCGACGATGCCGGCACAGCCGCTGCAGTGGCGCCCATCGGTCAAGCCCGGGAGCAGGCGCCAACCCAAGCAGCACAACCGGCAGCACAACCGGAAGCCCAGCCGGCAACCCAGACTGCGACCCACCCGGCGACCCGGCCGGCTGAAGCCCATGCGCCCATCATCGAGCCCATCGAGATCAAGCGCTTCAGGCTGCCAGTCTCGGAGCTGGACTCGATGGCGCAGGCCGTTGGGCTGCAGTGGGTGCAATCAGACAGCGAGCGGGTGCAGACCGTGCAAGCCGCGATGGCAGCAGAAGTGCCGGCGCCGCGTCAGCCGCGCCAGATCAGAAAACCGGCGCTCGGAGACCTGGGACCGCTGGTGCTGGTGGAGACACGCCAGGATTTGTCGCAACTCAAGCTGCCCTTTGACGCCAGTGCCTGAGCGCCGACTGGCGGCCAGGCACTCTGACAGCCGCTGCGTGGGCTGATCCGGGGCTTGGCCCCGGACTTTGGATGGCTCTCTCGCCCTGGCGCAACCGGACTTCAGGGCAATCGCTCCAACGCGCGCTGATACACCGGGTCATGCATCAATTCGTCCCATGCCAGCGGCGGGCTCTGCGGCAACAGTGACAGGCGGCGCCATTCGCTGTCAGGGTCGGCATGCCAGTGGCCGCTGGCCGCCGCAGCTTGAAGACCCTGCAACAGCGCGTCGACAGCGTCACCGCCGTCCACACTCTGGTTGCACAGCAGCACCAAGTCGCAGCCGGCGTTGAGCGCCACTGCAGCCGCTTCGGCATAACTGAGCGTGCCACCCTCCAGGTGGCGGGCGCCTTCCATGCTCAGGTCGTCGCTGAACACAGCGCCGGTGAATCCCATCTGATTGCGCAAGATGTCCTTGAGCCAGCGGGCTGAAAAGCCTGCTGGATGGTGATCCACCTTGGGGTACACCACATGCGCAGGCATCACCGCGCTCAGGCTGGTGCTCAGCCACTCGTAGGGCTTGGCGTCGTCGGCCAGGATGGCCTTCAAACTGCGTTTGTCCACCGGCACCACGACATGGCTGTCAGCCTTGACATAACCATGGCCAGGAAAGTGCTTGCCGCAGTTGCCCATGCCGGCGCGCAGCATGCCGTGCATCACGCCCTTGGCCAATATCGACGCGACACGCGCGTCGCGGTGGAAGGCGCGGTCACCGATGACGCTGCTGCCACCATGGTCCAGGTCCAGCACCGGCGCAAAGCTGAAGTCGACGCCGCAAGCACGCAACTCGGCCGCCAGCACATGGCCCAGCGCGGTGGCTGCGTCGGTGGCGCTCAAGGCATCACGCTGCCACAACTCGCCCAAAGCGCGCATTGGCGGCAAGGCGGTGAAACCATCGGTACGAAAGCGCTGCACGCGCCCGCCTTCATGGTCAACGGCGATCAAGAGGTCAGGCCGCAGTTTTTTGATCTGTGCCGTCAGCGCGGTCAGTTGCGCGCGGTTTTCCCAGTTGCGGGCAAACAGGATCAAGCCACCTGTCAGCGGATGCTTGAGCCGC
>JBBQIB010000089.1:0-14469 GCA_038324515.1 Burkholderiales bacterium
ACCGCTCACACCCCACACCACGCCATGCGACAAGAAGCCCTGCGGATCGACGGCCAGAAGATCGGCGCCGACGACCGCCCACCCGAGCGGCGCATCGCCGTGCACAACCCCTTCACCGGCGCCGTGGTGGGCAGCGTACCCAAGGCCACGCGGGCCGAAGTGCAACGCGCCTACGAGGTGGCACAGGCTTACAAACCGCGGCTCTCGCGCTTCGAGCGCGCCAACATCCTGAACCGTTGCGCTGCACTGGTGCGCGAGCGTGGCACCGAGATTGCCCAGCTGATCAGCGCCGAATCGGGCCTGTGCATGAAAGACGCCAGCTACGAAGCGGGCCGGGTTTCCGACGTGCTGATGTTCGGTGCCAACGAGTGCCTGCGCGACGACGCGCAAACCTTCAGCTGCGACATCACGCCCCACGGGCGCAAGCGCCGTGTGTACACGCAGCGCGACCCGCTGCTGGGCGTCATCACCGCCATCACCCCTTTCAACCACCCGATGAACCAGGTCGCACACAAGGTCGTGCCCTCGGTGGCCACCAACAACCGCATGGTGCTCAAGCCGTCTGAGAAAGTGCCGTTGTCGGCGCTGCTGTTTGCCGACCTGATGCTCGAAGCCGGCTTGCCGCCGCCGATGCTGCAGGTCATCACCGGCGACCCGCGCGAGATTGCCGACGACATGCTCACGCATCCTTCTGTGGACCTGATCACGTTCACCGGCGGCGTGGCCATCGGCAAGTACATCGCCAACCAGGCCGGCTACCGGCGCATCGTGCTGGAACTGGGCGGCAACGACCCCATCATCGTGATGGAAGACGCCGACCTGGACGAAGCCAGTTCGCTGGCCGTGCAAGGCAGCTACAAGAACAGCGGCCAGCGCTGCACTGCCGTCAAGCGCATGCTGGTGCACGAAAGCGTGCGTCAGCGCTTCACCGATCTGGTGGTGGACAAGACCCGCGCCTGGAGCTACGGCAACCCGGCCGACCCCAAGGTGGAGATGGGCACCGTCATCGACGAAGAGGCGGCCCTGCTGTTCGAGCAGCGTGTGAACGAGGCCGTGTCGCAAGGCGCGCGCGTGCTGGCCGGCCACCCGCGTGAAGGCGCCCTGTTTGCACCGACGGTGGTAGACCGCGTGCGGCCCGAGATGACGCTGGTGATGCAGGAAACCTTCGGCCCGGTGTCGCCCATCGTCAGTTTCGGCAACATCGAAGAAGCGATCGCCATCAGCAACGGCACCGCTTACGGCTTGAGCTCGGCCGTGTGCACCAACCGCATGGACTACATCACGCGGTTTGTCAGCGAACTGAACGTGGGCAGCGTCAACGTGCGCGAGGTGCCGGGCTACCGGCTGGAGCTGACACCTTTTGGTGGCATCAAGGATTCAGGCCTGGGCTACAAGGAAGGCGTGCAAGAAGCGATGAAGAGTTTCACCCACATCAAGACCTATTCGCTGCCCTGGTTGTGACTGCAGGTGCGACGGGCGGCATCATGGCAGCGGGGCCTGATCAGCGCGTTCAAGCGCATCGTCTCGCACCTCTGCAGCAGGGCCTTCCCGGGCTGCTGCCTCGCGCCTTCTCTGTCCCCCGGCCCCCCCTTCGATCATGCTGAGCCTGCAAGACATCGAAACGCTGTTCGCCCGCCGTGGCCATGAACAGTACGCCGGCGAGCCCGTCACACAGTTGCAGCACGCGCTGCAAACCGCAGCGCTGGCCGAGGCCGCCGGCAGCGACGATGAACTGGTGACCGCCTGCCTGCTGCACGACCTGGGGCACCTGCTGCAAGACCTGGGCGAGAGCCCCACGCTGCGGGGTGTGGACGACGTGCACCAGTACGCCGCCCTGCCCTTCCTGCGCGGCTTGTTGGGTGAACGCGCGCTGGGCGGCATTCAGCTCCACGTCGACGCCAAACGCTACCTGTGCGCCACCGTGCCGGGCTATGAAGCAGCCCTGTCGGCCGACAGCCGGCGCAGCCTGAAGCTTCAAGGGGGTGTGTTCGACGCCGCCCAGGCCGCGACCTTCATCGCCAGGCCCGGTGCAGCCGACGCCGTGAAACTGCGACGGTGGGACGACGAGGCCAAGGTCGAAGGCGGGCTGACACCGCCGCTGGCCCACTTCATCGGGCGCGCACGGCGTTGCACCAGCAACTGAGAGGCCGATGGCCCCGGACCTGAGCCTGACCTGGCCCGTGGTCCTGGCCGTGCTGTGCGGCGCGGTGCTGCACGCCAGCTGGAACGCGCTGGTCAAGTCAGCTGGCGACAAGACCGTGGACACCGCGCTGGTGCACTTTCTGGGCGCGGGCGTGGCGCTGCCGGTGCTGATGTGGGTGGGATTGCCGCAACCCGAAGCGGTACCCTACATCGCCGCCTCGCTGGTCATTCACGTCGGTTACTACATCGCGCTCGCCGGCGCCTATGAACACGGTGAGCTGGGCATGACCTACCCCATCATGCGCGGCTTTGCGCCCCTGCTGGTGGCCCTGGGCAGCGGCAGCCTGCTGGGCGAAACACCCAGCCCCGCCGCCTGGCTGGGCATCATCGCCATCACCGGGGGCGTGGTCCTGGTGGGCCTGGCGAATCCCGGTCAGGCGCTGCATCACCGCAAGGCCCTGGCTTTCGCCTTCACCAACGCCGCCATCATCGCGCTGTACACCGTGGTGGACGGCCTGGGCGTGCGGGCCGAAGTGCAAGCCGGCGGCAGCGCGCTGAGCTACGTGATGATCCTTTGCGTGCTGGACGGCCTGCCTTACCCGCTGCTGGTGTGGCTGCGCCGCACACCGGCCCAAAGACAACAGATCGTGGCCTACGCGCGCCAGCGCTGGCTCAAGGCAGCGCTGGGCGGCGCCGCATCCATCGGAAGTTATGCCATTGCGCTGTGGGCCATGACGCAAGCCCCGGTTGCCAGCGTGGCGGCCCTGCGTGAAACCAGCGTGCTGTTTGCTGCGATTCTGGGCACCTGGCTGTTGAAGGAGCAGTTCGGCCTGCAGCGTGCGCTGGGCACGCTGGTGGTGGTGCTGGGTGTGGTCAGCCTGCGGCTGGCCTGACTCGATCGCGCAGGTCAGCCGCTGAAGGAGCCCGAGTCTTGCCGCCAACCCTGTCGCCATCCCTATCGCAACCCGTTCCGCAACCCGTTCAGCAACCCCCATCGTGCGCTGGCTGCGGCGAGAGTTTCAGGCGCGCATGGCGGCCGTTGCCGTTGGGGAAAGGGTGCACCACCACCCACTGGTGGTGAAAACGCACTGCTACTTCGTCAGCAGCAAAGACCTTGTGCTCAAGTTGATTAGCGGTGTTGGCCAGCACCTGCCGCAGCCACGCCGCCAAAACAGGCTGGGCCACTGCCGTGTCGGGTTCAGGTTGGCCGACGGTGTTGCGGCCACGGGCAACCCAGCTGCACCTTCGGCTGTGTTGATCCGGTGATGAGCCGGGTTTTCACGCAACTCGAATTGGGTCTTGACACAAGCCGACCATCGAACCCAAACTCGCTGTCTCTTCATTCATCCACGCAGGAGGTTGCCATGATCCATCCAACCCTTCTCAGCCCTGTCGGTGCTGCATTGCGTGTGAGCTGTGGTTGCGTTGCATAGACGCTGATCGCGCTGTTTTTGACTGAGTGTTTTTGACTGGGTCTCTTGCCTTGATCTGATCGCTCGCCTGCCAGCGCAATGCTGGCTCAGCGCAAGCTGCGCCGACTTCTCCCTCCTCGTCTGCCGCCCCTTGCAGGGCTCAGCATCGGCACGCCTGTGCCGCACGATTTGGAAATTCGACCGCAAATGATCAATCCCAACCAAGAGGCCGCGTTGGCGGCCATCGGGCTTTCGCCGGCCATGCGCCGGCACATCGAACAGTTCAACAGCAGCCATGGCGATCTGCCCAGCGGGCCACCCCCACAAGCGCCGTTCTTGATGCGGCTGGTGGAGTTGCAACGCGACGCGTTGACCTTGCATGACGGCTGGCAAACCCACCTGGCGCGTGCGCTGCCTGCACTGCACGGCAATTTCAACGCTGACCCAAAACACGATGCGCTGGCAGTCGGCGACTGGGTCTATGCCTCGCGCGATGCGCATGCCCAGTGGTGGGTGCATGCCTGTGTGCCTTCGATGACGCAACTGGCGCGTCGCCACCACGACGGCCGCGACAAGATCACCCGCGCGGTGATCGTCAGCAATGTCGATACGGCGCTTTTGGTGATGGGCCTGGACCATGACTTCAGTCTGCGCCGGCTGGAGCGCTATCTGGCTTTGGCACGCATGTCTGAGGTGCAGCCGGTGGTGGTGCTGAGCAAGGCCGACTTGTGTGAGCCAGAACTGAGCCAGCGCCGCCTGCAAGAAGTCTGCGCGCTGCTGCCTGCGGGTGTGCAAGCGCTGGCACTGGACCTGCGCCACACCGCCGCGTGCCAGGTGCTGGCACCCTGGACCTTGCCCGGCCAGACCTTGGTGCTGCTGGGCTCCAGCGGCGCAGGCAAGAGCACGCTGAGCAACACCTTGATCGGCCACGGCGTGCAAGACACCGGCCCCAACCGCGCAGGCGACAGCCGCGGCCGCCACACCACCACTTCGCGCAGCCTGCACCCGCTGCCTGGCGGCGCTTGCCTCATCGATACACCTGGCTTGCGCACCCTGCGGCTGGATGCCGACGCGCAGACGCTGGGCAGCGTGTTTGAAGACATCACGCAAGGCGCGATGCAATGTCGCTTCAGAAACTGCAGCCATGGCGACGAGCCGGGCTGTGTGGTGCGCGAGCAAGTGGCACCCGAACGATTGCGCAACTACCAAAAGCTGCAGCGTGAAGCGCAACGCGACAGCCTGAGCTTGCTGCAAAAGCGCGAACAGCTCAGGCAGTGGAAACTGCGCAGCCGGGCACATCGAGCGCGCGAGCGGCTGGAGCGAGAGAGTTGAACCCTTCGCTTTGGGCGCCCGGCCCGTGGGTGCGTGCGCTCACATGCTCTCGGGCAAGCCAGTGCATGACGGCCGCCATGAATCTTGAGCGATGGCCGCAACGCCGGCCGAGCTACGGCGGCGCAAACGGCTCAAGCAACCGCAGCGAAGCAAGTCTTGATCGCTGCTGTGAAGCGTTCGCGGCTGTGCTGTTTGCGCTCCAGCAGCCCCACGTGGCGCTGCACCTTCACCCGCGGCAGCGGCACCACACGCAGCGCTGTGTCGCGCGCCCATTGCACATTGGCCAGTTGCGGCACCACGGAGACACCAAACCCTTGCCGCACCAGCGCCACGATGGCCTCCACCGAGTTCAGCTCCATGCCCTCGTTGACGCGGACCTTGCAAAGCGACAGCACCTGCTCGACCAGATGGCCGGTCCAGGTGCTGCGGTCAAAGCGCATGAAGGGGCAATTTGCCAGCACCTGCTGCGGCATGGTTGGCAAATCGAAGTGCGGTCTGCGCGGCACGATCAGCACCATCGGCTCGCTGTACAGGGGCGTCCACACCAGACCTTGCGCCAGCCGGGTGGGCGGCTGTGCGACGATGGCTGCATCCAGCTCACCGCGCTCCACACGGCTCGCAAAGTTGGCTGACTGGCCGGCAAACAGCTTCACATCCAAGGCCGGGTGCCTGCGCTTGAGCTCCCACAGCGCGTCGGCAAATGAGCCCATCAACGCCGACACCAGCGCGCCCATCACCACCGTACCACCCAGATCGTCGCCCGGCGGTCTGCTCTTCAAAGTCTCGTAACCATCCACGATGGATTTGATGGCGTCCAGCATCCGGCGGCCTTCGGTGTTCAACACCACCGCGCGGCCGCTGCGGTCAAACAAGTGCCGGCCGAGCTCTTGCTCGAGCGATTTGACCTGCAGCCCCACGGCTGCTGCTGTCAGGCCCACCTCTTGTCCTGCGGCTGCAAAACTGCCTAGCCGGGCAGTCACCAGATAAGTTTGCAGGTGGCGGATCGAGGGCATGGTGGTGGCTCTCCATTCAAAAGAAATACTTTTGCTCAGTTGCACAAAGATTCGCTTTTCCTTGGCTTGAGCCGAGTCTATGCTGCGCATATGTCAGAACCCTTGAATGTGCGCTTGTGGCGTGGCGGCGAAGATGGCCGCTTCGTTTCCTACGAGGTACCGCGCCGCGACAGCCAGACGGTGCTGGATGTGGTGACCCATGTGCAGCGCCGCATCGACCCCACGCTGAGCTACCGTTTTTCCTGCCGCGTGGGCATGTGTGGCTCATGCGCGATGACGGTCAACGGCCTGGCGCGCTGGACCTGCCGCACCCACGTCTCCAAGGTGGTGGGCAGCGATGGCCAATTGGAAGTAGGGCCGCTGGCGCACCTGCCGGTGATCAAGGATTTGGCCACCGACATGAGCGGCTTTTTCGACAAGTGGGCACGCGCCCAGGGCCAGTTCAGTGGCACCCAGACCCGGCATGATGACTTTGCGCAGGTGCGGCCCGACTCTGCCCAACGTCAAGCCGCCAGTGCAGGTATCGAATGCATCGGCTGCGCGGTTTGTTATGCCTCTTGTGATGTGGTGGCCCAGCGCCCTGACTTTCTCGGCCCAGCGGCCTTGAACCGCGCCTGGACGCTGGTCAGCGACGAACGTGACAAGGCACAAACCGAGCGGCTGCGCGCCGTAGCGGGTGATGCTGGCTGCCACGCTTGCCACACACAGGGCTCGTGCACCGAGCGCTGCCCCAAGCAGATTGCGCCCACCTTGGCCATTGCGGGCTTGAAGCGCACAGTGGCACGCGCCGCTGTACGGGGCAAGCTGTGAGCCAGACTTGAGCGAGACATGAGCAAGACATGAGCAAAACATGAGCGAGACAACGGCACTGGGCGTGGCGCAAGCCAAACGCTGGTATTGGCAGCGCATCAGCGCCTTGGTGCTGGCGCTGTGTGTGATGGTGCACCTGGCGCTGATGATCTATGCGGTGCAGGGCGGCCTGAGCGGCGCCGAGATTCTGGGCCGCACCCAGGGCAATTGGGGCTTTGCCGTTTTTTACGCAGTCTTCGTGCTGGCCTGCGCGGTGCATGTGCCGCTGGGCTTGGCCAACATCGCACGCGAATGGCTCGGTGTAGGCGAGAGCGCAGCCTGGTGGCTGGCCCGTGGCGTCGGTCTGCTGCTGCTGATCCTGGGCATGCGCTCGGTGTTTGCGGTGTTTACAGGGGGCTCTTGATGCGCAAGAACGACCTGCGCGCACGCAATCACCCAGCTTGGTGGGCCTACCTGGTGCATCGACTCTCCGGACTGGCGCTGGGGTTATTTCTGCCGCTGCACTTCTGGGTGCTGGCGCAGGCCTTGCAAGGTGAAAAGGGCCTGGACAGCGCCTTGCGCTTCACTGACAACCCGCTGGTGAAGTTTGCGGAGTGGGGCCTGGTGCTGATGTTGGCCCTGCATCTGGCCGGCGGCCTGCGCTTGCTGTTGATTGAATTTGGGCCTTGGAGCGGATTGCGCAAGAATTGGATTGCCGCTGCTGCAGGTTTTGGCCTGGTAACCAGCTTGGCTTTTGCACTGGCGCTTTTCAACTGAGCATCCACTGATGCTTGGCTGCGAGGCCACCACATTTCACAACCGGAGACCCGCATGACATTCACCAAGACAGCGACCAGGACCAAGACCATGACCAAGACCATGACCCGCCGCACCGCTTTGCTGCTGGCTGCTGCTGCCCCCCTGGCTTTGTTGAGTGCACCGGCAGTTGCGCAGAATTGGCCCACCAAGCCGGTGACGATCATCGTGCCTTTTGCGGCAGGTGGCAGCACCGACGTGGTAGCACGCCTGCTGGGTCAAAAACTGGGCGAGCTGTGGGGCCAGACCGTGATCGTTGACAACCGTGCCGGTGCCGGCGGCAACATCGGCACCGCAGCGGTAGCCAAGTCTGCAGCTGACGGCTACACACTGCTGATGGCCTCAGGCAGCATCTTCACCGTCAATCCCAGCCTGTACGCCACCCTGCCCTTTGACCCCAAGAAGGACTTCGCGGCCGTGACCAACGTGGCCACAGGGCCAATGGTGGTGGCGGTCAACGCCAACAGCGAGTTCCGCGATTTCAAGTCGCTGATCGCCAAGGCCAAGGCCGAGCCGGGCAAGATCAACTTTGGCTCTGCGGGGCCGGGCAGCCAGGTGCACATGGCCTCCGAGCGGGTGGCCTTCGTCACCGGCGTTGATCTCATGCACATCCCCTACAAGGGCGAGTCTGCAGCCTTGAACGATCTGATGGCAGGTCAGGTGCAACTGGTGGTGGGCAACATCGCAGCAGCCTCGACGCTGATTGCGGGTGGCCGGTTGCGGGGCCTGGCGGTGACCAGTGCCGAGCGCAGCAAGATGTTGCCCGACGTGCCGACCGTGGCAGAAAGCGGGTTCCCGGGTTTTGAGAACAACGGCTGGTTTGGTTTCATGGCGCCGGCCGGCACACCCCAGGCGGTGATCGACAAGGTGGCCAAGGACACGGCTGCGGTGTTGGCGCAAAAGGACGTGGCAGACCGGCTGCAATCGCTGGGCATGCAGGGCAAGGGCAACTCCCCGCAGGAGTTGGCACGCGCCATCGAGGCCGAATCCAAGGTCTGGGCCGAGGTCATCAAAGCGCGCAACATCAAGGTCAACTGAGCCAAACTGGGGAGTCACTGATGCGAACGGCGATGCGAACGGCGATGCAAGTTGAGATGCGATTGGACCCGGCAGCCGTTGAGGAAGCGGCCAAGCAACTCTACATCCGCGCGCTCAAGGACTTGCCGCCCGACATCAAGGCCGGGTTTGGCCGGCTGGCCGGCAGCGAGACGGTGCCCACAGCCAAGGGCGTGCTCGCCACGATGATGCGCAACATCGACGTGGCCGAGGCCACCGACAACCTGCTGTGCCAGGACACCGGCATCCCGATCTACAACCTGCACATCGGAGCCGGCGTGCAGTTTGACGGGCAGGCGGTGCTGGCGGCGATCAGGCGCGGCTGCGAACGTGCCACGCGTGAATACCCGCTGCGCAGCTCGGTGGTGCACCCGCTGACGCGGTGCAACGAGCACAGTTCGTGCGGCATCGGGGTGCCGGTGATGCATGTGGACTTCGACGCGCCTGCGGGGCAGGTGCAGATCGAGATGGTGCCCAAAGGCAGCGGGTCGGAGAACAACTCGTTCCTGAAAATGGCCGTACCCGCAGAAGGCATTGATGCCATCAAGACCTTTGTCATCGACTGCGTATTGGCAGCAGGCGGCAAGACCTGCCCACCCACTATCGTCGGCGTTGGCTTGGGCGGCACCTCTGATCTGGCGGTGGCGCTGGCCAAGCGCGCCGCCACACGCCCGCTGGGCAGCCGCTGTGCAGACGCAGACGGCGCGCTGCTGGAGTCGCAACTCTCCGCTGCTGTGAACCAACTGGGCGTGGGCCCACAGGGCTTGGGCGGCGACTCCACCGCCTTTGCGGTGCACATCGAGTTGGCGGCCACGCACATCACGATGAACCCGATTGCGGTCAACATGCAGTGCCATTCGGCACGCCGTGCGCGCGCCACCTTCACTGAAGCTGGTGTGAGCTACGGATTTTGAGAGAGCTGATCGATGAGCCACGTTGTGCTGGACATGCCGATCACCGAGGCACAAGTGCGGGCCTTGAAGGTCAACGACACCGTAACACTGCAGCAGCGGCTGTTTGGCATCCGCGACGCCACACAGATCCACATGTTCGACCGAGGCCGCCGCACGCGGCTTGATCTGCAAGGGCATGCGGTGATCCACACCGCACCCAATGTGCGCAAAGTGGCGCCTGATGCCACTTATCCTGCAGGTTATGCGCCGGTGTGCATCGGCACCACCACGTCTGATCGCATGGAGCGCTTCACACGGCCCTTGATGGAACGCGAAGGCGTGCGCCTGATCATCGGCAAGGGTGGTTTGCGCGAAACATCGGCAGCAGCCTTTGCCGAGTTGGGAGGCGCATACCTGGCCATCGTCGGTGGCACCGCAGCGCTCGAGACCACCTGGATCGAGCAGATCGAAGATGTGGACCTGGACGACTTGAACCCTGAGTCGCTGTGGCAGTTCCGCATCCGCGACTTTGGCCCGTTGCTGGTGGCCATGGACAGCCACGGCGGCAGCCTCTTCAGCGTGGTGCGGGACGATGCGCAAGCGCGCCGCGCTGCGGTGCTGGCCAGCCTGGGCGTGAAGGCATGAGGCGCCCTGTGTCAATCTGTGCTTCGCGGGCCGAGCGCCGGGCCGCTCCCAAGCCGGCCCGCATCCCCTTGGGGAATTGGCCGACTTATCCGTCGGACGAGGGGTCCACATGACAACTGCACCTGCGCTGCGCCGCGTACAGGCCGACATCCTGATCCTGGGCTCTGGCGGCGCTGGCTTGTTTGCTGCGCTGCACGCGCATCAACAGGCGCCTGAGTTGCACATCACCGTGGCTGTCAAAGGCTTGCTGGGCAAGAGTGGCTGCACACGCATGGTGCAAGGCGGCTACAACGTGGCGCTGGCAAAAGGCGACTCGGTGGAGCGCCACTTCATGGACACCATCGAGGGCAGCAAGTGGCTGGCCGATCAAGACCTGGCCTGGACCCTGGTGACGCAGGCCGTGGTGCGCATTCGCGAGCTTGAGAACGAACTGGGCTGCTTTTTCGACCGCAACCCCGACGGCACGGTGCATCAAAAGGCCTTTGCCGGACAGACCTTCGACCGTACCGTGCACAAGGGCGACCTGACCGGCATCGAGATCATCAACCGGCTGGCCGAGCAGGTCTGGAGCCGGGGCATTCATCGCCTGGAAGAGCATCGGGCCATCGAGCTGATCAAGACCGCCGACGGCAGCGCGCTGGCCGGGGTGTTGATGATCGACATGCGCAGCGGCGGCTTTGTTTTTGTGCAGGCCAAGGCCGTGCTGCTGGCCACCGGCGGCGGGCCCACGATGTATAAGTACCACACACCCTCGGGCGACAAGAGTTGCGACGGGCTGGCGATGGCGCTGCGCGCTGGACTGCCGCTGCGCGACATGGAGATGGTGCAGTTCCATCCCACCGGCCTGTTGGCCGGCAGCGATACGCGCATGACCGGCACCGTGCTCGAAGAAGGACTGCGCGGCGCCGGCGGCTGGTTGCTGGACGGTGACGGTGAACGCTTCATGGGTCGCTACAACGAACGCGCCGAGCGCGCCACCCGCGACATCGTCTCACGCGCCATATTCACAGAGATGCGCGCCGGCCGCACCACCCCACATGGCGGCGTGTACCTGCAGATGGCGCACCTGGGGCCGGAGCAAGTCAAACGCCAGTTCAAGGGCATGGTCGAGCGTTGTGCCGATTGCGGCTTTGATCTGGCCGGCGACCGTGTCGAGGTGGTGCCCACTGCGCATTACATGATGGGCGGCCTGGTGTTCAGGGCCGATTGCAGCACCGATCTGCGCGGCCTGTTTGCCGCCGGCGAAGACACCGGCGGTGTGCATGGTGCCAATCGCCTGGGTGGCAATGGCGTGGCCAATTCGACCGTGTTTGGCGGCATCGCGGGCGACACCATGGCCCAGTGGGTGCGCACCAGCGGGCAATGGCAAGAGCCGGACGAACAGGCCATGGCTCGCAGCTTGGATGGGCACCTGTTGCCGTTTGCGCAGAAAGCCGGCGATCTGGAATCGATCCGCGAAGCCTTGTCCGATTGCATGTGGAACGAGGTAGGCATCCTGCGCACGGCGCAGTCGCTGCAGCAAGCGCTGCACACGCTCAGGGAGTTGGACGCACAGCTCTCACGCTGCGGTGTGGCAGCAGCCGAGAACAACGACCGCAGCTTTCACATGGCCTGGCATGACTGGATCAACCTCAAAAGCCTGCTGTGGGCCAGTCTGGCCATCACTACTGCCGCACTGGCCAGAGAAGATTCGTGCGGCGCCCACTTTCGCGAAGACCATCCACACGCCGGTGAACTGCCAAGCTCCAGCTACACGGTGGTGACGCAGCACGGCCAGGCCCTGCAGATCGAGCGCCGGCCGGTCCACTTCACACGGGTGCAGCCGGGCCAGTCGCTGCTGACTGAAGAGCCCAGCATCAGTACGTCCTGAAAGCAACGGCAAATGCCTCGGCAACCTTGACGGAGACATCAGCAGCGGTGCAACTGCCCTGGCCCGAACTGCTGGGCATGGCGCTGACCGTGGTGCTGGCCCACTCGGTGTTTGGGTTGACTGGCTTTGGCGCCAACATCGTGGCCCTGCCATTGCTGGTGCATGTGCTGCCGCTGAAGTTTGTGGTGCCGATGCTGTTGGTGCTGGACCTCTTCACGGCCTCGCTGTTGGGCCTGAAGAACCGCCAGCGCATCCAGTGGCCTGAGCTGCTGCGCTTGCTGCCCTGGCTGCTGGCGGGCATGGTCATCGGCGCAACTCTGCTGGCCAAAGCGCCTGAATCATGGCTGCTGGGCTGCCTCGGTGTTTTTTTGCTGCTCTATGCCAGTTGGAGCCTGCTGAACAAATCAAAACCCCAGCCCAGCTCGACGCGCTGGGCAGCGCCAGCGGGCCTGGTGGGCGGCACCTTCACTGCGCTGTACGGCACAGGTGGGCCCATCTACACGCTGTATCTGGCGCGACGGCTGGCCGACGTGGTGGCGTTGCGCGCCACCATGGGCGGCCTTGTATTCGGCACCGCGCTGGTGCGGCTGGGGCTCTTTACAGGAGGCGGCTTTTACAGTCAGCCCGGGCTGCTGCGCCTGGCCGCCATTCTGCTGCCTTGCGCCTTGGCAGGCTATCTGCTGGGTAGCCGGCTGCACGGCAAACTGCCTACGCAACGCCTGGTTCAAGCAGTATGGGTTCTGCTGGTGTTCAGCGGCCTGAGCTTGCTGTGGCGGGTTTGGCGGGGTGGGTGAAAACTGGGCGCCTGCTGACCGTGGCAGACTGCATCAAACAGCTCACCAGGCAAGTGCTCGGCCGAGGGTCACACGAGCTGCATCTTCAGGGGCCGCAGTTGTCGCAGTGGCCACTGGCAAGAGCTGGCTGATACAGCCGCTTGACCACCACCCGGTTTTCGTGCGCCTCGCCCTCGAAGACGAAGTGGGTCAAACCACGGTCGGTGTAGCCGCGAGATGCATAGAAGCCCAACGCACGGTGGTTGTGCACCCAAGGCGTGAGCCACATCAGATCGGCGCCGGCTTGCCGAGCGAGTTGCTCGGCTTGGGCCAGCAAGCGGCTGCCCAGGCCGCTGCCGGTGAAAGGCTCTTGCACATACAGGCGCAGTAACTCTGCCGGGTGGGTGGCAGGCGCCAATTCGTGTCTGGCACCCAAGGTGACCTGCACAAAGCCCACCAGCAGCCCCGCTCTTTCGGCAACACACAGGCGGGTCTGCGGGTCAGCGATCGAGCGCTCAAAAACGGCTTGCGAATAGCTGCCCAGCACCTCGCGCGCGATCGCAGGGCGAATTCCTGCGGTGGCGTAGGTGTCTAAAAAGACCTGCATCGCCAGCACCGACAAGCACAGCGCATCGTCGGGCCGGGCTGCGCGCTCGCTGATCTGCGTGTCGGCCAGCACAGCGGTGATGAAAGGCGCTTTGGCAGCCGTGTAGGCGGCGCGGTCGTTGGCGTGGGCGTGGGCGTGGGCCAGCTCGCGCTTCAACGCGCCGTAGCGTTGCGCCAGCTGGGCATCCACCCGCAGGGCATCACGAAATGCCAAATGTTGCTGCCAAAGGTGGCGACCCCGCAGCACCGCTTGCAAGTGGATGCCCGGCATCGCGCCCTGCGCTGGGCGCACAAAGTAACGGCGCTCGGGCAACTGGGCTTCGTACTCGGGCCGGTAGGTGTAGCCGCCCTCGGCCAAGGCCGGCACTTGGGCCTCGATGAGCGCCCAGCTGGGCGCGCCCAGCAAAATGTCGATCACCGGCTTGGCGCACAGGCCCACCACGGCCGTGCTGCCGATGTGTTCAATACGGAAGAGATCAGCCTCGAACAGACGGCGCAACTGCGCCTGCGCCGAGATGAAGTTGGCGGGCCATTGCGTTTGGTAGCCGACGAGTGGCGTTGCGGTCATTGGCCGCATTTTGCAGGGCTGGCGTCCTCGCCTGTGTCGTCCCTGGCGCCAGCCGCCTTCAGCGCGTGGCCTGCCGCCTGAAGTCGCTGGGCGCCAAACCCAACTGGCTGCGAAACACCCGGCTGAAGTGCGCCATGTTCTGGAACCCCAGGCCCAACGCAATATCCGTCAGGCTGCGGTGGTCGTGGCTGCGGTCGGCCAGCAACTGGCTGCAAGCCTGCAGGCGGCGCGACAGGATGTAGCTGGCCACGCCGTCAGCTTCTTCAGCAAAGGCGTTGTAGAGCTGGCGGCGGCTGCAGTTCAGCGCTTGCGCCAAGGTGTCCACTGTCAGGCCGGGGTCGGCCAGGTGCTGGTGGACATGTTGTTTGATGCGCTCGCGCAAGGCTTCACGCTGGGTCTGCGCGGTGGCGTGGCCGGCCAGCTCCAGCAGGCTCAAGTGCATCAGTTGCGCGATGGCGTCACCGACACCCCGCGCTGCTGACTCAGGCATGTTGGGCAGCTCGGCAAAGGCACTGCGCATGGTCTGCAGGGCCAGTGAAGAGATGCCGCCGCTG
>JBBQIB010000090.1:0-14451 GCA_038324515.1 Burkholderiales bacterium
GGCTGGAGGTGTCTTCGCTGCCAGGGCGCGGCCGCATGTTCAGGGTTGGCGTGGCGCTCGAACACACCGGTGATGCGCTTGAAGTGGTGGCGCCTGAAGATACGCGACCCATGACGGTGGATACGCCGCAGATGGTGCTGATCGTCGAAGACGAAGAGGCGATCCGCGAAGGCTTGCGCGGGCTGCTGCAGGAATGGGGCTACCAGACCGTGACGGCGGCGGATGCCGAAGAAGCCGAGCAGGCGGTGATGGCGCTGGAGGGCAAGGTCGACCTGGTGCTCAGCGATGTCCAGCTCAGCCATATACCTGGGCAAGTCGGTGGCTTGACAGTCATCGACACGGTGCGCAGGATCGTCGGCTTCTCGGTGCCTGCGCTGATCGTCACAGGCGACACTTCGCCAGCCTTGTTGAAGGCTTTGGCAGAGCGTGGCGACCCGGTGCTCTTCAAGCCTGTACAGCCGCGCCGGCTGTTTGACGCCATGCGCTCGGTGCTGGGCTGAGAGGGGTTGCTGAACCCGGCAGGCTCGCGGTCGGCCACCCAACATGCGCCAACTGTGGCGTTGTTGGCATGACTTTCTGCCGGAAAAACAGCGCACCCCCCAAGAATGAAGGGGTTTGCTGGTCATCGCTGCCCGCCAAGGTGACTTTCGGACGCTGAAGTCTGCTGCCACGGACTCTAGAGTGCCGTCACCGTCCAACATTGAGGCCGGGACATTGATTGCTCGCCGTCCGCTTACCGCCTACCGCCTACCGCCTTCCGAGGTTCGCCGTTCGCCGTTGCAGGATTTGATCTCCGCCCCACTCAATCCAGAAAAACTGCCGCTGCATGGCTTCCGACTTAATTGACCCCGACCTGTTGACCCTGCCGCTGTCGGCCGAGTTGCCCAGTGGCCGGGACCTGGAGTACGAGCCGGCATTTGCCGAGCTCGAGCAGTCAGGTGCAGGCAAACCCGAGCGGCAATACGGTGACACCGTGTATCCGGCCGAAGCGCCGGATTGGCCCACGGTGCATGAGCAAGCCCTGTCGCTGGCCCAGACGACCCGCGACCTGCGGGTGGCGGTGTGGCTGATGCGCAGCAGTTGCAGAATGCATGGGCTGCAAGGTGCCGCAGCCGGATTGCGCCTGGTCAGCGGGATGTTGCTGCAGCTGTGGGACAGCGTGCACCCGCAACTCGACGCCAGCGACAACAACGACCCGACAATCCGTCTCAACGCGCTGGCGCCACTGTCGGCGCAGGAAGCAGGTCTGGCCGACCTGCGCAGTGTGGCGCTGGCCCCCGTGCGCAACAGCTTGACGCTCAGGCAGCTTGAGCTGGGCCTGGGCAAGGCCGAACCCCTGGCCGACGAAACTGTGCCCACCGAGGCTGGTGCCTTGCAGGCCCTGCGTGAGTTGCTGCAGGCGCACCCAGATATCGAACAACGCGCTGCAGATGCAGTCGCCGCCGTCCAGTCAATGTCCGGCTGGCTGGACCAGCAACTGGGCTACAGCCATTCGGTGGACTTGGGCCCGGCGCTGAAGCTGCTGGCGGTGCTCGGCGTTGCGATCAAGACAGTCAAGCCCAAGCCGGCCGAGGTCGAATCTGAAGCTGAGCAAGGTGGCGACGGCGCCGCAGCCGTTGCAGGCGCTTCGGGCCCGGCCGCACGGTCTGCGGCGGGCAGCATCAACAGTCGAGCCGATGCCGTGCGTGAATTGCAGCGCATTTGCGACTGGATGGAGCGCAACGAGCCTGCCAACCCTGCGCCGATCCTGTTGCGCCGCGCGCAGCGCTTGATGAATATGTCATTCATGGACATCATGCGCAACTTGGCGCCGGACGGTTTGTCGCAAGTGCAAAACCTGGCAGGGCCTGAGGAAGATGGGCGTTGAGCCTGTCCTTCGGTTGCCTTGCAGATATGGACACTCCCTTCATCGCCAAAGTCACTTTGATCCTGATCCCTACACCCTTCTACACAGGAGCCCCTCATGGCCACCAGCAGTCAGAAATTCATTGCCCGCAACCGCGCTCCGCGCGTGCAGATCGAATACGACGTTGAGCTCTATGGCGCAGAAAAGAAAGTTCAGCTGCCCTTTGTGATGGGGGTGATGTCCGATCTGTCGGGCAAGCCGGCAGACCCCTTGGCGCCGGTGGCCGACCGCAAGTTTCTCGAAGTCGACGTGGACAATTTTGACGCCCGTATGAAGGCCATCAAACCGCGTGTGGCTTTCCAGGTGCCCAACTCGCTGACTGGCGAAGGCAACCTCGCAGTCGACATTACTTTCGATACGATGGAAGACTTTTCACCGGCCGCCGTTGCCGCCAAGGTGGACGGCCTGAAGCAGTTGCTGGAAGCACGCCAGCAACTGGCCAATCTGGTGACCTACATGGACGGCAAGACGGGGGCCGAAGAATTGATCTCCAAAGTCATCAAGGACGAGGCTTTGCTGAAGTCCTTGGCAGCAGCAAAGGCGCCGCCAAGCGAAGGTTGAGGCCCACGCCCGATCTTTGGCACGACCTTGAAACGACCTTGGCAAATCTTTGGCAATCCCTAAGCTGAAGCCCCCTCTATCCCCTGTGCCGTGGCACATTTTGCGGAGCAACGAATCAACATGGCCGAATCCACCACCCAATCCAGCAGCGCGCTGCAAGGCGTCGAATTTGAAGGCAGTGACCTGGCGTCGCTGCTGAACAAAGAGTTCAAGCCCAAGTCTGACGAAGCCAAGTCTGCCGTCGAGCAGGCCGTCCAGACGCTGGCGCAGCAAGCACTGGCAGGCTCCAACCTGATCGGCAGCGATGTGTTGCTGTCGATCGAGGCGATGATTGCCGAGATCGACAAGAAGATGACGCAGCAGCTCAACATCATCCTGCACAACGACGAGTTCCAGCAACTTGAAAGCGCATGGCGCGGTTTGCATTACCTCGTCAACAACACCGAATCCGACGAGAACCTGAAGATCCGCGTCTTCAATATTTCCAAGAACGAAGCCGCCAAGACGCTGAAGCGTTTCAAAGGTACCTCCTGGGATCAGAGCCCGCTGTTCAAGAAGATCTACACCGAAGAGTACGACCAGTTTGGCGGACATCCTTTTGGTTGCCTGGTGGGCGATTACTACTTCGATCAATCTGCGCCCGATGTCGAGATGCTGGGTGAGATGTCCAAGATCGCTGCCGCCTCGCATGCCCCCTTCATCACGGCTGCCAGCCCCAGTCTGATGCAGATGGGTTCGTGGCAGGAACTGGCCAACCCCCGCGACCTGACAAAGGTTTTCACCACGCCCGAGTACGCCGCCTGGCGCAGCCTGCGCGAGTCTGAGGACGCGCGTTATCTGGGGCTGGCGATGCCGCGTTTCTTGTCACGCCTGCCTTACGGCGCCAAGACCAACCCGGTGGAGCAGTTCAATTTCGAAGAAGAAACCGGCGGTGGCGACCACAGCAAGTACACCTGGGCCAACGCGGCTTACGCGATGGCGGTCAACATCAACCGTTCGCACAAGTTGTACGGCTGGGGCACCTCGATCCGGGGAGTGGAGAGCGGCGGCGCAGTCGAAGGCTTGCCTGCGCACACCTTCCCGACCGACGATGGCGGCGTGGACATGAAGTGCCCGACCGAGATCGCCATCTCAGACCGGCGCGAGGCCGAACTGGCCAAGAACGGCTTCATGCCGCTGGTGCACCGCAAGAACAGCGACTTTGCTGCTTTCATCGGCGCGCAATCGCTGCAAAAGCCGGCCGAGTACGACGATCCGGATGCCACCGCCAACGCCAACCTGGCCGCGCGCCTGCCTTACCTCTTTGCCTGCAACCGCTTCGCGCACTACCTGAAGTGCATCGTGCGCGACAAGATCGGCTCTTTCAAAGAGCGCGCGGACATGGAGAAGTTTCTCAACCGCTGGATCATGAACTACGTGGATGGCGATCCCGTCAACTCTTCAGAGACCACCAAGGCCCAAAAGCCCCTGGCAGCTGCTGAAGTGGTGGTTGAAGAAGACCCCAGCAACCCGGGTTATTACCGAAGCAAGTTTTTCCTGCGGCCGCACTATCAACTCGAAGGTCTGACGGTGTCGCTGCGTCTGGTGTCCAAACTGCCCTCGCAAAAGCAATAGGACCATTTTGTTGTCTCGTTTGATCTCGCTGGACCTTCTAAAACCTCTTTTTTGTTTTTTCACCCACAGGAGCTATCTATCATGGCAGTAGACACATATATCCAGTTTGACGGCGTCGAGGACGAATCCAAGGCTGACAGCCACGAAAAGTGGTCCGACATCCTTGCCTGGAGTTGGAGCGCCTCCAATGCGGGTCAAGTTACCGGCGGTGGCAGCGGCAAGGGCAAGGCTGATATGGGGCCCCTCTCTTTCACCAAGCTGTACTCCAAGTCCTCGACTGTCTTCGCCAAGAAGCTGACCTCGGGCATGCACTTTGACAAAGTCGAGTTGCACAGCCGCAAGTCCGGTGACGGCCAGCAGACTTTCCACACCATAGTGTTCAAGGAAGCCTTCATCGATTCGATCAGCGTCAGTTGCAGTTCAGGCGGCGAAATGATGGAAAACATCACCATGTCCTATGGCTTCATTGAGCACGCTTACAAGCCACAGGACGCAAAGGGCGGTCTGGGCGGCGAAGTCAAGGCGTCCTACGACCTGAAGACCACCAAGACGGCCTGATCCGCTGGTGAAGTTTCATGAATCCGGGGGTCGTACCCCGGATTCATGTCTTACATCCTACAGAGGTAAACCGCATGGCCTTGATTCCTGTAAAGCGTGCTGCCACCCAAGACCCGGTGGATGCTTACCTGTACGTACATGGACAAAAGGGCGCAGTCAAAGGCGAATCAACTGCTGAGGGCCATGAAGACCAGATCATCGTGAACGGATGGTCCTGGGGCATCAAAAGCACCCACGCGGTGGCTGCGGCGCGCGTCAGGGGGCAGGCCTCGATGACTTCGATGACGATCAAGAAGCTGATCGACCGGGCCTCCACCGCTTTGATGAACATGGCGAGTCAGAATGACCTCGTCAAAGAAGCGCGACTCAGTCTGCGCCGGCCCGGCGACGGGCAGGAGACCTACTTCCTGATCACGCTCACCGATGCCCGCATTGAAGCCGTCAGCCACGACGTGGGCGCAGATGGCCATCCGATAGAAACGGTGGTCATCGTGTTTCGGAAAGCCCAAGCCGAGTACTGGCCGCAAAAAGGGACGGGTTTGCGCGCTGGATCGACGTCATTCCAGTACGCTATTTCGGATTTGAACGAATGACGCCTGCCCTTGAGCAAGCGCAGGAGCTCGTCCGCGCGGGTGACCCGGCCGGGGCCTTGAAAGCATTGCAGCAGCAAGTGCGCAGCCAGGCGGGCGACCTGAAGCTGCGGGTCTTCCTGTTTCAGCTCTTGTGCGTGCTTGGGCAGTGGAAGCGCGCTCAGGATCAGCTCAAGGTTTGCGGCGAGCTCGATGCGGCCACGCTGGCCATGGTCAACACCTATCGTGCCGCGATTCAATGCGAAGCGGTGCGAGAAGCCGTGTTTGCCGGCCGCAGCACACCGCATGTGTTTGGCCCGCCGATGCCTTGGGTGGCGCTGCTGGTGCAGGCCTTGCAGCTCGATGCGCAAGGTCACCCTGAAAAGGCCGCTGGCTTGCGGGCCCAGGCCTTTGATGAAGCCCCTGCCAGCGCTGGAGAAGTTGACGGCCAGCGCTTTGCCTGGATCGCCGACGCCGACTCGCGCTTGGGCCCGGTGCTGGAAGTGCTGATCAATGGCCGCTACGGCTGGTTGCCGTGGGTGCACTTGCGCAAGCTGGACATCGAGCCGGTGGTTGATTTGCGCGACTTGGTGTGGGCGCCAGCGCATGTGGAATTCATCAACGGGGGCGATACGGTGGCCCTGGTGCCGGTGCGTTACGACGGCACAGTGGGCAGCCCGCAAGCCCAGGCGGATGCGGGGCTGTTGATGGCACGCCAGACCGACTGGCTGCCGCTCGTGGAGGGCGAACAACCGCAGTACCGTGGCCTGGGCCAGCGCCTGATCGCCACGGACCGGGCTGAACTGGGTTTGCTGCAAATGCGCAAAGTGGTGCTGGACGAGTTGCCGGCCGGGCCTGTTGCCCAGCCCGGGGGCGATTCGGCCCCTGATGCGCCTGCTGGCAAGGCCTGAGCGCGCAACCGCAGCAGCGTCGCCTCTGACCATGGCCACCCAGGAGCTCCGCGACCGCCTGCAGCCGGCCCTGCTGGATCGGCTGACCGATCTGACGCCCGACAACCCGCGCGAAGCCGACGAGCATCGCGTGATGTCCAAACAACGCTTGCGCCAGGCCGTGCTGCGTGATTTGAGCTGGCTGTTCAACTCGACCCAGCCTCGTGGCGAGTGGGCCGCAGAGTGGCCGATGCTGGCCAGCAGCGTGCTCAACTTCGGTTTGCCGGCGCTGTCGGGCCAACGGGTGTCCAAGCTGGACATCACGCAGCTGGAGCGAGACATCCGGCGCGCCATCCTTGATTTTGAGCCACGCATCCTGCCGGAGACCCTGGTCGTCAAGGCGCTTGAGACAGCCAGCGTGCTCGACACCCACAACATGATCGACTTCGAGATTCGCGGCCACCTGTGGGCGCAGCCCGTGCCGCTGGAGATACTGCTGCGCACCAAGCTGGACCTGGAGGCCGGGCAGGTGCAGGTCAGAGATGCGGCGGGCGCTACCCGCACCGGGCGTGAAGACTGATGCCGATGACGACGCAAGGCCCGCGCCAAGCCCTTCCATCCAGCATTGAGCCACCGCGCACATGGACCTCCGGCTGACGCGCCTGTACCAGGATGAGTTGACCCATCTGCGCGAGATGGGGCGTGAGTTTGCGCGTGAGCACCCCAAGATCGCCAGCCGCCTGGGCATGGAAGGCATGGAGGTTGCCGACCCCTATGTCGAGCGCCTGCTGGAGGGGTTTGCTTTTCTGACCGCCCGTGTTCAGCTCAAGCTGGAGGCCGAGCAGCCCCGCCTGATCGCGCAGTTGCTGGACGCCATGTACCCCAACTTTCTGGCGCCGGTGCCGTCGATGGCGATCATGCAGCTGGCGGTGGATGTGACCGATCCCAACCTGGCCAGCGGCTACAAGGTGCCCCGGGGCACGGCTATCATCTCGCTGCTGCCCAGGGGGCAGAACACGCGCTGCGAATTCCGCACCGCGCAAGAAGTGACGTTGTGGCCGGTTGAATTGGTGCAGGCGCAGTATTTCAGCTACGCCCCCGATCTGCCGCTGACCCGCTTGCCGCAAGCGCGGCCGATGAAGGGTGGCTTGCGCATCCGTCTGCGTTGTGGCGGTGGCCTGCGCTTCGAGCAGCTGGACATCAAGCAGCTGTGTTTCTTCATCAGCGCCACCGACGATGTGGCCTTCAGGCTGCATGAACTGGTGCTGGGCACCGCGCTCGGCTCGATGGTGTTTGCCGTGCCGGCCAATGCGCCCGGCAGCCCGGATGTTGGCCAACTCTGGCGCGGCCCCGGCTCGGTGCAGCCGGTGGGCTATGCCGAGAACCAGGCGCTGTTGCCGGAGAGTTTGCGCGCCTTTTCAGGCCACCGTGTGTTGCAAGAGGCAGCGGCGCTGCCGCAGCGGCTGCTGTCTTTCGAGTTGACCGAGCTGCAAAGCCGCCTGAAGGCTGTGGGCGGTACCGAGGTCGACCTGGTGGTGCTGTTCGGGCGTGGCGACGCTTCGCTGGAGTCGATGGTCGATGCCAACTGTGTGTCGCTGTTCTGCACGCCGGCGATCAACCTCTTCAGTCGGCGCCTGGACCGCGTGACGCTGGGCCCAGGCAACTGGGAGTACCACCTGGTGCCTGACCGCACGCGGCCGATGGATCTTGAAGTGCACGGCGTCGAATCGGTGGTGGGCCACGCCAGCCCGCGCGCCGCTGCACGAGCTGACAACAGCGAAAACACCCGCGACTTCAAGCCCATGTATGCCACCCACCACGGCCACGACGCCACGGCACATGGTTTTTACACCGTCAGGCGCGAGCCGCGCCGGCCCTCGGACCGGCAACGCGTACAAGGGGCACGTGTGCCTTCTTATCTGGGTGAAGAAGTTTTCCTGTCGCTGGTCGATGCTGGGCACGGCCCCTACCGCGAGCATCTGCGCCAGCTTTCGGTGCACGCCTGGGTCACCAACCGCGACTTGCCGGCGTTGTTGCCCCCTGGCGGGCAGAGCGGTGAAAAGATCTGGCAGCTCGATCTGCCTGGCCCGGTCACCGGCGTGCAATGCCTGCGCGGGCCCACCCGGCCGGTTTCAAGGCAGCCGGTGGGCGAGGTGGGTTGGAAACTCGTCAGCCAACTGACCCAAAGCCACCTGGCCCTGGGCGACGACCCCGCAGTGGCCGCCGCCGCGTTGCGCGAAAGCCTGCGGCTGTACGGGCCGCCCAATGACGTGTCGTGGGCGCACCAGGCCGATGGCCTGCGCGGCCTCAAGGCCGAATCGACGGTGCGCAGGCTGCCTTTTTCTGGCCCCTTGAGTTTCGGCACCGGCACTGCGCTGACGCTGGAGGTCGACGAAAACAGCTTTCAGGGCAGTTCGGCGTTCTTGTTGGGCAGCGTTCTGGAGTGCTTTTTCTCGCGCCAGGCGGCCATCAACAGCTTCACCCAATTCACGCTCAGAAGTCAGCAGCGTGGTTTGATCAAGTCGTGGGCGCCGCGCATCGGCTTGCAGCAGACGATCTGAGACGCAAGCCGCAGCGACCTTTGCTTGAACATGGTCTCACCCATCCAGCCTTTGACCCCGCTGCAGCCTGAAGCCGCCGTGACGCCTGCGGTGTCTTCAGTCGCAGAAGAGCGAGTCGCTGCGCTGGACAACCTGTTTGCAGCCGTCCAGCTCGAGCCCTGGGCCCATGATTTCTTTGCCCTGCTGCGCAGGATCGATGCGCTGCGCCCGCAGCAGCCGCGCTGGGGCCAGGCGCGTCGGCCAGCGCAAGAGGCGCTGCGCTTGGGCCAGGTGCCCGAGTTGAACTTCGCGCCCGCTGCGCTGGCCAGTTTTGAAGTGCGAGCGGACCTGCCGCCACGCCTGGGCGTACGCTTTCTGGGGCTGCTGGGCCCGCACGGGCCGATGCCGTTGCACTTCACCGAGTATGTGCGTGAGCGGCTGCGCCAGCACAACGATCCGACACTCGCACACTTTCTGAACCTGTTCCACCACCGGGTGCTGAGCCTGTTTTACCGCGCCTGGGCGCAAGCCCAGCCCACCGTGCACCTGGACCGACCCGCCGATGACCGCTATACCCATTGGCTGGCGGCATGCGCGGGGTTGCCCACCACCGGGCAGGGCGTGTTGCCGTTGTCGGCCCTGGCCTTTCATGCGGGGCAATTGGCGGCCCGCACACGCAACCCCGAGGCCCTGTGCAAAGTCTTGAAGTCTTACTTTGACGTGCCGGTGTCGTGGCAATCACATGTCGGGCAGTGGTTGCCGATCCATCGCGACGACCGTTCGCGCCTGGGCCATGCCCCCAATCGGCCCGAGCGCAGCGCCCAGCCGCCTGCGCTGTTGGGTCAAAGTGTCAGCGCCGGCAGCAAGCTGTGGGACCGCCAGTACAAGTTCAGGCTGCGGCTGGGCCCGTTGTCGATCCAGCAATACCTGGCTTTTGTGCCGGGCGGCAGCGGCTGGTCTGCTTTGCAAGAGTGGGTGCGATTGCTGGCAGGGCCCAGCCAGCGCTGGGACCTCGAACTGCAGTTGAAGCCGGCTGAGAAACCCACCCCTCGGCTGGGCCGACATGTGCGCTTGGGGCTGACCGGTTGGTTGCTCGCGCCGCCGCGCTCAGCTGTTCGCAACCAGCCCGGCAGTGAAGTTGCTGCATCCGCTTCCAAGCAGCCTGGCAAACCGCTGCCGGGCCAACACCCCACCGCCGTGGCCAGCCATTTACGGCTGCGGCCCACCACCAATTTCATGATCCGCCGACCTGGAGCCCTGCATGGCTGAAATCTCGCGTACTGCCTCTTTTGGCAAACTCAATTCGCTGGCTTACAAGGCCATCGAAGGTGCCACCGTGTTTTGCAAGATGCGGGGCAACCCGATGGTGGAGTTGCAGCACTGGCTCAGCCAGATCCTCAACACGCCTGACAGCGACCTGCACCGCATCATCCGCCACTATGAGCTCGACACAGCGGCGATTGCGCGCGACCTGACTCAGAGCCTGGACCGCTTGCCACGCGGCGCTTCGTCGATCAGCGACATCTCCAGCCTGGTGGACACAGCCGTCGAGCGCGGCTGGATTTACGGCTCGCTGATGTTTGGCGAGTACCAGGTGCGAACAGGGCATCTGCTGGTGGGCATGCTCAAGACAGCACCACTGCGCGGGGCTTTGGGCAGCATCACGCGGCAGTTCGAAAAGATTCCGCTGGACGACTTGTGCAACAAGTTTGCAACCCTGGTGAAAGACTCACCCGAGCAAGGCGCAGCGCCCAGCGACTCGGGTGCTGCGCCAGGCGAAGCCAGCGACGCCATCGCACCTGCCGTGATGGGCAAGCAGGAAGCACTGAAGCGCTTCACCACCGATCTGACCGAGCAGGCCCGCGGCGGCAAGATGGACCCGATCGTCGGCCGCGACGACGAAATCCGCCAGGTGGTGGACATCCTGATGCGCCGCCGCCAGAACAACCCGATCCTGGTGGGTGAGGCGGGTGTGGGCAAGACCGCAGTGGTCGAAGGTTTTGCCCAGCGCATCGCGCGCGGCGATGTGCCTCCGGCGTTGAAGGAGGTGTCTTTGAAAGTGTTGGATGTGGGCCTGTTGCAGGCGGGTGCCAGCATGAAAGGTGAATTCGAGCAGCGCCTGCGCTCGGTCATCGACGAAGTCCAGGCCAGCGAGAAGCCGATCATCCTGTTTGTTGACGAGACCCACACGCTGGTGGGCGCAGGCGGTGCAGCGGGCACGGGCGACGCCGCCAACCTGCTCAAGCCGGCTTTGGCGCGCGGGTTGTTGCGCACCATCGGTGCCACCACCTTTGCGGAGTACAAGAAACACATCGAGAAGGACCCGGCATTGACCCGGCGCTTCCAGAGCATCACGGTCGACGAGCCTGACGAGCCCAAGGCGATCTTGATGATGCGCGGCGTGGCCAGCACGATGGAAAAACACCACCGTGTGCAGATCCTGGACGAAGCGCTGGAAGCCGCTGTCAAGCTCAGCCACCGCTACATCCCGGCGCGCCAACTGCCCGACAAGAGTGTCAGCCTGCTCGATACGGCCTGCGCGCGGGTGGCCGTGAGCCTGCACGCCACGCCGGCGGAAGTGGACGATTGCAGCAAGCGCATCGAAGCGCTGCAGACCGAAGCCGGCATCATTGGCCGTGAGGCCGCCATCGGCATCGACACGCTGGAGCGTGAAGCCTCGGTCAAGGCGATGCTGGCCGACGAACAGGCCCGACTGGAGGCCTTGAACACCCGCTGGCAGGCTGAGAAGCAGCTGGTGGATCGGCTGTTGGACCTGCGCGCTCAGCTGCGGGGTGCGATACAGCCGGTCGAGGGCACCGGCAGCGGCCTGGAGCAGTCGGCGCAGGCCGTGGCTGAGAAGTCGGCCGAGGCCAAGGCCGCTGATTCAGCTGCCGGGGCGTCAGGGAGTGCGCCAACAGGTTCACCAGCAGGTGCCCCAGCCAGTGCGCCACTGGGTACGCCTGGCATGAGCGCAGAAGAACGCGCCAAACTGCTGGCCGAGCTGAAGACGGTACAGACCGAGCTGGGCGCACTGCAGGGCGAGAGCCCGCTGATCCTGCCGACGGTGGACTACCAGGCGGTGGCCACCGTGGTCGGCGACTGGACGGGCATCCCGGTCGGGCGCATGGCGGCCAACGAGATCGACACGGTGCTGAAGCTGCCCTCGCTGCTGGCGCAACGCGTGATCGGCCAGGACCATGCGATGGAGATGATCGCCAAGCGCATCCAGACCTCGCGTGCAGGGCTGGACAACCCCAGCAAACCCATCGGTGTGTTCATGCTCGCGGGCACTTCAGGCGTGGGCAAGACCGAGACGGCCCTGGCACTGGCCGAGACCTTGTATGGCGGTGAGCAGAACCTGATCACCATCAACATGAGCGAATACCAAGAGGCGCACACCGTGTCGTCGCTCAAAGGCGCGCCGCCCGGTTATGTCGGCTACGGCGAAGGCGGTGTGATGACCGAAGCGGTGCGGCGCAAGCCCTACAGCGTGGTCTTGCTCGACGAAGTCGAAAAGGCCCACCCCGATGTGCACGAGATCTTCTTCCAGGTCTTTGACAAAGGGTTCATGGAAGACGGCGAGGGCCGCTTCATCGACTTCAAGAACACGCTGATCATCCTGACCACTAATGCAGGCACCGAGCTGATCGCCGGCTTGTGCAAAGACCCAGAGCTGATGCCCGACCCCGAAGGCATGGCCAAGGCCTTGCGCGAGCCGCTGCTGAAGGTGTTTCCGCCAGCGTTGCTGGGCCGGCTTGTGACCATTCCCTACTACCCGCTCAGCGACGAGATGCTGGGCAAGATCGTTGCGCTGCAAATGGCGCGCATCAAGAAGCGGGTGGAAGCGCGTTACAAGATCCCGTTCACCTATGACGAGGACGTCGTCAAGCTGGTGGTCTCCCGCTGCACCGAGAGCGAATCGGGCGGGCGCATGATCGATGCGATCCTGACCAACACGATGTTGCCCGACATCAGTCGCGAGTTCCTGACGCGGCTGATGCAAGGCAACCCGATCGCGGGCGTCGAGGTGAGGGTCAGCGACGGCAACTTCTCTTATCAGTTCGCCTGAGCCATGCCATCGCAGCACGCGGCCGCAAAAACTGTGAAGGCTGGACGCCGCGCGAAGCCTGCGAGCGGCTCATTGCCACACGGCACCACCCATGTGGGCAAGCCTGCTGCCTGGCAGCTGACTCTGCAGCAGGCCATCGCGCACTTGCGAAGCCAAGAGCCAGCGCAGGCTGAGCCATTGCTGCGCAACTTGCATCAACACTGGCCGGATCAGCCCGACGTGGTGCACTTTTTTGGCGTGTTGCGCCATCAGCAGGGGGACAGCGAAGAGGCCATCTCTCTGCTGAAACAAGCGCTGGCACTGCAGCCGGACAACCCAGACATCTGGCTGAACCTGGGCAACATGTTGTTGTTGGGCCGTGACCGCTCCGACGAAGCCGTACAAGCCTATCGGCGCAGCGTGGCCTTGATGGAGCCGCCGCAGCGGGCCGGACCGGCGCTGTCCAACCTGTGTGTGGTGTTGCGCAAGCAGGGCCAGCTTGCCGAGGCTGTAGCTGCGGGGCAGCGCGCCGTGGAGTTGGTGCCCGACTTTGCCGACGCCTGGTACAACCTGTCGGAAGCCTACCTGGCCAGCGGTGAGGTGCCTGAAGGCTTGCGGGCGCAAAGCCAGGCTATGTTGTTGTTGCCTGCTACCAACTTCAGGCGCCAGCAGATCATCCGCGCGTTGCTGTTGCTGGGCCTCAAAGAGCGGGCCGTACAACAGCTGCAGCAATGGCTGGATGAAGAGCCTGACAACCCTGTCGTGAAGCACCAGCTACTGGCCTGCCTGGGCAAGGAAGCCCCGGCGCGTGCCAGTGATGCCTACGTCCAGAAGGTCTTCGACTCATTCTCTGCCTCTTTCGACATCCAGCTCGAGCGGCTTCAATACAAGGCCCCGGAGTTGGTGGCACAGGCGCTGCAATCGGCAGCAGGCGCACCAGCGGCGGCGCTGGACATCATCGATGCAGGCTGCGGCACGGGCTTGTGCGGCCCTCTGCTGAAGCCATGGGCCAGATCCCTGGTGGGTTGTGACTTGTCGATAGGCATGCTGCAGCGTGCAGTGCCTCGCGCCGTCTACGACCGTTTGGTGCATGTTGAACTGGTGCAGTTTCTGGCGTCGGTGCCGGCCAGCTGTGACGCTGTCGTCAGTGCAGATACCCTGTGCTACTTCGGGCCCCTGGAAGCTGTGGCGCAAGCCGCTGCAGCCGCCCTGCGCCCAGGCGGCTGGCTGATCTTCACGGCCGAGGCGCTGCCGGCAGACACGGCAGCATCGCATTTGCTTCAGCCCAATGGACGTTATGCACATGCTGACGGTTACTTGAAGCAGACGGTTTTGGCTGCTGACTTACAGCTGTCGGCCTTGGAACCTGTCATGCTGCGCATGGAAGCAGGCCGCCCGGTGAACGGGTGGTTGGTTGTTGCAGGCAAGCCATGAGTCGGGCAATGCTGCTCCAACTTCTGCAGCTCAGATCAAGGTTTCTGCCTTTGCCTGATTGTTTATGCCCATGCCATCTCCCATCACGCTGAGCTGCCCGCTGCCCGCCGCGGACCTGTTTTTCGCTGCGATGACCGCAGTGCAGGGCCTGAGCTTGCTCGACGAGTTCGAGCTGGATCTGCTCAGCGACAAGCCTGACCTGGAGCCCGAGAAGCTGCTGGGCCAGAACATGGATGTGGCGGTGGCACTGCCTGACGGCGGCACG
The DNA here is from genome assembly GCA_038324515.1 of Burkholderiales bacterium. Classification (GTDB taxonomy): domain Bacteria; phylum Pseudomonadota; class Gammaproteobacteria; order Burkholderiales; family Burkholderiaceae_C; genus Rubrivivax. Next base: position 14,386 of record JBBQIB010000090.1, read on the forward strand.
CGGCACTTCAATGGCGTGGTGATGCGCTTCGGGATTGCGCCGTCTCAGGGCCGCTACTACGCCTAC
>JBBQIB010000091.1:0-14437 GCA_038324515.1 Burkholderiales bacterium
GATGAGCGGGCCTTGAGCAAGCTGCGCTGGCGTTGCCGCCGGGGATTGCTGGAAAACGACCTCTTTTTGGAGCGTTTCTTTCAAGTGCATGAGGAGACACTCAACAACAGGCAGGCCGCAGCGCTGGGTGCGCTGATGGACCTGGCCGACAACGACTTGCTGGATCTGTTTCTTGCCCGCAAGGAACCCACTGCTGGCCTGGACTCCGACGCGATCCGCGAAGTCCTGACCATGGTGCGCAGCCAGCCCCTGTTCATGAACCGATGAAAGGCCCCTTGAGATGACCCCCTCTGACGTGAAAGCCACCCTGTCCTTCAGCGACGGCAGCCCCAGCATGGACATGCCGATCTACAAGGGCACTGTCGGGCCCGATGTGATCGACATCCGCAAGCTCTATGCGCAGACCGGCAAGTTCACCTACGACCCCGGATTCCTGAGCACGGCGGCCTGCGACTCGAAGATCACCTACATCGATGGCGACAAGGGAGAGTTGCTGTACCGCGGCTACCCGATCGAAGAGTTGGCTGAGCACTGCGACTTCATGGACACCTGCTACCTGTTGCTCAAGGGCGAACTGCCCAATGCGCAGGAGAAAGCGGACTTCGATCGCCTGGTGACCACTCATACGATGGTCAACGAGCAGATGCAGTTCTTTCTGCGCGGCTTCAGGCGGGATGCCCACCCGATGGCCGTGATGACCGGCCTGGTGGGCGGCATGTCGGCTTTCTATCACGACAGCACAGACATCCATAACCCGGTGCACCGCGACATCTCGGCCATCCGTTTGATCGCCAAGATGCCCACTTTGGTGTCGATGGCTTACAAGTACGGGTTGGGGCAGCCGTACATCTACCCCAAGAACAGCCTGAGCTACAGCGCCAACTTCTTGCGCATGATGTTTGGCACGCCTTGCGAAGAGTACGAACCCAATGATGTGATGGTGCGCGCGATTGATCGCATCTTCATCCTGCACGCCGACCACGAGCAAAACGCCAGCACTTCCACTGTGCGTCTGTGCGGCAGTTCTGGCACCAACCCTTTCGCAGCAGTGGCTGCTGGGGTGGCTTGTTTGTGGGGCCCGGCGCATGGTGGCGCGAACGAAGCAGCGCTGAACATGCTGATGGAGATCCAGCGCAATGGTGGCGTTGAGAAGATCGGCGAATTCATCAAGCAGGTCAAAGACAAGAGTTCCAACGTCAAGCTGATGGGCTTTGGCCATCGCGTCTACAAGAACTACGATCCACGCGCCAAGCTGATGCGCGAGACCTGCCATGAAGTGCTGACCGCGTCGGGCCTGCACAATGACCCGCTGTTCAAGCTGGCGATGACGCTGGAGAAGATCGCGCTCGAAGACGAGTACTTCGTGTCACGCAAGCTCTACCCCAATGTCGACTTCTACAGCGGCATCGTGCAGCGGGCGCTGGGTATTCCGGTGACGCTGTTCACGGCGATTTTTGCGCTGGCTCGAACCGTGGGCTGGATCGCCCAACTCAACGAGATGATTGCCGACCCGGATTACAAGATCGGTCGTCCGCGCCAGCTGTATGTGGGCTCCACCACGCGCCATGTCAAGCCGATCACCGAACGCTGAGAGGCGCAGGCGCCTTGATGCAGACTCACGGGCAGCAGAGATCCGGTCTGCCGGGTGCCATGCAGTTCTTGACAAAGCTCCAGGCACCTGAACCCTGCTGTTCAAACACCAGATTGACACTGTGGCTGTGCGCGCCGGGTGTTCTTGAGTCGCCACGCGGGATCTGTACCTGGGTGGAGAAAACCATCCGTCCAGGCGCATCCTGCATCACGTTCAACGTGCAGCTGCCTTGGGCGACGACAGCGCCCGTGCTGGCGTCGCGCGCCGTGGTGTCGAGCGCAGCCATGGGCGAGCTGCCCGTCCAACGCAGTCTGCCCTCGTAGTTCAACGCATCGTCGCGCCAGCGCAAGGCTTGATCCCAGTTTGCACCGGATGGCGGCATGGCTGTCGGGGCTGCAGCCACTGCGCCCTTGGACGGTGCAGGTTCCGATTCGTGTTCAGCAGCGAAGTAGCCCAAAACCAGGACGCCTGCCGCACCGGCAGCTGCCCAGCGCCATTTTCCCTGGCTGGCAGTGGGCTGGGGCGCCGGCGCTGCCGTGGTTGCGGTTGAGGTTGCGGTTGCGGTTGAGGTTGCGGTCGCATTTAGCCGTGCAGCGGCGGCCAGCGGGATGCCGGACCGCCCAGGTTCCACGGGTCCTGCCGGTCCCGCCCATCCGTTGCGACTTCGGTAACTTGGTGTCTGGCGTGGCCGGGCGGCCCTGGCGGGCCCGGGCAAGCGCCAGCAGGTATGCGGTGGCCATGCCGCCGTTTCAGTCCGGATTGAGATCGGCGGTGGCTGCCAGACCTTGCACGAAGTGCTGGCGCATGAGCGCTGCAGCACCCGCACTGTCGCGGGCCTGAAAAGCGGCCATCAACGCCCGATGCTCCTGCAACGACTGCGCCAGCCGGCCCTGTCTGAACAGAGAGTGGTGACGGTTGAGTTTCATCACCTTGCGCAGGTCCACCACCAGCTGTCGGGCCCAGCGGTTGCCCGCCACATCCAGCAAGGCCATGTGGAACTGCTCATTGGCGGCAAAGAATTCGTCACGCTGATCTGCTTGTGACTCCAGCTGCTGGTGCATCTGCAGCAGGCTGGCCAGTTGCTTGTCGCTGGCTTGTCTCGCTACCGTAGACGCTGCATCGCTCTCCAGCAGCGCCAGCAGGTGGTAGACCTGTTGCACGTCTTCTTGCGAGACCTCGGTGACGTAGGCACCTCGGCGCAGCTTCATCGTCACCAGTCCTTCTGCAGCCAGTACCTTCAAGGCTTCGCGAAGCGGCGTGCGGCTGATGCCGAACTCGCCGCACAAAGCCAGTTCGTCGATCCACTGCCCCGGCTGCAGACGGCGCGCAAAGATCTGCTGCCGCAACAACTCTGCCACTTCCTGGTACAGCGGGCGCGGTGCCAGGGGTTGGTGTTGTGGGCGGCGTGTCATGGTTGAAATCGGTAGAAAGGCCGAAATCCTAATTCTTAATTATGGATGGCGCAGCGCTGGTGGATGAACCCTTGGATGAATGCGGGACCGGCAGTGGAATCCAAAAGCCGAAGCGAATGCCGCCAGGGGTGCCGAACCGGTGCGTGGCTCATGAGCCTGCGCCAGCATGGGAAGCGCTTGACGACATCATCGTGCTGAGCCCCCAAGGCAAAGTGCTGGCGCGGCTGGATCGACAGCGCCCCTTGGAGCACAGCACCGACGCGGTGATTGCCGAGGCACCCAGCCGTCCCGGTTACGTGGAGCGCTTTGGCCTCAGTGATCTGGCTGCACTACCTGCGCTGCAGCCGGAGCGTGCGTCGCTGCTTTACGCGCACCAGGTGCGCAGCCTCAAAGGCCAGGTGGTGGGCGTGCGGGTGCTGCGATTCAGGTTTGCCGACGAGCTGGTACGCATCTTTGACAGCGCGGTGCAGCAGCGGCGCGCGCTGGCTGTGGTGCTGACCGACCCGCAAGGTCAAGTGGTGGTCAGCAACGACGAAGCTCACGTGCCCTTCTTGGCTGGTGCCCAGCGCTTGCCTGCCGACGCTGTGTAAAGAAGCTCCAGCAAGGCCGGCATGGTCTGGCCTTGAACTGAATGGGCAGCAGCGACGACAGCGGCAAGGCATTCAACGGCCAACCGCGAATTTGAATTTATAATTATGCGTTGCTCTGTACCTTTGACTTCAGGCCCCGGCTGAGTTGCTTTGACGCACCCTTTGATGCGCTGGCGGCTCGTCTCAGGTGTTGCCGCAGGGCCTGCCGGAGAACGCCCATGAATGTCCCCCAAGCCCAGTCAGCCAGCAACACGACTGCACAGTCTTCCAGCGAAGCGCAAGTGCCGTGCGCGCCGCAACCGCACAAGCTCAGCCCTTCCGAATGGGCGCAATGGCGAAAAGCAGCCGTCCAGTCGGCGCCCGGGGGCAGCCTGGAGTCGCTGAACTGGGTCACGCCCGAGGGCATCACGGTCAAGCCGTTGTACACCGCTGAGGATCTGGCGGGGCTGCCCTACACCAACACGTTACCGGGCCAGGAGCCCTTTGTGCGCGGCCCGCAGGCCACGATGTACAGCGTCAGGCCGTGGACCGTGCGCCAGTACGCGGGTTTTTCGACGGCCAAAGAGAGCAACAGCTTCTATCGCCAGGCCCTGGCTGCAGGCGGGCAGGGGGTCAGCGTGGCTTTTGACCTGGCCACCCACCGTGGCTACGACAGCGATCACCCGCGCGTGACGGGCGATGTGGGCAAGGCCGGTGTGGCGATCGACTGCGTCGAGGACATGAAGATCCTGTTCGACGGCATCCCGCTGGACCGGGTGAGCGTCTCGATGACGATGAATGGTGCGGTGCTGCCGGTGCTGGCGGGTTTTGTGGTGGCCGCAGAAGAACAAGGTGTCAGCCAGGAGCAACTCAGCGGCACGATCCAGAACGACATCCTCAAGGAGTTCATGGTCCGCAACACCTACATCTACCCGCCCAAGCCTTCGATGCGCATCGTGGCCGACATCATCGGCTATGCGGCGCAGAAAATGCCCAAGTTCAACTCGATCAGCATTTCCGGCTACCACATGCAGGAGGCTGGGGCCACGCAGGCGCTGGAGCTGGCATTGACGCTGGCCGATGGCCAGGAATACGTCAAGACGGCGATTGCTGCGGGTCTGGATGTCGATGATTTTGCCGGGCGCCTGAGTTTCTTCTGGGCCATCGGCATGAACTTTTATCTGGAGGTGGCCAAGATGCGCGCAGCACGGCTGCTGTGGTGCCGCATCATGAAAGGCTTTGGTGCCGACAAGCCCAAGAGCCTGATGCTGCGCACCCATTGCCAGACCAGCGGCTGGAGCCTGACCGAGCAAGACCCGTACAACAACATCGTTCGCACCACCGTCGAGGCCATGGCGGCAGTGTTTGGCGGCACGCAAAGCCTGCATACCAACAGTTTCGATGAAGCGATTGCGCTGCCCACTGAGACCAGCTCGCGCATCGCCCGCAACACACAGCTGATCCTGCAGGAAGAAACCCACCTCACCAGCGTCGTTGACCCCTGGGCAGGCAGCTACATGATGGAAAGCCTGACGCAGGAAATGGCCGACAAGGCCTGGGCGATCATCGAAGAAGTGCAGGCTCAGGGCGGCATGACGCAGGCCGTGGCTTCAGGCTGGGCCAAGCTGAAGATCGAGGCCAGCGCGGCTGAGAAGCAGGCCCGTATCGACAGTGGGCAAGACGTCATCGTCGGAGTCAACAAGTACAAGTTGGCCAAACAGGACAGCATCGAAGTGCGCGAGGTCGACAACCACAAGGTGCGCGATGAGCAGATCAGCCGCCTGGCCGAGGTGCGCGCCTTGCGTGATGCCGCTGCGGTCGAGGCCGCGTTGCAGGCGTTGACCGACGCGGCTCACAGCGGCCAGGGAAACCTGCTGGCGCTGGCCATTGATGCGATGCGCTGCCGCGCCACCGTGGGTGAGGTCAGTGACGCGCTGGAGCGGGTTTACGGACGCCACCGCGCCGATATCCAGAAGGTCAGCGGTGTCTACGCTGCTGCCTACGACAGCGCCGAAGGTTGGCAAAAGCTGCAGGATGAGATCGCCGCTTTTGGCGAAGACTTTGGTCGCCGCCCGAGGGTGTTGATCGCCAAGCTGGGCCAGGATGGCCACGACCGTGGCGCCAAAGTGGTGGCCACGGCCTTTGCAGACCTGGGTTATGACGTCGATATCGGCCCGCTGTTCCAGACCCCCGACGAATGCGCCCGTCAGGCGATTGAAAACGATGTTCACGCCATTGGCGTCAGCACCCTGGCAGCCGGACACAAGACCCTGGTGCCGGCGATCATCGCGGCGCTGAAAGAGCAGGGCGCAGACGACATCATCGTGTTTGTCGGCGGTGTGGTGCCGCAGCAGGATTACGACTTCTTGTACGCTGCTGGCGTCAAAGGCATCTATGGCCCCGGCACGCCGATCCCTGTGAGCGCCAAGGATGTGCTTGAAACAATCAGGGCGCAGCAGAAGCCTTGAGCTCTGGACCGACCCCCGTGCTTCACGCGGCAACTGCGGCGCCGACTCCGACGGCTGGGCCTGCGGCAGACTTGCTGGGCCCGGACGGACCTGTCAAGCGCCGTGCGCTGGCCAAAGCCATCACGCTGATCGAGTCCACACGCGCAGAGCACCGTGAACAGGCTGACGAGTTGCTCAATTTTCTTTTGCCGCACACGGGTGGCGCCATCCGCGTGGGTATCAGCGGTGTCCCAGGCGTGGGCAAAAGCAGCTTCATCGAGGTGTTGGGCTTGCAGCTCACGGCGGCAGGGCACCGGGTGGCGGTCTTGGCCATCGATCCATCGTCCAGCCTGGGCGGTGGCAGCATCCTGGGTGACAAGACCCGCATGGAGCGTCTGTCGGTCGACCCTGCAGCTTTCATCCGCCCCAGCCCCACCGCCGGCAATCTGGGCGGCGTGACCGAAAAGACCCGCGAGGCCCTGCTGGTCTGCGAAGCCGCCGGCTTCGATGTGGTGCTGGTCGAGACCGTGGGCGTGGGCCAGAGCGAAACCGCAGTGGCCGGCATGACCGATCTTTTCGTGCTGCTGCAACTGCCCAACGCCGGTGACGATTTGCAGGCGATCAAGAAAGGCGTGATGGAGTTGGCCGATCTGGTGCTGATCAACAAGGCCGATCTGGACGAAGCTGCAGCCACGCGGGCTCAGGCACAGATCACCAGCGCGATGCGCATGCTCGGCCAACATCGGCCGAGCGTGCCGGCCGCTGCGCAGGTGATGCGGGTCAGCGCTGTCTCTGGCCAAGGTCTGCCCGAGTTCTGGCAGCAGGTGCAGCAGATGATCACCACGATGAAGGGCAGCGGTGCTCTGTCCACCCGCAGGCAGCAGCAGGCGCGCGCCTGGATGTGGGAGCGCATTGCTGTCGGCTTGCAGCTGCGATTCAGGCAGCACCCCGCGGTCCACGCAGCCCTGGCGCAGACCACGCAGGATGTGCTGGAAGGCAGGCTGGCGGCATCGGTGGCTGCACGTCATTTGTTGGCCCTGCTCGATCCCACGCCACCCCTGCCGCCCTTTCAACCCCTTCAACCCCCCGCTTGAAAGCGATCCGGAGACCCCATGCAACACATCCTCGAACAACTTGAGAAGAAGCGCGCTGCAGCGCGCCTGGGGGGTGGCGAGCGACGAGTCGCAGCCCAGCATGCCAAGGGCAAGCTCAGTGCCCGCGAGCGGCTGGCGCTGTTGCTGGACGATGGCAGCTTTGAAGAGTGGGACATGTTTGTCGAGCACCGCTGTGCCGACTTCGGCATGGCAGGCAACAAGGTGCCGGGTGACGGCGTGGTCACTGGCTACGGCATGATCCATGGTCGCCTGGTGTTTGTGTTCAGCCAGGACTTCACGGTCTTTGGCGGCGCTTTGAGTGAAGCGCATGCAGAGAAGATCTGCAAGGTCATGGACCAGGCGATGAAAGTCGGCGCGCCGGTGATCGGCATCAACGACAGTGGCGGCGCCCGCATCCAGGAAGGTGTGGCTTCGTTGGGGGGCTATGCAGAGGTCTTTCAGCGCAATGTGATGGCCAGCGGTGTGGTGCCGCAACTCAGTCTCATCATGGGCCCTTGCGCGGGCGGTGCTGTCTACTCGCCAGCGATGACCGACTTCATCTTCATGGTGCGCGACAGCAGCTACATGTTCGTCACCGGGCCCGAGGTGGTCAAGACCGTGACCCATGAAACCGTCACCGCTGAAGAGCTGGGCGGGGCCACCACCCACACCACGCGCAGCGGCGTGGCCGATCTGGCCTTTGAGAACGACGTCGAAGCGCTGCTGATGACGCGACGCTTTTTCAACTACCTGCCGCTGAACAACCGCGAGAAGCCGCCGCATCGGCCCAGCAGTGACCCGGCGGACCGGCTGGAAATGTCGCTTGACACGCTGGTGCCTGCCAACCCCAACAAGGCTTACGACATCAAGGAGCTGATCCTGAAGGTGGTCGATGACGGCGAGTTTTTCGAATTGCAGAACGAGCACGCCAAGAACATCGTCATCGGCTTTGCCCGCATGGACGGACAGAGTGTGGGCGTGGTGGCCAACAACCCGCAAGTGCTGGCTGGCTGCCTGGACATCAAGAGCAGCATCAAGGCGGCGCGTTTTGTGCGCTTTTGCGACGCCTTCAGCATCCCTGTGGTGACTTTCGTGGACGTGCCCGGTTTCATGCCCGGCACCTCGCAAGAGTACGGCGGCATCATCAAGCACGGCGCCAAATTGCTGTTCGCTTATGCCGAGTGCACGGTGCCCAAGGTGACCGTGATCACCCGCAAGGCCTACGGCGGCGCGTATGACGTGATGTCCAGCAAGCACCTTCGGGGTGACGTCAATTTCGCCTGGCCGCACGCCGAGATTGCGGTGATGGGCGCAAAGGGCGCGGTGGAGATCATCTTCCGCGAAGACAAAGGCGACCCGGTCAAGCTGGCAGCGCGTGAGGCCGAATACAAGGCGCGTTTTGCCAACCCTTTCGTGGCTGGCGCGCGCGGCTACATCGACGACGTGATCCAGCCGCACGAGACACGCAAACGTCTGTGCAGGTCGCTGGCCATGCTGCGTGACAAAAAGCTCGAAGACCCCTGGCGCAAGCACAGCAACATACCTTTGTGAGTTGCAGCGCAGGCTTTGACGGCAGCGCCCCCTTTTGCCAGCCTTCTCTTGACTCCGACCGAGTGCCACCCATGTTCAAAAAAATCCTGATCGCCAACCGTGGAGAGATCGCCTGCCGCGTCATCCTGACGGCCCGCCGCATGGGCATCCAGACGGTGGCGGTGTATTCCGAGGCTGACGTTGACGCACGCCATGTCAGCCTGGCTGATGAGGCGGTGTGCATCGGCCCGGCGCCCAGCCGTGAGAGCTACCTGCGCGGCGACAAGATCATCGAGGCTTGTCAAGCCACGCAGGCGCAGGCCGTGCACCCCGGATACGGCTTTCTGAGCGAGAACGAGAGCTTTGCCCGGCAAGTCGAAGAAGCCGGCTTCGTCTTCATCGGCCCCAAGCACCACAGCATCGCGGCGATGGGCGACAAGATCGCGTCCAAGAAGCTGGCCGCGCAGGCCCAGGTCAACACGATCCCAGGCCACAACGCGGCCATCGACACGCCCGAGCAGGCGGTGGAGATTGCGCGCGGCATTGGCTACCCGGTGATGATCAAGGCCAGTGCGGGTGGCGGCGGTAAAGGCTTGCGGGTGGCCGTTGACGACCGTCAGGCGCTGGAGGGTTTCACCGCTTGCCGCAATGAGGCACGCAGCAGCTTCGGCGACGACCGTGTCTTCATCGAGAAGTTTGTCGAAGAGCCGCGCCATATCGAGATCCAGGTGCTGGGTGACGCCCATGGACATGTGGTCTACCTGCACGAGCGTGAGTGTTCGATCCAGCGGCGGCACCAAAAAGTCATCGAAGAGGCGCCTTCGCCTTTCATCAGCGAAGCCACCCGTGCGGCGATGGGCGCGCAGGCGGTGGCGCTGGCCAAGGCGGTGGACTACCAGAGCGCCGGCACGGTGGAGTTTGTGGTGGGCAAAGACCAGCAGTTCTACTTTCTGGAGATGAATACACGGCTGCAGGTGGAACACCCGGTGACCGAGTGCATCACCGGCATCGATCTGGTCGAGCAGATGATCCGTGTCGCTGCCGGCGAGCCCTTGGCCTTTGCGCAGGCCGACATCCCGCGTCGCGGCTGGGCCATCGAGTGCCGCATCAACGCCGAGGACCCGTTCAGAAATTTCTTGCCCTCCACGGGCCGCCTGGTGCGTTTCTCTCCGCCCATGCAGACCCTGCACGCGGCCCAGCCGATGCTTGCGCAAGGCGGTGTGCGCGTGGATACCGGTGTCGTCGAAGGCGGCGAGATCTCGATGTTCTACGACTCGATGATCGCCAAGCTGATCGTCCACGGCGCTGACCGCGCGCAGGCCATCGAGCGCATGCGACAAGCCTTGGGGGCATTCGTGATCCGCGGCGTGGCGAGCAACATCCCATTCCAGTCGGCATTGCTCAGCCACCCTGACTTTGTGGCTGGCGACTTCAACACCGGTTTCATCCAGACGCACTACGCGCAGGGCTTCAGCGCCGAGCAGTTCCGACACGAAGACCCCAGTTTTCTGGTCGCGCTGGCTGCCGCGATGCACCAGCGCTATCGCCAGCGGGCTGATGGCATCAGCGGCCAATTGGCGGGGCATGGTGTGGTCCACAAGCAAGAGCTGGTGGCGGTAATCCAGGGCGCGCGGGGCGTCAACCGTGAAGTCGGTTTGCTGCTGCAGCCGCAGCCTGGGGATGCCGTCAAGGTGCAGATCGGCGAGCGCAGCTACGACATCCGCATGGAGTGGCGCTTTGCCGGCATCCGTGCCGAGGGGCATTGCAATGCGCAGCCCTTCACCGCGCAAGGGGTGCGCCAGGGCTTGTGGTACCACGTCGACCACCAGGGCGCGCAGATGCGCGTCCAGATCCTGAGCCCAGGTGCTGCTGATCTGCTGCGTCTGATGCCTTACAAGGCGCCCGCGGACCTGAGCAAGTTCTTGCTCTCTCCGATGCCGGGCTTGTTGAGCGAGTTGTTGGTGCAGCCCGGTCAGGCGGTGCAGGCTGGCGAGCGACTGGCCGTCATCGAAGCCATGAAGATGGAGAACATCCTGACTGCGTCGCAAGACGGCGTGGTGCACGAAGTGCTGGCACGCAAGGGTGAAAGCCTGACGGTGGATCAGCCGATCCTGAGCTTTGATTGAATGTGATGCGCCGACTGCATCAGCCCTGTTCGACCGTAGCCATCCGCAACGCAGGAGAGAAGTGATGAGTGACCAGACCCCATCCACCAAGCCCTTCAGAATTCTGGGTCTGCAGCAGATCGCCATCGGCGGCAGTGACAAGCAGCGACTGCGCGCGCTGTGGGTGGATGTGCTGGGCCTCACAACCACCGGCCACTTCGTCAGCGAGCGAGAAAACGTCGATGAAGACATCTGCGTGTTGGGCAGGGGCCCCACAGCAGTCGAGGTCGACCTGATGCAGCCGCTGGACGCCGACAAGAAGCCGGCCGTGCATCAGACCCCGCTCAATCACGTCGGCCTGTGGGTCGACGACTTGCAGCAGGCAGTGGCCTGGATGACAACGCAAGGGGTGCGCTTTGCCCCGGGTGGCATCCGGCGCGGTGCGGCAGGGCATGACATCTGTTTCATTCATCCCAAGTCCAACGCCGACTTTCCGCTGAGCGGCGAAGGAGTTTTGATCGAACTCGTGCAGGCGCCACCTGAGGTGGTGCAGGCTCTGAGTTGAGTCCGGCTCACGACAGCTGAACCTGCATTCCGATGCAGGATGTCACTGGGTCAATGGAGTGGTGTTGTTTGACTCGACCAAAGTCGAGCGATCGCGAGCTGTCGACGATTGGGGCAACGCTGAACAAGTCCCTCGCGGCGCCCGCATCCCTGCCATGGGCGGTCTGCGGCATTGCAAATCCTCGCCATAGCCCAGGCTATGTCTGTGGTTTGCGCCTTGCATCCCATCCCAAACCAGGGCGCGGACACTCGCGGGGACTTGTTCAGCGTCGCCTTAGCATTTGCGCTTCGTCAGCGTTGGCCTGGTTTGTCCGGCCGGGCTGGCGCGCTCGAACCTCTAACTGTCAGGACAACATGATTTTGAATCGCTTCAGCATTTCACCGTTTGGCGCACAGCGCGCAGGTCAAGCCTTGGGTGGCCTGCTCGTTTTTGCAACGCTCGCCGGCACGGCCCAGGCACAGGTCAAGAACGACGGCTTGTGGCGTGGCGCGGGTGGCGCAGCGCTGGCCATTGCTTCAGGCAACACCAGTACGCAGGCCTTTTCAGCCAGCATCGACATGGCCAACGCCACGACCAGAGACAAGATCACGCTGGGTGCCGGCATCAACTACGGCAGCAGCAAGGTCAACGGCAACAGCAGCACCACGGCCAACAGGTGGGAGGGTGCGGGTCAGTACGACTACAACCTCAGCGCCAGGATCTATGTCTTTGGCAAGCTCGGCTTGGAGGGTGATGAAGTTGCGGACCTCAGTTGGCGCTCAACCCTGGCTGCCGGCCTGGGCTACAAACTGATCGAGAGCCAGGCCATGACCCTGAGTGTCTTCGGCGGTGCCGGTTATTCGACCGACAAATACGATGTCAATCAGACCATTGGCGACAGGACGGCCAAACGCTTTTCACGCGCGAGCCTGTTGTTGGGCGAAGAGTCGTCGTACCAGTTGTCAGCCACAACCACTTTCAAGCAGCGCCTGGAGATTTACCCTGGCTTGTCAGGTGACAAAGCTGTGCTGGCCAAGTTCAACGCCAGTCTGGCGGTGGCCATGAGCAACACGCTGAGTCTGACTGCCGGTTTGACCAATAGTTACAACAGCAAGCCCCCGCTGGGCAACAAGAAAAGCGATGTGGGCCTGTTCATGGGTGTGAACCTGAAAATCGGTGCCCCTTGATGCGCGCGCGGTGGATGGGCAAGCAGCCAGGCGCGGTCGAGACTGCTGCTCCCCACTGCGCCGCCGCACCTGTCGCCCCACCTGCTGCGCACCTGCCCGCGCACCTGCCGCTGTCGCCGCGAACTTCGTCAATGGGCTGCCAGCAGCCCCGTCAGCCTGCCCAGATGGCCTGAATTCGGCTACGGCCAAGGGCCAGGGGCTACAGTGTGCGTTTGTTCGATCAGCGGAGACTATCGATGAATGTGCGTGGCTTGCTTGACCAGTTGCTCAATTCCGGCACTTCGGTGTTGGGTCAGATCGGGGGCGCTGCGGGGGCTGCCGGTGCTCCTTCGGGGCAGGGCGGGCGTGGGTCTTCAGGCGAATCCCATGTGGGCAAATACGCCACGGGGGCGGCTGTAGGCGGCGCCTTGGCTTTGCTGATGGGCAGCGGCAGGGGCCGCAAAATGGGGGGCTCTGCGTTGAAGTACGGCAGCATGGCTGCGATCGGTGCTTTGGCCTGGAAAACCTATCAGGACCATCAGGCCAAGCAAGCAGCCGCTGCTGCGCCGGCTGCGTCAACTGCCCACGTTGCCCGAGCGCCCACGCCCATGGCCGACGTGGTGCCGGCGCGCTTCGAAGCGCTGCCCGCGCCGCAGATGGAGTTGCACAGCCAGTTGATGCTCAAGGCGATGATTGCCGCGGCCAAGAGCGATGGCCACATGGACGACCGCGAGCGCGAACTGGTCGAGGCCGAGTTTGGCCGGCTGCAGGGCGACCCCGAATTGCGCCGCTGGATCGATGCCGAACTGCGCAGCCCCGTCGAGCCAGCCGAGGTGGCACGCGCTGCCACCACGCCGGAGATGGCGGCCGAGGTTTACTTGGCCACCTTGCTGGTGGTGGACCAGCAGTCGACGATGGAGCGCCACTACCTGGATGCGCTGGCGCGCGAGTTGCGGCTGGCCGATGGCCTGAAGGCGGATCTGGAAGCGCGCGCACGGACAGTTTGATCGCCGGCTGGCGGGGCTGTCAGCCGCGCTGTCCGCCGCAGAGTCGACACGCTGTTGAGTGCTTGTTCGCAAGCCTGTGGCAACGGGCGCACCGCTTGCGGGACAATACTGGTTTTCGTTGATCCATCGACCAAAATCCATGAGCGCCAGAACTCTGTACGACAAAGTGTGGGACGAGCATGTCGTGCACACCGAAGAAGACGGCACCACGGTGCTGTACATCGACCGCCACCTGGTGCACGAGGTGACCAGCCCGCAGGCTTTTGAGGGCCTGCGTCTGGCTGGGCGGAAAGTCTGGCGCGTCAGCAGCATCGTCGCCACCGCCGACCACAACACGCCCACCACCGGCTGGGCTGACGGCTACGACGGCATTGCCGACCCGATCAGCAAGCTGCAGATCACGACGCTGGACGCCAACATCAAGGCCTCGGGCGCTGCTGCGTATTTTCCGTTTTTGGATAAACGGCAGGGCATCGTCCACGTCATCGGGCCAGAGAACGGCGCCACGCTGCCTGGCATGACGGTCGTCTGCGGTGATTCGCACACCTCCACCCACGGCGCCTTCGGTGCCTTGGCGCACGGCATCGGCACCAGCGAAGTCGAGCATGTGATGGCCACGCAAACCTTGCTGACCAAGAAGGCCAGGAACCTGCTGGTCAAGGTCGAAGGCAAGCTGGGCGCAGGCGTGACCGCCAAAGACGTGGTGCTGGCCATCATCGGCAAGATCGGCACGGCAGGTGGCACCGGCTGCACGATCGAGTTCGGCGGCTCTGCCATCCGCAGCCTGAGCATGGAAGGGCGCATGACGGTCTGCAACATGGCCATCGAGGCAGGCGCACGCGCCGGGCTGGTGGCGGTCGACGAAAAAACCATCGCCTACTGCAAAGGCCGGCCTTTTGCGCCTACCGGTGTGGCGTGGGACCAAGCGGTGGCGCATTGGCGCACGCTGCAGTCTGATGCTGGCGCGCATTT
>JBBQIB010000092.1:0-14310 GCA_038324515.1 Burkholderiales bacterium
GCTCGTGCCAGGACAGATCAGACAAGTGCACCAGGCCGTCGATGCCAGCGCTCAGGCCCACGAACACGCCGAAGTCGGTGATGCTCTTGACCGGGCCCGCGACGCGGTCGCCACGCTTGACGGTGGCGCTGAACTCTTCCCACGGGTTGGCCTTGCACTGCTTCATGCCCAGGCTGATGCGGCGCTTGTCTTCGTCGATCTCCAGCACCATGACTTCGACTTCTTCGCCCAGCGTCACGACCTTGGCCGGAGCCACGTTCTTGTTGGTCCAGTCCATCTCGGAGACGTGCACCAGGCCTTCGATGCCGGGCTCGATCTCGACGAAAGCACCGTAATCGGCGATGTTGGTGATCTTGCCAAACAGGCGCGTGCCGTTCGGGTAACGGCGCGAAACACCGTGCCAGGGGTCATCACCCAGCTGCTTCAGGCCCAGGCTGACGCGGTTTTTCTCGGCGTCGAACTTCAGCACCTTGGCTTTCAGCTCCTGGCCCACGGTGACCACTTCGCTGGGGTGACGCACGCGGCGCCAGGCCATGTCGGTGATGTGCAGCAGGCCGTCGATGCCACCCAGGTCCACAAATGCGCCGTATTCGGTGATGTTTTTGACCACGCCATCGACGATGGCGCCTTCTGACAGGGTCTCGAGCAGCTTGGCGCGCTCTTCGCCCATCGAGGCTTCAACCACAGCGCGGCGTGACAACACGACGTTGTTGCGCTTGCGGTCGAGCTTGATGACCTTGAACTCCATGGTCTTGCCTTCGAACGGCGACATGTCCTTGACAGGTCGCGTGTCGAGCAGGCTGCCCGGCAAGAAGGCGCGGATGCCGTTGACCAGCACCGTGAGGCCGCCCTTGACTTTGCCGCTGACGGTGCCGGTGACGAATTCGCCAGACTCCAGCGCGTTTTCGAGCGCCATCCACGAAGCCAGGCGCTTGGCCTTGTCGCGGCTCAGGATGGTGTCGCCGTAGCCGTTCTCGACGGCATCGATGGCTACCGAAACAAAATCTCCGACCTGGACTTCAAGCTCGCCCTGGTCGTTCTTGAACTCTTCGATCGGCACGTAGCTTTCGCTTTTCAGGCCGGCATTGACAACCACATGGTTGAACTCGACACGGACGACCTCGGCAGAGATGACCTCGCCGACACGCATGTCGTTGTTCTTGAGGGATTCCTCGAACAGAGCGGCAAAAGAAGAAGCGTCGCCGATGGCGGTGACGGTAGTGGCAGTGGACATGTATTTCCTGACGTTTCCCGGGGCAGTGAAAGGCAGAGCCGGGTGTGCTTGCGGCGGGTGCCGCGGGGGACGAAAAACGCCTCCGTTGAGGCGTTGAAGCTGGAAATCAAAACTGAAGTCGGCGCATTTGATGCCATTTGACAAAGCGATTCAGAGTGCCTGCAAGCGGGCGCCTTCGGTGTGCAATGCGCCTGAACAAACCGCCTGGACAGACCTCCTGAACAGAGCTCCTGGACAAAGCTCCTCAAGCAAACGGCCCACGCTGCTGCCACCATTGCAGCACCTGCTGCACCGACTCTTCGATACTCAGTTCTGAGTTGTCCAAAAGCTGTGCATCAGGGGCTGCCACGCAAGGCGAGACCCTGCGTGAAGCGTCCCGTGCGTCGCGCGCTTCCAAAGCCGCACGAAGACCGGTGATATTAGAGGAAAATCCTTTTGAAATCAACTGCTTATGCCGCCTTTGTGCGCGCTGTGCGGGGCTGGCGGTCAGGAACACCTTGAGCGGCGCTTGCGCAAACACCACGGTGCCCATGTCGCGCCCGTCTGCAACCAGCCCCGGCGCGCGAAGAAACGACAGCTGCAGGCCGTGCAAAGCCTGCCTGACAAGTGGCAGTGCAGAGACCTGCGAGGCCAGCATCCCGGTGCCTTCTTGCCGCAGTGTCTCCGTCACTTCCTGGCCACGCAACCAGGTGCGGCCCGCATCTTTGCCTTGCCCGAAGCGCAGATCCAGCAGGCTGGCAATCCTGGCCACCTGTTTCTCGTCGTCTGCCGCCACACCGTCCCAGCTGGCGGCCAGCCCAGCGGCGCGATACAACGCGCCTGAGTCGAGCAACTGGAAGCCCAGTGCAGCAGCCACCGCACTGGCCAGCGAGCCTTTGCCCGAGGCGGTAGGCCCGTCGATGGTGATGACGGGAAGGTGCGCCGGATCGGCCTGCGCCACCCCGAACAGTGTCTCGAAGTAGTCCGGAAAGGTCTTGCCGACACAGCGCGGGTCCAGAATGCGCGTGATGCAGGGGGTCTTGGTCTGCTGGCGCAACGGATTGAAGGCCGCCAGCGACAGGCACATTGCCATGCGGTGGTCGTCATAAGTCTCGATCTGCGCGTGGCGCCAGCCCTGGGGGGGTGTGACGGTGATGAAGTCCTCACCCGCCTCGACCACGGCGCCGATCTTGCGCAGCTCGTGGGCCATGGCCGCGATGCGGTCGGTCTCTTTGACGCGCCAGCTGGCGATGCCGCTCAGCCGGCAGGGGCCATCGGCGTAGAGCGCCATCACGGCCAATGTCATCGCAGCGTCCGGGATGTGGTTGCAGTCCATGTCGACTGCGCTGAGGGGCCAGCGCCCGCGGTGTACTTCGATCCAGTTTGCGCCAGCCTTGACCTGCACACCCATTGCTTGCGCTGCCTGCACGAACTGGATGTCGCCCTGGATCGAGTCGGCACCCACGCCCTCGATGCGCAGCGGCGCACCGCCATGGGCTGCAATGCCACCCAACGCGATGAAGTACGAAGCTGAAGAAGCGTCGCCCTCGACATGCAGCGCCGCGACGGCACGATAGCCCGCGCAGCCACGGTGCTGGCTCTGCGAGCCTGCCGCGGCAGAGCCTGATGCAGCCTGCGGCGCCGGGTCTGCAGGGGTGAAGATGAAGCGCTGCCAGCCCTCGCGCTGCACCTGCACGCCAAAGCGCGCCATCAGGTTCAGCGTGATCTCGATGTAGGGCTTGGAGATCAGCTCACCCACCACTTCGATGACGATGGG
Source organism: Burkholderiales bacterium (assembly GCA_038324515.1). Taxonomy (GTDB): domain Bacteria; phylum Pseudomonadota; class Gammaproteobacteria; order Burkholderiales; family Burkholderiaceae_C; genus Rubrivivax. The sequence goes on from JBBQIB010000092.1 coordinate 2,991, forward strand.
GCGCATTGACCCCGGCCTGTCGGCAGCGGATGCCTGGGCTTCAACCAGCGGCATGGCCATCAGCAGCGCAGTCAGGAACTGGCTCGAGACATCGCCCCGGATGCGGATCGGTGCGTCCAGCGCCAGTGGGCGACAGGGGGGGTCATGCGACTGGTCTCCAGCCTGGTCTTGAGCCTGGCCATGCACACGCAGCGGCGGGTAACCCGGTTGGCCCAGCTCTTCGATCTGGCAGCCCAGCGCGCGCAAGGCCTGCACCAGGTCAGCGATCGGCCGCTCATGCATGCGCTGCACGCCGCGCAGCTCAAAACTGCCGCCCTGGGTGGCTGCCAGCACCGCCAGCGCAGCAGTCAGGGGCCGCATCGCTGTGCCTGCGTTGCCCAGGAAAAGCTGGGCTTCATGCACCCGCAAACGGCCTCCCAGCCCGGTGATCCTGCAGACACCCGCAGCGTTGTCCACTCCGCAGCCCAGGCAACGCAGCGCCTGCAGCATGACCTGCGTGTCGTCGCTGTCCAGCAGATCGTGGATGGCTGTGGTGCCGCTGGCCAGGCCGGCCAGCAGCAGCACGCGGTTGGAGATGCTCTTGGAGCCCGGCAACTGCACGGTGCCGGAGGCGCCCGTCATCGGTGGCAGGTCAAGAAAAGGAATGTCGTACATCGGTGCTCATGGGGGTCAGGTGCTGCGGCCGACGCCGGCCGGGGAGAGCCAGGCTTCGCGGTTGGCTGGCGCGTGCTGCCGTCTCAGCCCCTCAGCTCTTGTTGCTGCTGCCCAGTCTGCTGCTGCCCATTTGCCAGCCAGCACGGCCTTCTGCAGGGCTGCGGATCAGGTCTTCCAGCGCTTCGCCATTGCCTTCGCGCATCACATGCTCCAGCGCGTCCAGCGCATGCCTGAAGCGTGTGGATTGCTTGAGCACCTCTTCGCGGTTGGCCATCAGAATGTCGCGCCAGGTCTGCGGATTACCAGCAGCGATGCGGGTGAAGTCCCTGAAGCCAGGCCCTGCCAGCGACAGGAATTCGCGCCCCGAAGGCTGGTTGACCACGGCGCTGAAAAAAGCAAAAGCCAGCAGATGTGGCAGGTGGCTGACGGCTGCAAATGCTGCGTCGTGGTTTTCTGGCGTCATGCGCAGGACCTGCGCGCCCACCGCTGACCACAGGTCGGTGGCTTTTTGTACCAGCTCGGGGTCGGTCTGGGGCAGTGGCGTCAACACCACCTGGCGGCCGGCGAACAACACGGCGTCGGCATGCTCGATGCCGGAGACTTCCTTGCCGGCAATCGGATGGGCCGGCACGAAACAGTCCAGCCGCTCACGCAGCACGCGGCGCGCCGCATCCACCACGTCACGTTTGGTGCTGCCGACATCCATCACCAGGACACCGGGTTCAATCAACTGACGGATGGCTTTGAGCGTGGTTTCGGTGGCGGCTACCGGCACCGCAATCAGCACCAGGTCCGAGCCAGAGGTGGCCAACAGCGCAGACTCTGCGACGATGTCGATCACGCCCATGGCTCTGGCGCGCTCGGTGGTGGTGGGTGACTTGCTGTAGCCCACCACGCGCTGCACCATTCCTGCCCGTTTGAGGGCCAGCGCAAAGCTGCCCCCCATCAGGCCGCAGCCGATCAGGCCCAACTGCTTGAACATCAGCGGCCGCCCAGCTTGCCAACCAGCGGCTTGGCAGGGCAGCGGCAGCTTTGCAGGCAGACCCCAGGCCTTCGATCGGTCTCGGTTGTCTGGGCACGCAGCCTCAGGATCTGCACATCGTGGGCGCCAAAGGCTCTCATTTGACGTCGATCGGGTAGGTGCCCAGCACTTTGAAGAATGCGCACACCGCATTCAGCTCTTGCAGGGCTGCTGCGACCTGGGGCTGCGCAGGGTGCCCTTCGATGTCGACGTAAAAATAGTATTCCCACTGCCCAGAGCGTGCCGGCCGCGATTCGAAGCGGGTCATCGACACGCCGTGGTTCTTCAGTGGCACCAGCATGTCGTGCACGGCGCCTGGCCGGTTGCGCACGCTGACCACCAGGCTGGTGCAATCGTGACCGGAAGCTTGCGGAGCCGGGTGTTGTTGCGGGTGCGTGACGATGGCGAACCGGGTGCGATTGTGTGGGTCGTCCTGAATCGCAGGCGCCACCAGGTGCAGGCCGTATTCGCTGCCGGCGCGCTCGCTGGCGATGGCTGCAAGGCTGGCATCTGCTGCTGCCAGGCGTGCGCCCTCGGCGTTGCTGGAAGCCGGCCTGCGCTCGGCTTTCGGCAGGTGCGCGCTGAGCCAGGCGTGGCACTGTGCCAGGGCCTGTGGATGGGCCAGCACCGCGCGAATGCCTTCGAGCCCGGGGCTGGCGCGCAGCAGGTTGTGGCGCACGAAGAGGCTGGTTTCGCCGATGATGAACAGCGGCGTGTGCAAAAAAAGGTCCAGCGAGCGCGCCACCACACCTTCGGTGGAGTTTTCGACCGGCACCACGCCAAAGTCTGCAGCGCCGGCAGTGGTGGCGCGAAACACCTCGTCGATGCTTTCACAAGGTACGCGCGTCAGCGACGATCCAAAGTATCCCAGCGCCGCCTGCTCGCTGAAAGTGCCGGCCGGGCCGAGGTAAGCCACCCGCGTCGGTGTCTCCAGGCCACGACAGGCCGACATGATTTCGCGCCAGATAGGCGCCACACTGCTGCTCAACAACGGCCCGCTGTTGCCGCTCTTCAGGCCGTCGATGACCTGCGCTTCGCGCTCTGGCCTGAACACCACCGTGCCTTGGCTTTTCTTGATCTCGCCGACTTCAAGCGCCAGGGTGGCGCGCTTGTTCAGCAGCGCCAACAGTTCCAGATCCACCGCATCGATGCGCTGGCGCAGGGCCAGCAGCGCCGCATCCTGATTTGGCGACTCAGCCATGAGCACGGCCTTGAATCACTTCTTGACGGGAGCCGCCGGGCCGCTTGCAGGGGGTGTGGATTGCGTCGCGCCCAGCCTCTTGATCACCGATTGCTCCATGGCCCGTACTTTGGGTTCGACCTCGGCGCGTGAATCGGCCACCAGTTTCTCGGTCAAGGCGCGCTGCATTTCGGGCGCCATCGACTGGAAGCGCTTGTTCAGCGGTGACTCCAGCATCGTGATCAGTTGGCGCAATTCGTCTTCGCTGAAATTGTTTTCCAGGATCGGGCCGACGGTGGTGGGCGCCAGCTGCAGTGCGCGGGTGCGCACGATCGGCACCACTTCTTCTGCGTACTTGCGCGCGTCGGCCTCGATGTCGCGTGCCACTGCCTCGCGGCTTTCTACAGGCAGCCGCTGCAGGGCCAGGCCCGCTTGCTGGATCAACTGCGCAGCAGGCCGCTCTGCAATGCCGCGCGCCAGCACCTCGATGCCGCCCTGCTGCAGCTTGAGGATTTGCGCCACCAGTTGCTTCTTTTCAGCGGAGGCGGGCTGTGTTGAAGTGCTGCCCTGGGCGAAAACGCCCAGGCTGGTCAAGCACAGCAATGCGGAGGCCAACAGTTTCGGCGCGCCAGGCGCTTTGCTCAAAATAGACTTCATCCTTGACCTTCCGTGCCGGTCTCACCAGCCTGTGCAGAGCCCGCATTGTCGTCGCCATTGGCTTCGTCGTTCTCGACGATGCGCTGCAGCCCGGACAGCGTGGTGCCGTCATCCAAGGCAATCAGCGTCACCCCTTGCGTGGCCCGGCCGAGCTCGCGGATCTCGCTGACACGGGTGCGCACCAGCACGCCCTTGTCGGTGATCAACATGATCTCGTCTGCAGGGCGCACCAGTGTGGCGGCCACCACGCGGCCATTGCGCTCGCTTTGCTGGATCGCGATCATGCCTTTGGTGCCGCGCCCGTGGCGTGTGTATTCGGCGATCGGTGTGCGTTTGCCGTAGCCGTTTTCGGTCGCGGTCAGCACGCTCTGGCTTTCGTCTTCGGCCACCAGCATCGCAATCACGCGCTGGCCTTCATCCAGCGACATGCCTCGCACACCGCGCGCCGTACGGCTCAGCGGCCGCACCTCGTCTTCGGCAAAGCGCACGGCCTTGCCGCCGTCGCTGAACAGCATCACATCGTGCTGGCCATCGGTCAATGCGGCGCCAATCAGGTGGTCACCTTCATCCAGGTCCACCGCGATGATGCCGGCCTTGCGGGGGTTGCTGAAGTCCTCCAGCGAGGTCTTCTTGACGGTGCCCAAAGCCGTGCACATGAACACAAAATGGTCGGGTGGAAAGCTGCGCGTGGCATCGGTCAGTGGCAGTACCACGGTGATCTTCTCGCCGGCCTGCAACGGGAACATGTTGACGATGGGTTTTCCACGCGATGCGCGCGAGCCTTGCGGCACTTCCCAGACCTTGAGCCAATAGACGCGGCCGCGGTCGCTGAAACACAGGATCCAGTCGTGCGTGTTGGCGATGAACAACTGGTCGACCCAATCATCTTCCTTGGTCTGTGTGGCTTGCTTGCCGCGCCCGCCGCGACGTTGCGCGCGGTATTCGGTCAGAGGCTGGCTCTTGAAGTAACCGGTGTGGCTGAGTGTGACGACCATGTCGGTCGGCGTGATCAGGTCTTCGGTGCCCAACTCTTGCGCGTTGCGCTCGATCACGCTGCGCCGCTGCGCCAGCTTGTCCTGGCCAAACTCGGCCCGCAAGGCCACCAGTTCTTCACCGATGATGGTGGCCACGCGAGAAGGCTTGGACAGGATGTCCAACAGATCGGCGATCTGCGACATCACTTCGCGGTACTCACCCAGGATCTTGTCTTGCTCAAGTCCTGTCAGGCGCTGCAGGCGCATCTGCAGAATTTCTTGCGCCTGGTCTTCGGAAAGCCTGTACAAGCCATCGGGCTGCAGGCCGCAACTGGCAGGCAGACCTTCGGGCCTGTAGGCGGCGCGTCCACCCGCAGTGCCCTCTTCGGCCCGCGCCAGCATCTCGCGCACCATCGACGAGTCCCAGGATTTGGCCATCAGCGCCGCCTTGGCCACAGGCGGCGTGGGCGAGGTCTTGATGGTCTCGATGAACTCGTCGATGTTGGCGAGCGCCACCGCCAGGCCTTCCAACACATGGCCACGCTCGCGGGCTTTGCGCAACTCGTACACCGTGCGGCGGGTGACCACTTCGCGCCTGTGATCCAGAAAGATCTCGATCAACAACTTGAGGTTGCACAAACGAGGCTGTCCGTCGATCAACGCCACCATGTTGATGCCGAAGGTGTCCTGCAGCTGAGTCTGTTTGTACAGGTTGTTGAGCACCACTTCGGGCACTTCGCCGCGCTTGAGCTCGATCACCACGCGCATGCCGGACTTGTCGCTCTCGTCCTGGATGTGGCTGATGCCCTCGATCTTCTTTTCGTGGACCAGTTCGGCCATGCGCTCCAGCAGCGTCTTCTTGTTGACCTGGTAGGGGATCTCGTCGACGATGATCGATTGGCGCTGGCCCTTGTCGATGTCCTCGAAGTGGCACTTGGCGCGCATCACGACCTTGCCGCGGCCCGTGCGATAGCCGTCGCGCACGCCGCTCAAGCCGTAGATGATGCCGGCGGTAGGGAAGTCGGGCGCCGGGATCAGCTCCATCAACTCGTCGATCGACGCCTCCGGGTTCTTCAGCAGGTGCAGGCAGGCGTCTACCACCTCGTTGAGGTTGTGGGGCGGGATGTTGGTGGCCATGCCCACCGCGATGCCCGAGCTGCCGTTGATCAACAGGTTGGGCAGCCGGGTGGGCAACACCGTGGGTTCGTTCTCGGAGCCGTCGTAGTTGGGGGCAAAGTCGACGGTTTCCTTGTCGATATCGGCCAGCATCTCGTGGGCGATCTTCGACAAGCGGATTTCGGTATAGCGCATGGCGGCAGCGTTGTCGCCGTCCACGCTGCCAAAGTTGCCCTGGCCGTCGATCAGCATGTGGCGCAGACTGAAGTCTTGCGCCATGCGCACGATGGTGTCGTAAACCGCCGTGTCACCGTGCGGGTGATACTTGCCGATCACGTCGCCCACGATGCGGGCACTTTTCTTGTAGGGCCGATTCCAGTGGTTGCTCAGTTCCTGCATCGCAAACAAGACCCGTCGATGCACAGGTTTGAGGCCGTCCCTGGCGTCGGGCAAAGCGCGCCCGACGATCACGCTCATCGCGTAATCCAGATACGAGCGGCGCATCTCTGCTTCGAGACTGACCGGCAGGGTTTCCTTGGCGAACGAAGTCATGATGTGAACGGCTTTGGCTTCTAGGTGAATTCAGTTGCCAGGAAACTCGGACTGGCGCGAAGGCTGGCCTTGGGTCGCACCAACTTGCGTCTGGCAGTCAAACTGTGAGCGATCATTCAACCAGAATTGATCGGTGGCAGTGGCTGGGATGCACCTTGAAGCAGGCAAACCAAGTCCACCCGATGTGAGGATGGCGACCTGCGGAGGACGATTCTACGACCCCTCTCCTGTCGTGCCAGCGCAACAGCTGGCTGTGACAGCCCCGCAGCAGGGCCCAAAATACGGTGCATCCGACGCCCTATGGCACAATGATCCGTCGGTGGTAAGTGCCTGCAGCTGCGGGGATTTGCCCTGTAAAACAGACGAATTTCCCGCTTGTTGTTTTGGACGTAACGCAGGCTTATCTGCGGCTTTCCTCGAGAGGAGAATCATGAAGAAATTGAACAAGGTGGCGGTGCTCTTTGCGTCCGCTGCACTTGCCGCCCCGATCTTGGCCTTCGCGCAGGCGAAGACGATCGATAACTGGCGTTCTGCCGACGGCATCGTCTGGAAGAACGGCACCAACGAGCTTTGTTGGCGTGATGCAGGCTGGACCCCTGCCACGGCTGCTGCTGAATGCGACGGCGCTATCAAGCCGCCGGCACGTGCTGCAGCCGCTGCGCCCGCACCTGCACCTGCACCTGCACCCGCCGCAGCGCCTGCCCAGGTGCCTCCGGCTCAGCCACGCGCGGCGCCCGCTGCACCTGTACCGACGGCACCGGCTCCAGCCGCAGCACCTGCAGCGCCTGCAGCGGCTCCCGCGCCAGTCAGCGAGAAGGTAACTTTCGCCGCAGATGCCTTCTTCGACTTCGACAAGTCCGTGTTGAAGCCTGAAGCCCAAGCCAAGCTGGCCGATCTGGTGGACAAGACCAAGGCCATCAATCTGGAAGTCATCATCGCCGTGGGTCACACCGACTCAGTGGGCAGTGATGTTTACAACCAGCGCCTGTCGATTGCTCGCTCCGAGGCGGTCAAGCGCTTCCTGGTCAGCAGAGGCGTAGAAGCCAACCGCGTCTACACCGAAGGCAAGGGCGAGAAGCAGCCTGTTGCGGACAACCGCACTTCCGAAGGCCGCGCCAAGAACCGCCGCGTGGAAGTCGAGGTGGTCGGTACACGCACCCGCAGGTAAGCCAAGCAGAGATTCGGCTGGCCTTCTGGCCGGCCAGTTTGTTGCAGAACCCCGCCACGGCGGGGTTCTTTGTTTTTGGCGCTAGCATCTGTCGCATGCAAAACGTAGACGCACATGAACTGGCCAAATTCAGCGACCTGGCCCATCGCTGGTGGGATCCTGAAAGCGAATTCAAGCCGCTGCATCAGATCAATCCTCTGCGTCTGGAGTGGATTGACGAGCTCGCTTCGCTTCGTGGCAAGACAGTGCTGGATGTAGGCTGTGGCGGCGGTATCCTGGCTGAAGCGATGGCAAACCGGGCGGCCGAGGTGACCGGCATCGACTTGGCGGCCAAACCCCTGGGCGTTGCGCGATTGCACGCGATGGAGGCGGGTGTGGCCAATCTCAGCTACAGAGAGATCGCGACCGAAGCGCTGGCCCAAGAGCAGCCGGCTGCCTTTGAGGTTGTGACCTGCATGGAGATGCTCGAGCACGTGCCCGACCCCGCCGCCGTCGTGCAGGCCTGTGCAACGCTCGTCAAGCCCGGTGGCTGGGTGTTTTTCTCCACCCTCAACCGCAACCCCAAGTCTTTCTTGTTTGCCATCGTGGGCGCCGAGTATGTGCTGCGCCTTTTGCCGCGCGGCACCCACGAGTACGCCAAGTTCATTCGCCCCAGCGAACTGGGCCGCTGGGCACGCCAAGCCGGCCTGGCATTGCAAGCCACCAAGGGCATGCAGTACAACCCGTTGACACAGCGCTACTGGTTGTCTGCCGACACCAGCGTCAACTACCTTTTTGCTTGTCGGAAACAAGCTTGATGACCTCCGTCTGCTGCGTGGCAGCGCCTGGAGTCAGCCGTGTCGCTCAAGTCTGTGCGAGCCCTGGCGAGTGGCCCCAATGGTCTTTCGACTGAGCACCGGCCGCCCTGTGCGCGCCGTGCTGTTCGATCTGGATGGCACGCTGGTGGACAGCGCCCCTGATCTATGCGGCACCTTGAACGACATGCGGTACGACCGTGGCCTGCAGCCTTGGCCAGAGTTTGAGTTGCGTGAACACTGCGGTTCGGGCGCGCGTGGCATGCTGGGCACTGGCTTGCAGACCCAGCCAGCTGACGCCGCCTATGAGCTGTTGCGTGATGAGTTTCTGTCGCGCTACGAACAGCGTATGCTGCGGCTGACGCAACTGTTTGCCGCGGTGCCGCCGTTGATCGAGGCGCTGCAATCGCGTGGTCTGCCCTGGGGCATCGTGACCAACAAGGCCATGCGATTTGCCCGCCCGGTCAGCGAAGCGCTGGCCTTGTTGCCGGGTGCGGCGACGCTGGTCGCCGGTGACAGCACGCCGCACACCAAACCGCATCCAGCGCCACTGCTGGAAGCAGCGCGGCAATTGGGGGTTGAAGCGTCACAGTGCATTTACGTGGGCGACGATCTGCGCGATATCGTCGCTGGCCGCGCCGCAGGCATGCAAACCTTGGCCGCCCACTGGGGTTATGTGGGCGGCAGTGGGGTGGCTGTCACGGCTTGGGGCGCAGATGCAGTGCTCTCAGAACCTGCCACCCTCTTGCAATGGCTGGATATGCCCTAAACTGTTTGCTCTGGGACCGACCTGGCTTCGACGTGGGTACTGAGTCGATTTTGGGGCATGCCGAGCACCAGTTCGCTCGTAAAACCACTGGAAACAAAGTAACTGCGAACGATCAAACGTACGCCCTCGCCGCTTAAAACCGGTGAGCCTCGCAACAGTTGGCCGATGGGCTGGGCTTGAGGGATTCGTCTCGATAGCTGCGAGGTCATTCACATTGGCTCGTCCTGCCACGTGTCATTCGCGGCAGGCCTAAAACCAAATGACTCGGGTCACTGACAGCGTGTTGCTGGGCGGTCAGAGACCTCAAAACCAAATCAGACAACTAAGCATGTAGAACCGATCGGCGATGGCTTGCGGACGGGGGTTCGATTCCCCCCGGTTCCACCAGACAAGGCTCCGCAAGGGGCCAGAAAAGATCAAACCCCTAAGCAAATCAACGGCTTAGGGGTTTTTTTTGTCCGGATGGGAGCGGACAACACCAATGCACCCAGATAAAGGACGGACATCAATCCGGACAAGTGGTGCAAATCGCACCGGACAACCCTGGAGTTGTACGGAATGGCTGCCACAAACAAGCTGACGGACACGAAGATAGCCGCGATCAAGGCGGCAAGGGCCGGCAAGGCGAAGATGGTCGCCGACTGCGGCGGGCTGGTGCTGGAGGTCCAGCCCAGCGGCGCCGGCTGGTGGCGGCTGCGGTCGACCTGACGGCATAACCAAGCGCCTCACCGCGCTCAATGTCCATCCGTCGTTTGGCATCAACGACTTCAAGGCCTTACCAGCCGCCTGGCGCAGCCGCATCCCCGAGTACGTGAAAGATTATGTGCCGCTCAACCCGTTCATGTAGCCAAAACCTGGGTTGCAGACAGGGGAAGAACGCATCCATTTTGAATTGGTATAAATCCAAAATGGATACGATCAAATCGATAACGGCTACACTACCTGCCATGTTGGCCGACGTTCTATTGGGTAACTACCGCAAACGGGTCCTCAGCCAGCTGCTGCTGCACCCGGACGAGGACTACCATGTGCGCGAGCTCGCGCGCCTCACCGGCACAACCGCCGGCAGCCTGCACAAAGAGCTGTCCAAGCTCGCCCAGGCGGGGCTGTTGCTGCGCAAAGAGCAGGGCAATCAGGTGCGCTACCAGGCCAACCGCCAGTGCCCCGTGTTCCCGGAGCTGGCCGGCCTGCTGCGCAAGACAACCGGCGCCGCCGAAGTGGTGGCCCAGGCGCTGACGCCGTTGCAGCCCGCGCTGGCCCTCATCTTCGGCTCGGTCGCCAGCGGCACCGAAACCGCTGCCAGCGATGTGGACCTGCTCGTCATCACCGAGCGAGGCTTTGGCGAGGTGGTGCGCGCGCTGTATGCCGCACAAACCGAACTCGGCCGCGAAATCAACCCCGTGGTCTACAGCCCGGCGGAACTGAAAAACCACGTGGCCGAGCAAGACCCGTTCGTGCTCAATCTGCTCGCCGGCCCGCAAATTTTCCTGAAGGGAACACCCGATGACCTTCGCCAACTTGTTGGCCATCCAACGCCTGCAAGCGTTTAGTGCTTCGCCCCAGGGCGTGCAGCGCCTGCTGGCGGCGGCCACGCGCAATCTGACGGATGCGCAGTTGCAGGCCCTGAGCGCTGAGAACCGGTTCGACGCCGCCTACAAGTGCATCCTCCAGTGCGCCATGCTGGGCCTGTGGGCGCAGGGCTACCGCACCCCTACCAGCCAGCCCGGCCACCACCAGACCACCCTGCAAGCCTTGCCGCTCACCATGGGCCTGCCGAAGGACGTGATCATTGTGCTCGATGCCCTGCGCAAGCAGCGCAACCAGAACAGCTACGAAGGCGATCCGGTGAGCGCCGCCGTCGTCACCGAGTGCATCAATCAGGCCAAGAGCCTGCTCGCCCACACCCGCCAGTTCCTGCAAGCCCAGTTTCCGCACTTGTTGAAGTAAGCCCATGCTTGACGCTCAAACCAAAAAACGCATCGACGATTGCCGCGACATCCTCGTGGGCAAGGTGCCCGACCCGAAATCGCAGGTCGAGCAAATCATCATCGCGCTCATCTACAAAAAGCCCAATGACTGAGCCAGAACCGGGTCCTCACCTTCGGATGCACCGACGCGGGTCAGCACGACTTCGCCGCTGGGGCGGATCGCGTAGTGAATCTTGTTCAAGGAGGCGGCTGGCTACCCGTTGAAGGTATCGAACACCGCTATCACGGTGCGCTTCCAACAGCGTCTGCATTGCCACTCTCGGCTGGCCGGCTTTTGATTGGGGCTTTGTCAAGCTCGCCGCGCCCACCCCGGTGGACGGCGGCCTGTTGATGGTGGTGGCTTTCGAGAACATCTCCGGCGGCATGGGCACGGCGGCTTTTGTGGCCTTCTTGATGAGCTTGTGCAACCAGCGCTTCAGTGCCACCCAGTTTGCACTGCTGAGTGCC
>JBBQIB010000093.1:0-14181 GCA_038324515.1 Burkholderiales bacterium
TTTTATCTGTTCACGCTGCGGCTGGTGCCGGTGTTTCCGTTCTTCGTCATCAACCTGCTGATGGGCCTGACCAAGATCAAGGCTGGCACCTTCTACTGGGTCAGCCAGCTGGGCATGCTGGCCGGCACGCTGGTGTACGTCAACGCCGGCACCCAACTGGCGCAGATCAGCTCGCTCCAGGGCATCCTGTCGCCGGGGCTGATTGCATCTTTTGTGCTGCTGGGCTTGTTCCCGCTGGTGGCCAAGAAAATCGTCGATGCGGTCAAGGCGCGGCGCGTGTATGCCAAGTGGGACCATTTGAAGCCCAAGAGCTATGACCGCAACATGGTCGTGATTGGCGCCGGCGCTGCAGGGCTGGTGACCTCCTACATCGCGGCGGTGGTCAAGGCCAAGGTCACTCTGGTCGAGGGCCACAAGATGGGCGGCGACTGCCTGAACTACGGCTGCGTGCCCAGCAAGGCCCTGATCAAGACGGCCACGCTGGTGCACCAGATGCAGCACAGCTACAGCTACGGCGTCAAGAAAGCCAGCTGGGAGCTGGACTTTGCGCAGGTCATGGAGCGTGTGGCGCACATCGTCAAAGAGATCGAGCCGCACGACTCGGTCGAGCGCTACACGGGCCTGGGTGTCGACGTGCAGATCGGCAACGCCAAGATCATCGACCCCTGGCGTGTACAGATCACTGCGCCCGATGGCCAGGTGCAAGTGCTGAGCACCCGCAGCATCGTCATCGCCACTGGCGCACGGCCCTTTGTGCCGCCATTGCCGGGGCTGGACGATGTGGGGTACTTGACGAGCGACACCTTGTGGGGCCTGCGTGAGCAGCCCAAGCGCCTGGTGGTGCTGGGCGGCGGCCCGATCGGCTGCGAGCTGGCGCAGTGTTTTGCCCGTCTGGGCTCGCAGGTCACGCAGGTCGAAATGGGGCCGCGCATCATGGCGCGCGAAGACCAGGACGTCTCGGACTACGCCCGCAAGGCGCTGACTGAAGACGGCGTGCAGGTGCTGACCGACCATAAAGCGCTGCGCTGTGAAAAGGAGGGGGAGAACAAGTTCATCGTGGTGGAGAACGCCGGCCAGGAGCTGCGACTGCCCTTTGACGTGCTGCTGTGCGCCGTGGGCCGTGTGGCCAGGCTGCAGGGCTTCGGCCTGGAAGAGCTGGGCGTGCCGGTGGGCCGCACGGTGCAGGTCAACGAGTACCTGCAGACCAACTTCCCCAACATCCTGGCGGCCGGCGACGTGGCAGGGCCTTTCCAGTTCACGCACACGGCCTCGCACCAGGCTTGGTACGCTGCCGTCAACGGCTTGTTTGGCACCTTCAAGAAATTCAAGGCCGACTATTCGGTGATCCCCTGGGCCACCTTCATCGACCCTGAGGTGGCGCGGGTGGGCCTCAACGAGCAGGACGCCAAAGCCGAAGGCGTGGCCTATGAAGTCAGCCGTTACGGCATCGATGACCTGGACCGTGCGATTGCCGACAGCGCGGCTTACGGCTGGGTCAAGGTGCTGACGGTGCCCGGCAAAGACAAGATCCTGGGCGTCACCATCGTCGGCGCCCACGCTGGCGACCTGCTGGCCGAGTACGTGCTGGCGATGAAAAACGGACTGGGTTTGAACAAGATTCTGGGCACCATCCACATCTACCCGACGATGGCCGAGGCCAACAAATACGCCGCAGGCGAATGGAGGCGCGCCCACCAGCCCGAAATGCTGCTGAAGTGGGTGCAAAAGCTGCATGCCTGGCGTCGTGGCTAGCTTGTTGCGGGCTGGCTCGCTGGTCGGAAGGGTGGCCGGCGTGATGGGCGGATTGATAGGCGGATTGATAGGCGGATCGACGGCCAGCGCCGCAATGGCGCCGCTGCTGCTGGACGGCGGGCTGGGCCCGGGCTGGCGCCAGGTCAACTTGCCGCAGCAAAAGCTGCCGGTCACGCTGTACAGCGTCGAGCCGCTGGCTGCAGGCCCCCTGACACCTCCTGGCGCTACAACGCAACTGAAGGTGGATGTGCGTGGCAGCTACGGCAACCTGGTGCTCGATCTGCCGCGTGTGGGCGCACCGGCGACGCTCTCCTGGGCCTGGCGCTTGCAGCAGGCCAACCCGGTCATCGACCTTGGCCGCAAAGAAGGCGACGACCTGCCCCTCAAGGTCTGCCTGAGCTTTGATCTGGCGCTGGACCAGGTGCCTTTCATCGAGCGGCAGTTGCTGCGGCTGGCCCGCTCGCGCAGTGCTGAAGCCTTGCCTGCGGCCACGCTGTGCTGGGTCTGGGCCGGCGCCGAAGCCAAAGGCGCGCTGATCGACAACCCCTACACGCGCCGCGTGCGTTACATCGTCTTGCGACAGCAGACCGAAGCCGGCGAACAATGGTTCAATGAAACAAGAGATGTGGAGGCCGACTTCAAACGCGCTTTTGGCGACGAAAGTGCAACCATGCCGCCCGTGACGGCCCTCATCGTGGCAGGCGATGGTGACAACACCCAGGCTCGCTCGCTGGCCTGGCTGACGGCCTTGCGCTGGGGCCCATGAGTCGGTCCTGGCGCAGACCGACGCCACCTGCGGCCGCTGGCCCTTGCCGGCAGATCCCCGCAGAACCTCACAGACCCCCGCAAACCCGCGCAAGCCCGCGCAGCCGCTCGCAAGCCCGTCCGCCACGCTGCCTTGATTCAGAATTGAACAGATGAAACGTTTGTTGTTGTTGGGCGGTGGCCATGCCCATGTGCATGTCTTGCAAGCCCTGGCGCGCCAACCCTTGCCAAACACCGAGGTCTGCCTGGTGACGCCTTTTGCACGCCAGATGTATTCGGGCATGGTGCCTGGCCTAGTGGCGGGGCACTACCACACCGATCAATGTGCGATTGACTTGTTGCCGCTGGCGCAGGCTGCAGGTGTGCGCTTCATCGAAGGTGCGGCGGTAGGCATCCACGCGGCTGCCAACGAGGTGCCACTGGCCGCAGGCGGCAGCCTGGGCTACGAGCTGCTGTCCATCGACACCGGCGCTGTGATGGACCGCCAGAGCCTGCCGGGGGCCCAGGAGCATGCGCTGTTCGTCAGGCCGATCGAACACTTCGTCAAGTTGCTGGACAGCCTGTGGGCGTTGGCGGCAAAGCGCGTGCTCGATGTGGTGGTGGTGGGGGGAGGTGCTGCCGGTGTCGAGTTGGCGATGGCGCTGCAGTACCGCTTGTCTGACCGCGGCCAGGCGCGCCAGGGCGAGCGTGCGCGCATTGCCTTGGTGACGGGGGGTGAAGCGCCGCTGACCGGTTATGCACCGGGGGTGATGCGCCGCGCAGAGCGCACCCTGCACCAGCAGCGCATCACCGTGTTCAAAGACACCTGTGTGGGCGTTGAAGCGGGCGCCGTGCTGCTGGGCAGCGGTGCGCGGCTGGCTTGTGATGCACCGCTGCTTGCCACCGGTGCAGAAGCGCCGGCTTGGCTGGCAGGCTCGGGCTTGCAACTCGACGAGCGCGGTTTCATCTGCACCGGCGCCACACTGCAAAGCACCAGCCATGCCAACGTCTTTGCGGTGGGTGATGTGGCGGCTCGGCAAGACGCCAAGCACCCGCGCAGTGGTGTTTATGCGGTGCGCGCAGGGCCGCCGCTGGCCGCCAATCTGCACGCATTTTTGGCGGGGGGCGCGCTGCTGCCGCACCCACCGCAGCAGCGCACCCTCAACCTGATCTCTTGCGGCGCTCGTGAAGCCATCGTCTCGTACGGCGGCTGGCATGCCCAGGGCCGCTGGGCCTGGTGGTGGAAGGACCGCATCGACCGCGCGTTCATCGAGCGTTATGCGTTACAGGCCCAGGCGACGGGTGCAGACCCTGCCGAGAGCCCCGCTGCCGCACCCGCGCCATTCAATCGCGAGGTTTGAACACCAGCACCAGGGTCGATGGCACGCGACCGTCGTTGTCCCTGGGCAGCGTGCCGGTACGGTCGATGGCGCGCAGCACGGCTTCGTCCCAATCGGCGTTGCCGCTGCTCTTGATCAGGCGGCGTGACAGGATGCTGCCGCCCGCAGCGGTGCGCACTTCGACCTCGGCTGCGGCGATGCTCGAGACTGCTCCTGTGAACACGATGTTGGGCCTGATCAGCGCAATCAAGCGCCCGGCATAACCGGCTGAAGGTGCGGCACTTTGTGCTGCGCTGCCTGGGGTGTTGCTGGCGCCGCTGCCGGTGGGCGCATCTGCAGGCGTCCTGGCATCGGTGTTGGCGCCGGCCTGGCCCATGATGCGGCGCAGATTCTCTTCGCGCTGCTTGGCCAGCCGCTCTTCTTCGGCCTTGGCACGCGCCTCGGCCTGTGCTTTGCGTTCGGCTTCGGCGCGGCGGCGCTCTTCACGGTCCTGGCGTTCCTTGCTGGCTTGCTCTTCTGCCTGGGCCTTGTCCAGCGCAGCCTGGCGTTGCAGTCGCTCTTGTCTGTCTTGTCTGTCTTGTCTGTCTTGCCTGTCTTGCTCTGCCTTCTTCGCTTCCGCAGCCTTCAGCTCGGCGCGCTTGCGCGCTTCTTCGGCGGCCTTGGCTGCCCGCAGCCGGGCTGCTTCCTGGCGCTGGCGTTCGGCCTCGGCCAGTTCACGCGCCTTGGCGCGCGCGTCCTGTTCCACAGCAATGTCGGCTTCGCGGGCCGGCGGCAGCGGGGCCGGTGTGGGTGGCGCGCGAGGAGCGGGAGGCGCGGGAGGAGCGGGTTTCGGCGCCGCGGGCGCCACGGCAGGTGGCTGCATCGGTGGCGCGGGCGGCGGTGTGGCAGGCAGCGCAGTGGGCAGCGCAGGCGGTGGCGGCAGTGGCGCTGCATTGCGCGGCACGCTGGCCCACAACTCTGCCACCACCACATCGGGCGACTGGGTGCGCCATTGCACCCCCAGCGTCAGCGCCAGCACCAGGCCCGCATGCGCCAGCAGTGCCAGCACTGCACCCAGCCGGTGCCCGCCGGCCGGCTGCGGCAGCAGTGCGTCCTGGGCAAAGGCGGCCTGGCTCACGTGGCGGCTCTGCGCTCAGCTGCGCTGCTGCACCGACAGCCCAACCCGCAGCACGCCGGCACGCTGCAGCGTGTCGATCACCCGCACCACGTTGTCGTAACGCACGTTCTTGTCGGCGCTGATGACGACCGGCACATTGGCGTTGCCGGCCTGCAGCGTGCGCACGCGCTGCGCCAGGTCCGACATTTGCACCAAAGCCGGCTCTGCGGGCTCGACCCGCAGGCGCATCGTGTCGTCATTGCCCACGATGATCTCGATGACCTGCGCCGGCCTTTGCTGGCTTTTGCCCACCGACGGCAGATCGACCACGCCGGTGGTGATCAGCGGCGCCGTGACCATGAAGATGATCAGCAGCACCAGCATGACGTCGATGAACGGCACCATGTTGATCTCGTTCATCGAGCGGCGCCGCCCGCTGCCGCCACGTCCTGACATCGGAGGCATCAGCGGCCCCCGATCGTCGACCCGCTGTGGCCGGCGTTGCGTTGCAGGATGTTGCTGAACTCTTCGATGAAGGTTTCGAGCTGGATCGCGATGCGGTCGATGTCGCGCGAGAAGCGGTTGTAGGCCACCACCGCCGGAATGGCGGCAAACAGGCCCAGCGCAGTGGCCACCAGCGCTTCTGCGATGCCCGGGGCCACGGTGGCGAGCGTCACTTGTTGCATGTTGGAAAGACCCACAAAGGCGTGCATGATTCCCCACACGGTGCCAAACAGGCCGACATAGGGGCTGACCGAAGCCACGCTGGCCAGAAAGCTCAGGTTGCTTTCGATGACATCCATCTCGCGCTGATAGCTGGCCCGCATGGCGCGCCGCGCGCCGTCCAGTTGCACCACCGAATCCAGCCGCTTTTCTCGCAGCTTCAAGAACTCGCGCATGCCGCTGGCAAAGATACGTTCCATCGGCGAGCTGGTGCCCTTTTGGCCCACCGCCTGGTTCAGCTCGGTCAGGCTGCGGCCAGACCAGAACTCACGCTCGAAGCTGTCGTTGCTGGCCCGCACTTTGCGCAGGCCGAAGAGCTTGCCGAAGATCACTGTCCAGCTGGTCAGCGAAGTGATGAACAGACCCGCCATCACCAACTGCACCACCAGGCTGGCTTGCAGGATGAGGGCAGTGATCGACATGTCTTGGGTCATGGGGCGGACCTGCTGGCAGTGAAAGGATGCGACACGGGGGGCTGGCTGGCACTGGCACAGTCGGGTTGTGGCGCTGACTCTGTCGGAGGCTGATGCACCGGGTGCAGCCATTGCTGCACTTGATCTGTCACTGCCAGCGGGACGCGCCGGGGCTTGAAGCGGTGGGCATCGACGCAGGCGATGCGAATCCGGCCTTCGGCCACCAGCACGCTGCCGCACCAGGCTTGCTGGTCGATGCGCATCGAGGCCGTGGCGCAGTGCTGCACAGCCACGGTCACGCGCAGTTGATCGTCCAGCCGCGCCGGCGCACGGTAACTGACCTGGGTGTCGGTGACGACAAAGATCGCACCCGTGGTCTCACGCAAAGCCTGCTGCCCGATGCCCAGGTGGCGCAACCACTCGGTCCGAGCGCGTTCGAAGAACTTCAGGTAGTTGGCGTAGAAGACCACACCACCGGCATCGGTGTCTTCCCAGTAGACGCGTTGAAGGTGGTTGTAGCAGGGGCTGGGTGCGGCGTTGGCTGCGGGCATCGGCTTTGATTATGCCGGCCCCGTTGGTGCACCGTCCTGCAACAGGGCAGGGACTTTTTCAGCCTTGCCCCTAGATGCGCAGCGGCGAGCTGGGGTGGGTGGTGGCCCACCAGATCAGTGCTGCGCCCAGTGCCGCCAACACCAGGGCGGCTGCCAGTGCCTTGAGCCAGGGGCCCTGGCGAGCCGATGCACTTGCTGGGCCATCGGCGGTCCGCTTTGTTGGTAGATCTGTTGTCCGTGCTGTTTGTTCAACTCTGGATGGCGCCGGTTGCGGCAGCTTGACGTCTGCAGCCGCATCCAGCGGGGCCTGCATTGCAGCGCTGCTGAAGGTGTCTTCGCTCAGCGGTTGCACACCTGTGCTGCTGTGCTGATCGCTCCAGCGGCGCAACGCACCCGCCATTTCGCTGGCGCTCTTGAAGCGCTGCGCCGGGTCGCGTGCCATCGCCCGCGCTGCAACGCGCGACAGCGTGCGTGGAGTGCCGCCAGCCACTTCGTGGGCCGCAGCCGGGTGGCTGTGCAGCACCGCCTGGGTGATCTGGGCCAGAGAGCTGCCGCCAAAGGCCTTGCGCCGGGTCAGCAACTCGTACAGCACCACGCCCAGCGCGTAGATGTCGGTGCGGGCGTCGGCCTCGCCGCTTTGCAGTTGCTCCGGCGCCAGGTAATGCGGTGAGCCCATCACCAGACCTTGCAACTGGGCATGACCCGGCAGGTTCTTGCGGTGCAGGATGCGAGCGATGCCGAAATCCAGCAACTTGGGCCGGTCACGCCGGTCCAGATAGATGTTGGCGGGTTTGACGTCGCAGTGCACCACGCCTTTGGCATGTGCGTAAGCCAGCGCGTCAGCCAGACGGCGAGCCAGTTGCGCAGCTTGCCAGGGCGTCGGCGCCCAGCCGTCGGCCAGCGCCTGGCGCAGGTCGCGGCCCTTGAGTTTTTCCATCGCGATGTAAGCACCCTGCGGCGCCAGACCGGCGTCAAACACGGTCACGATGTGGGGGTGGCTCAGGCTGGCTGCTGCCCGCGCCTCGTTGAGAAACATCGCGTCCAGCGCCGCTTGCGTGCTGGCGTCGGCGTGCAGTTGCAGCGTCTTGACGGCCACCGAGCGCGACAACAGCGGGTCCCAGGCTTCGTGCACCTGGCCCAGGCCGCCGATGCCCAACGGCTCCTTCAGTGCATAGCGGCCCACCTGCGACAGCGTGGGGCGGTGTTGCAAGGTGGCGTCCTGCGGCGCGGGCAAGCTGTCGCCGGCCCAGTCGCCAAGGTCCGAACTGGGGCCGGCTTGCCAATCAGACAAGTCGCTGTCGCTCCCATCGGCAGGGTCATTGCCGGCCGGCAAAGAGTCGAAGTTGTCAGGCTCAGCGCTGTGGCTTCCCGGCTGTGCTGGGCCGTTCGGGCCACGCAGTCCGACAGGCGAGGGCAGCGTCGCCACCGTGGCTGCAAAGTCGGGAGTGGGCGCGGGTGTGGGCGCATCGGCTGCGTTGCGCCCGGGGAGTGGAGAAAAAATCACCCACAAAGCTTAAGGGCCAACCCGCAGTGCAGGCTGGCAAAAAGCACGGCTTTTGGCGGGCGTTAACGGCCCGTTACGTTTGTTGCGCTGCAGCAGAAAATCAGCGACAAGTTCAGCCGCCGGCCCCCTGTGACTGGGGGGTGCAAAACCTCCGCTGCTGCGCCGTGGCGGCGCCAGCCCAGGGCGTTTCAGAGGCGGTCGAGCTGACGCGCCAGACGGGCCACCGCAGTCTGCAACTGCGCCATGCTGCTGGCAAACGACAGCCGCACGAAGCTGTCTGCCATCAACGGGCCAAAGTCACGTCCGGGGGTCATGGCGACATGGGCCTTTTGCATCATCAGCTGACAAAAATCCCAACTGCTGGCGTGATGGCGGCTGCAGTCGAACCAGGCGTAAAAGGCACCATCCGGCATCACCGGCACGTCCAGCCCCAGCTGTTGCAGGGCCGGCACCACGTAGTCGCGCCGACGCTGAAACTCGCCCCGCCGCTGCTCGTAAGCGGCAATCGACTCTGGCTCGAAACAAGCCAAGGCGGCGCGCTGCGCCACGCTGCTGGCGCAGATGTACAGGTTCTGGGCCAGTCTTTCCAGCGGTGCCACCAGTTCTTCGGGCACCACCAGCCAGCCCAGGCGCCAGCCGGTCATCGAGAAGTACTTGCTGAAGCTGTTGATGCTGATCAGATCGGGCCCCAGGCTCAACGCGCTCTGATTGAAGCGGGGGTCGTAGCCCAGGCCCAGGTAGATCTCATCGACCAGCGTCACGCCGCCATGTTGGCGCACCGTGTCGACGATGCGCTGCAGCGCAAGTGGCGTGATCGAGGTGCCGGTGGGGTTGCTCGGGCTGGCCAGCAAGACGCCACGGGTGTGGGGTGTCCAGGCCGTGGCAACGCTTTCCGGGTCGGGCTGAAAACGCGAAGCCGCGTCGGTGGGCAGCAGTCGTGCCGTGGCCCCCGTGGCGGCCACAAAGTGGCGGTTGCACGGGTAGCTGGGGTCGGGCATCAGCACTTCGTCGCCCGGTTCGAACAGCGCCAGGCAAGCCAGCTGCAGGGCTGCAGAAGCGCCTGCGGTGATGATCACGCGGGCGGGGTCGATGTCCAGATCAAAGCGCTGCTGGTACCAGCCGCTGATGGCGCGTCGCAATTCGGGCAGCCCGGTGGCGTCGGTGTACTGCGTGCGCCCTTGCTGCAGGCACTCGATGGCGGCGGCCTGCACCCGCGGTGCGGCTGTGAAGTCGGGCTCGCCGATGTTCAAGAACACCATCGGCTCGCCGCCCTGGGCCGGGTCGCAGGCAGCGCTGCGCGCGATCTGCTGCGCCGCCTTGGCCAGCTCCATCACAAAAAAAGGCTGGATGTGTTGCAGCCTGGCTGCGGTGTGGATCATGTGGTGTGGGTCAAGCTGTGCGGATCATGCTGAGCCGCCTGTGCTGGACGGGTTTGCGCTGGGCGGTACGCGCTGGGCGGTACGTGCCGTGCGCATCATCTGGCAGTTGCTTTGGTCACCACCTCGTCGGGTCGCAGATCAGCGGCGCATTTGTCGAGCACGCCGTTGACGTAGCGGTGCCCGTCGGTGCCGCCGTAGGCTTTGGCCAACTCCACCGCTTCGTTGATGACCACGCGGTAGGGGATGTCCAGGCAGTGCTGCAGCTCGTAAACGCCGATCATCAGCACGCCGTGTTCGACGGGCGAGAGCAATTTCGTCGGGCGGTCCAGGTGGCGGCCCAGGATCTGATCGATGGCCTCAGCCTGCTCGACACAGCCGTGCAGCAGCGCTGCAAAGTGCTCTGCATCGCAGGCTTCGAAGTCTTCCTGCTCGTGCATGTGCTGGTCGATGCGCTCGAGCTCCCAGCCGCCCACGCGCCATTCATACAAGCCGCGCAAGGCCATCTCACGCGCCAGGCGTCGCGCCGATCTGGCCCCTGCAGCGCGGGGTGCAGCGGCTTTGCTGCTGCCTTTGCGGCGCCGCCAGTCCACACCCGGGGTGCGCGCCGGGGGCGTTGACGAGGCTGGGGGGCCGGGGGGAGCTGGGGGAGCGTTCAAGACAACTCTTCCACCAAGTTGGCCATCTCCACCGCCACCCGCGCAGCATCGCGCCCTTTTTCCTCGGCGCGTGCCCAGGCTTGGGCTTCGTCTTCGACGGTCAGGATCGCGTTGGCCACCGGCAACTGGTGGTCCAGTGCCACCCGGGTGACGCCAGCGCCGCTTTCGTTGGCCACCAGCTCGAAGTGGTAGGTCTCGCCGCGAATGACGCAGCCTAAAGCAATCAGCGCATCACAATCGCCCGATTCGGCCAGCAGCTTCAGCGCCAGCGGGATCTCCAAAGCGCCCGGTACGGTGACTTGCCGGATATCGTCATCGTCGACTTCCAGCCGCTTGAGCTCAGACAAACAAGCCAGGGCCATTTTCTCGGTCAGTTTGTCGTTGAAACGTGCGCGCACGATGCCGATGCGCAAGCCCTCGCCCTGCAGCTCCCCCATCACTTCATCGCCCATACCTGGGTCTGCGTCTCTCATGGGTGTGCCTTTGTGGTTGTCATCGAGGGTTGATCGAACTTTTCAATCGGCCA
Organism: Burkholderiales bacterium; assembly: GCA_038324515.1. Classification (GTDB taxonomy): domain Bacteria; phylum Pseudomonadota; class Gammaproteobacteria; order Burkholderiales; family Burkholderiaceae_C; genus Rubrivivax. The sequence goes on from JBBQIB010000093.1 coordinate 10,685, forward strand.
CACCGACAAAACCGGCAATCTCCAGCCCGTAGCCGGTCATGCTGGGCATCTTTCTGGGGCTGCCCAAGAGGCGCATGCGGCGCACGCCCAGCTCGCGCAGGATTTGTGCGCCCACGCCGTAGGTGCGCAAATCCATCTGCGCGCGCAGGCCGGGCCCGCTGCGCAGTCTTTCTTGCATCAGTTGCGGCAGCAGCGCGTGGGTGTCGCCGCTGCAGTTGAGCAGCACCGCTACGCCGCAAGGCGAATGGTGCAGCGTCGTCAGAGCCTTGCCCAGCGGCCATGAGTGACCGTTGCCTGCCACGTCCAGCAGATCCAGCGCCGTGAAGGGCTCATGCACGCGCACGCTGACCTCGTCATCGGCGCCCCACTGGCCGTGGCTGAGCGCCAGGTGCAAACCACCGCCCTTGTCCATGAACGCCTGGCATTTGAATTCGCCTGCGGGCGTGATCAGTTGGCGGCCGCCTGCGGCTTCGATCAGGCTCTCGTGACGGCTACGGTGTTCGATCAGGTCGGCGATGGTGCCGATCTTCAGGCCGTGCTCGCGTGCAAAGACCTGCAGGTCAGGCAAGCGCGCCATCGTGCCGTCGTCTTTCATCACCTCGCAGATCACCGCCGCAGGTGTCAAGCCCGCCATGCCTGCCAGGTCGCAGCCGGCTTCGGTGTGCCCAGCGCGCATCAGCACGCCGCCATCCTGGGCCTGCAACGGAAACACATGCCCGGGTTGCACCAGGTCATTGGCCCGGGTTTCGCGTGCCACTGCCACAGCGATGGTGCGCGCTCGGTCGGCTGCAGAAATCCCGGTGGTGACCCCCGTCGCTGCCTCGATCGAGACTGTGAAAGCGGTGCCGTGCTTGGTGCCATTGCGCAGCGCCATCGGCGGCAATTGCAACTGCTGGCAGCGCTCGCGGGTCAGCGTCAGGCAGATCAGGCCACGGGCATGGCGGGCCATGAAGTTGATGGCTGCGGGGGTGACGTGGTCGGCGGCCAGCACCAGATCGCCTTCGTTCTCGCGGTCTTCTTCATCGACCAGGATCACCATGCGGCCAGCGGCCAGCTCGGCAACCAGTTCGGGGATGGGGGCTATGAGGGCTATAGGGTCTATAGACATGCGCTGATTGTAGGTCTGGCACATGCATGGCATCGGGGTGACGCCGAGGGTAATGTCGGGGGAGATGCCGGGGTTGACACGGGGGTGTGGTGAAGGCCCGGCGCCGAAGCCATGGCGTCAAGCCTGGCCAGGCCAGCCCAGTGCTGCGCTGGCCTGGGCTCGCGCCAGGATGCGCAAATCAGGCCCCAGTTGTTGCACGGGGCCGAAGTCAAAGGCCAGGCCTTCGGCAAGACTGGCCAGCGGCCCGAAAGACGCCATCTCGCGCCCTTGGCCCAGCAGCTTGGGCGCCAGGTAGACCAGCAGCTCATCCACCCGCCCGGTGTTCAACAAAGAGCCGTTGAGCTTGTGGCCAGCTTCGACATGCAACTCGTTGATGCCGCGCTGGCCCAGTTGCTGCAGCATGGCGGCCAAGTCCACTTTGCCGTTGTCCCCTGGCAGCAGGCGGATGTCAGCACCTCGGGCTTGCAGTGCTGCGCGGCGGGGGCCGTCATCCTGGGCGCCGTAGATCCAGACACCGCGCCCTGGCACCTGCAGCAGCTTGGCGTCTACCGGGGTTTCCAGGCGCGAGTCCACCACCACGCGGATGGGCTGCAGCACGGTGGGCACGTGGCGCACGTCCAGTTGGGGGTTGTCCTCGCGCACGGTGCCGATGCCCGTCAGCACGGCAGAAGCACGTTTGCGCCAGGCGTGGCCGTCGGCGCGGGCTTGCTCGCCAGTGATCCACTGGCTTTGGCCATCGGGCAGTGCGGTGCGGCCGTCCAGCGAAGCGGCGATCTTCATCCGCACCCAGGGCCGGCCGCGCAGCACACGCGAGAAGAAGCCGATGTTGATGTCGCGCGCCTGGCGGGCCAGGTCTGCTTCAGCCATCACCACCTCGATACCGGCAGCGCGCAGCCGCTGGATGCCTTCTCCGGCGACTTGGTCAAAGGGGTCACCCACGGCCACCACCACCCGCGCCAGACCGGCTGCGATCAGCGCGTCGCAACAGGGGGGCGTGCGGCCGAAGTGCGCGCAAGGCTCCAGGCTGACCCAGGCGGTGGCGCCTTTGACGGTGTGCGCTTGGTTTTGCGCATCCCGCAGGGCCATCACTTCGGCGTGCGCCTGGCCGGCTGCTTGCGTCGCGCCGCGCCCCAGCACGGTGCCGTCTGGCAAACCGATGACGCAGCCGACGCGTGGGTTGGGTTCGGTGACGCCGAAGCCGGTTTCTGCCAAGGCGAAGGTTTCAAGCAGGCGCTCAACATCCAGACTTTGCATGGGGAGAGTCTAGGCGTGTGGTGCGGTGTGCGTTTCAAGCTCAAAGGCTTGTCAGCGTGACCTGGCGATCCAGGTCCAGCCAGCGGCGGGCGTGGCTCAGATCACCGGTTGGTGAGGCAGAGTGAACAATGGTGAAGGCACCGGAATCGGGGTGGGCGGTGGTGCAGGGCAAGTGAAGGGGGTTACTCCGTCACCGGCGCGGATGACCAGGAAGTTCTGGTTGGCCAAGGGTGAGCCTTGCAAGCTATATGTTCCAGCAGGCTGGTAGCGACAGATTTTGATGCGGCTGACTGTGGCGTCTGCCAGGTTGATGGCCAAGTCGCTGGCCCCTGCTGGGATGATCTCTAAAGATCCGCTCCAGTTGACTATGAAAGGCGCCGGGGGCGGTGCAGGCGGGGGAGGCGGGGCAGGCGGCGCAGGCGGGACAACGATTGCTGGCACCGCGCAATAAAAAGCCGAATAGCTTTCGGGGCTGCCTGGACTGCCGCTGACATGTTCCATATAGCAGGGCCAAGGCGAAATGAAGCCCGGAGTGGAGTGCTGGGCAACTACCTGAATCAGACCGCTCAATGGTGGGCTGACAGGTGTGGAAGGTGGCGCAATCGCGTCTGCAACGGTGGGCGGGGTTGCATTCAGCGCATACCGAATAAAGCCTGATGCCAGGATGAATTTGTCCGTGGTGCCAGGGCAGCTCAAGTTACCCACAGTCAACAAGCTGGTGCTGGCCACCGTGGTGGTGCACAGAGTGATCCATCCTGTGAAGTTGTCGAACCGCCAAGCTACGCCCAGAGCTGCGCCAGGTGGAATAAAGCCGCTGGTGCCATTGCCAAGGTCTTTGGCCGCAGTGGGTATCGCGCGCAACCGTCCCTGCGGCCGCGACACGACGTCACCCGTGCTGGGGACCACCAGCGTCAACGGCAATTCGGGCGCAATGGCCGTCAAAATGCTGGTCATGCGCAGGTTTTGCGGCTGGCCGGTGCGGTCGTCCCAGGCGACATCCACTGTCAGCGCCTTGGCGCCGAACGCCAGAGGTGCGCCTGCGGGTGAGGCCAAGTCGACCACGCTGCGGCTGACGGTGAACGCGGCGTTGCTGCCTGCGACGGGGGCGTCGGTCACCGTGCCAGCCGGCAGATTG
>JBBQIB010000094.1:0-14141 GCA_038324515.1 Burkholderiales bacterium
AATTTGTCCATCAGCCCGGCCAGGCCACCCATCTTCTTCATCTGCGAGATCTGCGACAGGAAATCGTTCAGATCAAAGCCACTGCCCGACTTGAGCTTTTCTGCCAGCTTCTGCGTGGCTTCGATGTCCACGCCCTTCTGCACTTCTTCGACCAGGGCCAGGATGTCGCCCATGCCCAGCACGCGCCCGGCATGGCGCTCGGCGTCAAAGACTTCCAGTCCGTCCAGCTTCTCGGAGACGCCGGCAAACTTGATCGGCGCGCCAGTGATCTGACGCACCGACAGCGCAGCACCGCCGCGTGAGTCGCCGTCCAACTTGGTCAGCACCACGCCCGTCAAAGGCAAAGCGTCCTTGAAAGCCTTGGCGGTGTTGACCGCATCCTGGCCCTGCATGGCATCGACCACAAACAGCGTCTCGACCGGGTTCAGGAGCTTGTGCAGCTCGCCGATCTCGGCCATCAAGACTTCGTCGATGCCCAGGCGGCCTGCAGTGTCGACCAGCAAGACATCGAAGTAGTGGCGTTTGGCGTAGTCCAGCGCCGCCAGCACGATGTCGCGCGGTTTCTGGTCGGGCGTTGACGCAAACCACTCGGCGCCGGCCTGCGCCGTGACGGTCTTCAGCTGCTCGATGGCCGCCGGCCGATAGACGTCGGCCGAGACTGTCAAGACCTTTTTCTTGCGCTTGGTGATCAGGTGTTTGGCCAGCTTGGCGGTGGTGGTGGTCTTGCCCGCCCCTTGCAGGCCAGCCATCAAAATTACCGCTGGGGGCTGGGCCGCCAGATTCAGCTCGGCCACGTTGGACACGGTGCCGCCCGGGCCACCACTGCCACCCCCTCCCATGGTCGCGGTGAGCTCTTTGTGCACGATGCCCACCAGCGCCTGACCCGGGTTCAGCGAGCCAGCCACCTCCTGGCCCAGGGCCTTGTCCTTGACGCGCTGGATGAAGTCGCGCACCACCGGCAAAGCCACATCGGCCTCCAGCAGCGCCATGCGCACTTCGCGCAGCATGTCCTGCACGTTGCTCTCGGTGATGCGGGCCTGGCCACGCATCGTTTTGACCATCTTTGACAGACGGTCGGTGAGGGTCGAAGCCATATCGCTTGTTGGGCAGCCAACCAGGGCGCCGCGGTCATTACACTGTCGCAGTGATTCTATCGACGCCCTCTGCAATGAGCCCCTTGCTGGCCCCCGGCGGTGCCTGGCTGCTGGCCGGCGTGGCGGTGGCGCTGTACCTGCTGACGGCCGTGCCGTCGGCCAGGCTTCACCGCCTGGCGCCAGTGGCGCTGCTCGGCGCCTTGGTGCTGCACGCTTTGCTGCTGGTGGTGGACATTGGTGGCCTGGGCCAGCCCAAGCCGGGGGCTCGCTTGGGTTTTGGCCCGGTCAGTTCGATGACCGTGTGGCTGGTGATTGCGGTCTACATATACGAGAGCAGGCTGTTGCCCCTGCCCGCTGCGCGCCAGTGGCTGGGTCTGGGGGGTGCAGCAGCGGTGCTCGTCGAGGCCATTTTCCCTGGCGATCTGCATCAGATGCAATCGGCCTTGGCGCCACTGCACTTTGCTTTGGGGGTGGCCTCTTACGGACTGTTTGGCGCTGCGGTGCTGCATGCGCTGCTGCTCGATGCCGCCGAGCGCAGGCTGCGCTCCGGGCTGAGTGGTGCCCTGAAGTCTGCCAGCATCGCGCCAGCACCCACTGGCGACGGGCAAAGTCCGCCGGGCAAGCCGCGCCCCTTTGACGGGTTCGGTGCTTCAGACCCGTTGGGCAGCGGCCCTCGCGCAGCCGGCATGCCGCTGCTGCAACTGGAGCGTTTGACCTTCAAGTTCGTGCAAGCCGGCTTCGTGGTGCTCAGTGCGACACTGTTGCTGGGCATCCTGAGCACCGCGCAGTGGCGCTGGACCGATCACAAAACCGTGTTTTCTGTCCTGGCGTGGGGTGTCTTCGCCGCCTTGCTGTTGGGCAGACAATTGCGCGGCTGGCGCGGCTACCGTGCCACGCGCTGGTTGTATGCCGGGGCGGTGCTGTTGCTGCTGGCCTACGTCGGATCCAGGTTCGTGCTCGAAGTGCTGCTGACCCGGCACGCGGGCTGAACGGCTGGGGCCGTGATCCCGTGAGCCCGTGAGCCCGACAGATGAACAGGACCCCGTGAATGATGAAGTTGCTGGTACTGGTGTTGGTGGTGGGCCTGGCGGCTTGGCTGTTTTTTGGCCGTTCTCGCAAGTCAGGCAGGGGTGGGCCAGGGTCCGAGGGCCAGCCCGACCCCACGCAGCGCCAAAGCGGCAAGAACAAGGGCCGGGCCTCCAAGCCAGTCCAAACGATGTGGGTGTGTGCACATTGCGGCGTGCATCTGCCCAAGACCGAGGCCTTGACCGACCCACAAGGCAGTGCCTACTGCAGCGATGCGCACCGGCTGGCTGGGCCACGTCCGTCTTGACCGGGTATTTGAGTCGAGTGCTGGTTTGCACCCTGCTCAGCATCCCTGGCTCCTGAAAGCAGGCCAGGCTTGAGCGAACGCCGCAGCAACGACCGCCGCAGCGCCGATCGCCGCCTGGTGCAGGGCCGTCGCCGCGACGACTCCTTGTTCGGCGCGCTGGCCAGCGACTCGCAAGGCGAGGCCGAATCGGTCTTCGACCCCGGTTGGCTGGCAGCCGGCGATGCACCAGCCGACAGCCGCTTCATGCGCCGGCAAGCGCGGCGCATCGCACGCGCACAAGACAGCGCGCTGGCGCGTATCTACCGCACCTATGCAGCGGCGCGTGCGGCCATCGGCTTCGGCCTGGTCACCGTCTTGGGCGTGGCGAGCTTGCTGGGCGTCAGAGCCTCAGAGGCGCTGGCCCTGGTGGCGATGGCCTATGCGCTGCAAGCGATCAGCCTGTGGCTGCTGCCGCGGTTTTTCCCTCTGACTCAACCGCAGCAGCAACGCAGCCAGCGTCGCCGCCAATGGGCCATGACGATCGGCGTGGATCTGGTGGCTTTTACCTTGCTGCATGTCAGCGAGGTCGGCTCGACTTTCAATTTCGCTGCCTTGCTGGTGCTGCCGGTGCTGATGGCGGGGGTGTTGACTTCCAGGCTGCTGGCGTTGGCCACGGCATCCGGCGTGGCGCTGGTGCTGCTGTTGGCCGCCTTGCGCAACGCACCCACCCCGGAGTTGCCCGGCCTGATGCTGCAAACCGGCCTGGCCGGTCTGGGACTGTTCGTGATCACCCTGCTGGCCGGCGAACTGGCTGGCCGCCTGGCGCGCGAAGAACTGGCAGCCCGCGGCAGCCTGGAGCTGGCCCGACAGCAGGCGCAGTTGAACAGGCTGGTGATCGAAGAGATGGTGGATGGCGTGCTGGTGGTCGACCACCGGCTGCGCGTGCGCGCTGCCAACCCGGCAGCGCGTGCGCTGCTGGTCGAGGTGGGCCTCAGCCCCCCGGCGCCCTTCATGCTGCACGAGCGTCCGGCCTGGCAGGCCTTGCAGCAGGCCGTCCAGCAAGCGCTGCAGGACGGCAGCTGGCCCGAGGCAGGACGCGACGTGAGCCTGGCCTTTGGCGACGGCACACAACGCACGCTGCGCATGCGGGTGCGCTTCATGAACGGGCCGCAACTCGACACCGAACTGGACGCCGAGCCGGACCATCCGGAAACGCCTGCGCCATCCAGCGCAGCGCCAGCCATGCCTTCCAAAGTGTTGGGCACCGAGCCCTTTGTGGTGCTGTTGCTGGAAGACCTGCGCACCTTGCAGGCCCGCATCCGGCAAGAAAAGCTGGCCGCAATGGGGCGCGTCTCAGCCGGCATTGCGCATGAGATTCGCAACCCCCTGGCCGCCATCTCGCAGGCCAATGCCTTGCTGCTGGAAGACCCGCTGCAGCCCGACCAGCAACAGCTGGCCAGGATCGTTGCCGACAACGTCGCGCGCCTGAAGCGCCTGGTGGACGACGTGATGGAAGTGGCCCCTGGCGCACCGGCATCGCAAACCGTGATCGAATTGCGCAGCACCTTGCAGCAGCAGGTGTCGGACTGGATGCGCACGGTGGGGTTGGACGGCGCGGCAACAGCCGAGCTCAGCGGCCACGCCGGCACACGTCTGCCCCACCCCAGCCCTCAGAACGGCCGCCTGGCGATTGATCTGGGCCTTGCCTCCGTGCACGTCGTCTTCGATCCTGAACACCTGCGCCGCGTGCTCATCAACCTGCTGGACAACGCGCTGCGCCATGCCAGCGAAGCCCCAGGCGCGGTCTTGCTGAGGCTGGTCATCGCCGATGCCCACCATGCCAGCATCGAAGTGCTCAGCGATGGCCAGCGCATTGCGCCCGACATCGAGCGCTATCTGTTCGAGCCCTTCTTCTCCAGCCGCAGCCGCGGCACCGGCCTGGGGTTGTACATTTGCAGGGAGCTTTGTGAGCGCTATGGTGCCAGCGTCGAATATCAGCAGCGTCCGCTCGGGCAAGCTCATCCCAATGCCTTTGTGGTCAGCCTTTACAGAGCCGTCCCGGGCTCGCCGTCCTGATGCCGCCAAGCACCCTTGCATGTTGCCAAGTTCGCGTCTCCGCAACCCGTCGTGTGGACGTGCTCCATGGTTCTGTGCAATGCCCCGGGTCATGGAACCCAGCCCGCTGATGCTTAGCGCATTCAACCCAGGGCCGTGAGCAGTACCGCCGTCCCCAGTCCGCGCTTGCTGGTCGTCGACGACGAGCCGGACTTGCGCACCTTGTACGAACTGACCTTGCTGCGCGAGGGCTACGACGTCGAGTGCGCTGGCTCTGTAGAAGAAGCCTGGACGTTGCTGCAGGATCGCGGCAACGCGGCTTTCCAGCTCGTCATCACCGACATGCGGCTGCCTGACGCCACAGGGCTTGAGCTGCTGCGCCGCATCGACGAAGCAGGCCGCCATGAAAAGACGATGGTCATCACCGCCTATGGCTCACCCGAGAACGCGGTGGAAGCGCTCAAGGCCGGCGCCTACGACTACCTGACCAAGCCGGTGGATCTGCGGCAGTTTCGCGCCGTCGTGGCCTCAGCGCTGGGGCGGACGGTGGCTGCTGCTGATCCGACTGCGGCCAGCCACGATGCAAGTGCCCGCAGCGCGGCGGCGCGACCGACGACCAAGAGCAGCAGCCCCAGCGCATCGAGCCTGCAGCGCATGACCGGCGACTCGGGGGCCATGCAACAGGTTCGGGCCCTGGTGCAAAAGGTGGCGCGAAGCATGGCCCCGGTGTTGGTGCACGGTGAGTCGGGTACCGGCAAAGAGCTGGTGGCACGCGCCATCCACGGCTGCTCACCGCGTGCTGGTGGGCCCTTCGTGGCCGTCAACTGCGGGGCCATCCCGGAGCTGCTGCTGGAAGCCGAGTTCTTTGGCTACCGCAGAGGTGCATTCACAGGCGCCAACGACGATCGCGAGGGCTTCTTTCAGGCAGCGCAAGGGGGCACGCTCTTTCTGGACGAGATCGGCGACTTGCCGCTGCAGATGCAAAGCAAGCTGCTGCGCGTGATCCAGGAGCGGTCCGTACGGCCCCTGGGCGCTGTGGGCGAGGTGGCCTTGAACGTGCGCATCGTCAGCGCCACGCACCGTGAGCTGGGCCAGGAGGTCGTCGCAGGGCGCTTCAGACAAGATCTGTACTACCGGCTGAACGTGATTCACATCACCGTGCCGCCTCTGCGCGAGCGCATGAGTGATCTGCCGCTGATCTGTGCCAGTGCCTTGTCACGCATCGCTCAGGATGCAGGCGCCAAGGCGGTACCCCGTTTGAGCCCGGCAGCGCTGCAACTGCTGATGCGCTACAACTTCCCCGGCAACGTGCGCGAGCTGGAGAACCTGTTGCACCGGGCCGTCGCGCTGGCCGCCGGGCCCGACATCGACCTCGGCGACCTCGAATTGCCTGTGCAAATGCAGTCAGGCAGAAGTGCCACTGCAGCCTCGGCACAGCTCACGGACATCGGCAGGCGCTTCAGCGCCGAAACCGAACCCGCGTCAGCCATGGGCAGCGCTTCGCTTGTCGCAGCCTCACTGGAGCCGACGCTGAAGCCGAGGCTGGAGCCGACGCTGGAGCAGGCTGCTGCGCAGACCGTGCTGGCAAGCCCAGGTACCGCGCTCAAGCCCGAGGCGCTGCCCAAGGATCTGGTGGCGCATCTGGATCAGGTCGAGCGTGAGATCCTCGAGCGGGCGCTGGACCGCCACCGCTACAACCGTACCGCAGCGGGCGCCAGCATGGGCTTGTCGCTGCGCCAGATGCGCTACCGGATGGCACGCCTGGGGGTGGGCGTGGACAGCAGCGGCGATGCGGTTGGCGATGCAGTTGGCGATGCAGTTGGCGATCTTTCTGGCGATCTTTCAGGCACCAGCGGCGGTGACAGCCACAACCCGCAGGCAGACTGAGAATGCCGCGCCGGCTGGTCTGGCATGAAGGCTGGTGGCGCGCTGCGCAGCGCCGGCCCAGCCCCAATTTCGGCCCGCGGCCAGCGGGCTGCGAGGTCAGCCTGGTGGTGGTCCACAGCATCAGCCTGCCGCCCGGCAAGTGGGGCGGTGATGCGGTGCAGCGCTTGTTTCAGAACCGGCTGGATTGCGACGCAGATCCCTATTTCGATGGTCTGCGCGGCCTGCAGGTCTCGGCCCACTTCTTCATCCGGCGCAGCGGGCGCACACTGCAGTTCGTATCTTGCGACCAGCGCGCCTGGCACGCAGGCGTGTCGCGCTGGCGCGGGCGTGAAGGCTGCAACGACTGGTCGGTGGGGATCGAGCTGGAGGGCCTGGAAGGCCTGGGCTTTGAGCCAGGTCAGTACCAGAGTTTGGCCCGCTTGATCAAGGTGTTGCGCGCGCGCTACCCATTGCAGGAAATCGTCGGCCACGAACACATTGCACCCGGGCGCAAGCAAGACCCCGGGCCGGGCTTTGACTGGCGAAAACTGGCTGCGGCGCTGCGCCGTTCTGGCCCCGATCTGCCGCTCTCGGGTTGAGCAGGCGCCTGCATTGGTGCGGTCATTGCGCCGTTTTACCCTGTATCGCCAAGGCTGGCGCGGTGCCGACTGACGGCTTCGAGCCATGCGGACGGCGTAGGCGGTGTGCAGACTTCTGAGCCGGCGTCGACGTCGACGTGCAGCATCGGCCAAGCCATCTTTCGGGCGGGCTTCAAACACCATTAGAAATGGGGATGCTCCCATGTCGGACACTACGGCTAGTGGCTTGATAGGGGGGCACACCCCATATATAGTGTGCGGGACGGTTCCTGACCGACAAGGCTCGGTCGCCGCTGTGGGCCATTCCGGGTGACTGCAAAGGACCGTCTGCAGCCTCCACAAGGGCCGGAAAGTGACATGAAAATGGCCCAAAAATGCCCAAAAAACGGCCCAAAAATGGCCCATGGAAGCCCATAGAGGCATTTGCGCACTCTCCCGCGCACCCAGTCGCTGGGTCGGCTGTTGTCTCAGCCGATCAACCCGCCGTCCATCCGCCTCTCACCCGCCGCTCACCGGCGAATCACCCGCCCTTCAACCGCCATTCCCCCACCATTCACCCACCATTCACCCGCAAGCGTTTCGCTTCGATTCTTGCGCCAACACAACAAACAAGGGACCCCCATGCCAAGCGCCCAGACCACCGCAGCACCCACCACCATCGCCCGCAGCCTCTCCGCCCCATCGCACGCCGCAGCCAGCAGCGCCTATGCCGGCTATCAGATCATTCGCCGCAATGGCGCCGTTGTCGGCTTTGAGCCCAACAAGATTGCCGTGGCCTTGATGAAGGCCTTTCTGGCCGTGCATGGCACGCAGGGCGCAGCATCGGCCAGCGTGCGTGAGACAGTGGAGAAGCTGACCGAGACGGTGGTGCGCGCCTTGCTGCGCTCGCGCCCCGGCGGCGGCACCTTCCACATCGAGGATGTGCAAGACCATGTCGAGCTGGGCCTGATGCGCAGTGGCCACCACGAAGTGGCGCGCGCTTATGTGCTGTACCGCGAGCGGCGTGCGCAAGAGCGCTACAAACAAGCCGTGGTGCCGGCGGCCAAAGCCAGCGAGCTGTACGTCACCGACCGGGGCCAGCGCGTGCCGCTGGACCCCCAGACCTTGAGTGCCTTGGTGCACGCCGCCTGCGCCGACCTGGGCGAAGACGTGCGCGCCGAGCCGATCCTGAACGAAACGCGGCGCAACCTGTACGACGGTGTGCCGCTGGACGAGGTCTTCAAGGCCGCGATCATGGCCGCGCGCACGATGATCGAAAAAGAGCCGGCCTACACGCGTGCCACTGCGCGCTTGTTGCTGCACACCATCCGGCGCGAGATCCTGGGCGAAGAAGTCACCCAGGCGCAGATGGCCGAGCGTTACCCCGAGTACTTCAGCCAATTCATTCGCAAAGGGGTCGAAGCCGAGTTGCTGGACGACAAGCTGCAGCAATTTGACCTGCACCGCCTGGGGCAGGCGTTGGTGGCCGAGCGTGACCAGCAGTTCGACTATCTGGGCCTGCAAACGCTGTACGACCGCTACTTCCTGCACATCGACGAAGCCCGCATCGAAATGCCGCAGGCCTTCTTCATGCGCGTGGCGATGGGCCTGGCGCTGGGCGAGATCGACCGCGAAGCGCGCGCCATCGAGTTCTACAACGTGCTCTCCGGCTTTGACTTCATGAGCAGCACGCCGACGCTGTTCAACAGCGGCACGCGGCGCTCACAACTGTCCAGCTGCTACCTGACGACGGTGGCCGACGACCTGGAAGGCATCTACGAGGCGCTGAAAGAAAACGCCTTGCTGAGCAAATTCGCAGGCGGTCTGGGCAACGACTGGACGCGCGTGCGCGCCCTGGGCAGCTACATCAAAGGCACCAATGGCAAGAGCCAGGGCGTGGTGCCGTTCTTGAAAGTGGTCAACGACACCGCGGTGGCGGTCAACCAGGGCGGCAAGCGCAAAGGCGCGGTCTGCGCGTACCTGGAAAGCTGGCACCTGGACATGGAAGAGTTTCTGGAGCTGCGCAAGAACACCGGTGACGACCGCCGCCGCACGCACGACATGAACACCGCGAACTGGATCCCCGACCTCTTCATGCGCCGCGTGATGGAAGGCTCGGAGCACCCCAATGACGCGAGCAAGGGCCAGTGGACATTGTTCTCGCCCAGCAGCTGCCCTGATCTGCACGACAAGTTCGGGCAGGACTTCGAGCGCGCCTACACCGCCTACGAAGCCAAGGCCGACAGCGGTGAGATCAAGCTCTTCAAGCGCCTTCAGGCCAAGGACCTGTGGCGCAAGATGTTGTCGATGCTGTTCGAGACCGGCCACCCCTGGATCACTTTCAAGGACGCCTGCAACGTGCGCAGCCCGCAGCAGCATGTGGGTGTGGTGCACTCGTCCAACCTGTGCACCGAGATCACGCTGAACACCAGCGACACCGAGATCGCGGTCTGCAACCTGGGCAGCATCAACCTGGTGCAGCACCTCAAAGACGGCGCCGACGGCAAAGAGATCGACCAGGACAAGCTGCGCAGAACCACCGCCACCGCGATGCGCATGCTGGACAACGTGATCGACATCAACTACTACGCCGTCAAGAAGGCGCGCGACAGCAACCTGCGTCACCGCCCCGTGGGGCTGGGATTGATGGGCTTTCAGGATTGCCTGTACACCATGCGGGTGCCGTACGCCAGCCAGGCTGCGGTGGACTTTGCAGACCATGCGATGGAAGCGATCTGCTACCACGCCTACTGGGCCAGCACCGATCTGGCCGAAGAGCGTGGCCGCTACAGCAGCTACCGCGGCAGCCTGTGGGACCGCGGCATCCTGCCGCAAGACACGCTGGATATGCTGCAGCAAGAGCGTGGCGGCTACGTCGAGGTCGACCGCTCCAGCCAATTGGACTGGGCGCCGCTGCGTGCACGCATCGCACAGCACGGCATGCGCAACAGCAACTGCGTGGCCATTGCGCCCACCGCCACCATCAGCAACATCATTGGCGTGGACGCCTCGATCGAGCCGAGTTTTGCCAACCTCTCGGTCAAGAGCAACCTGTCGGGCGAGTTCACCGTGGTCAACGAATACCTGGTGCAAGACCTCAAACGCCTGGGCCTGTGGGATGACGTGATGGTGATGGACCTGAAGCACTTCGACGGCTCGCTGCGACCCATCGACCGCGTGCCTGAAGAACTCAAGCGCCTCTATGGCACCGCCTTCGAGATCGACGCCAGCTGGCTGGTCGAGGCTGGCGCAAGGCGCCAGAAGTGGATCGACCAGGCGCAATCCCTCAACATCTACATGGCCGGTGCCTCGGGCCGCAAGCTCGACGAGACCTACAAGCTGGCCTGGTTGCGTGGCCTGAAGACCACCTACTACCTGCGTACCACCAGTGCCACCTACTCAGAAAAGTCCACCGTGGATGCTGGCAACCTGAATGCGGTGCGCATGGGTGGCGCAAGCGCATCCGGCAACGCTGCTGCAGCTGGCGCCAGAGCAGGCGCGGCACTGCCTGCTCAAGGCAGCAAGAAGCCTGCTGCAGTGACACCTGCCACCGACGTCACGTTCTGCGCCATCGACGACCTGGATTGCGAGGCTTGTCAGTGAAAGCGCTGGGCTCTTGAGGGCCAGCGGCGAGAGCTAACCTTGAAAGTCATCAGCTTGGGAGGCAGTCTGAACCACACGCAACACCCGAAGATCGGCATCAGCCGATGCGCAGCTGCAACAACGATAGCGCCGGCATGTCAACCAATGCTTGGTGTTCGCACGCAACACTCCGATAATTCATCGTCATAGGAAATACATCCATGTTGGTCTGGGAAGACGAAGTCAAATCACTCAAGGCGCAGCCACAGCGTCAATCGCAGCCGCTGCCGCAGCAGTCCACACCGCTGCCTGTGCCTAATGCCAATACAGTGCGCAAGACTGAGGACATTGCTGCGGACACTGCTGCAGACATCAATCCAGCAGCCGCGCCTGCATCAAAGAAGCCCCGCTCAAGCGCTGCTGCTGCACCCGCGGACGTCACACGTCGCGTCAACGCGGCCGACAAACGCATCATCAACGGCCAGACCGACGTCAACCAGTTGGTGCCCTTCAAGTACAAGTGGGCCTGGGAGAAGTACCTGTCCACCTGCGCCAACCACTGGATGCCGCAAGAAGTGAACATGTCGCGCGACATTGCGACCTGGAAAGACCCCAACGGCCTGACTGAAGACGAGCGGCGCATCGTCAAGCGCAACCTGGGCTTCTTCGTGACTGCGGATTCGCTGGCCGCCAACAACATCGTGCTGGGCACCTACCGCCACATCACGGCGCCCGAATGCCGCCAGTTCTTGCTGCGTCAGGCTTTTGAAGAAGCGATCCACACCCACGCTTACCAGTACATCGTCGAGTCACTGGGCCTGGATGAGAGCGAGATCTTCAACGCCTACCACGAGGTGTCGTCGATCCGCGAGAAAGACGAGTTCCTGATCCCGTTCATCGACGCGATCATGGACCCGCACTTCCACACCGGCACGCCAGAGACCGACCAGACCTTGCTGAAGAGCTTGATCGTCTTTGCCTGCCTGATGGAAGGTTTGTTCTTCTACGTCGGCTTCACGCAGATCCTGGCGCTGGGGCGGCAGAACAAGATGACCGGTGCCGCTGAACAGTACCAGTACATCCTGCGCGACGAGTCGATGCACTGCAACTTCGGCATCGACCTCATCAACACCATCAAAAACGAGAACCCGCATCTGTGGACGCCCGAATTCAAGGCCGAAATCATCACCTTGTTCGAGCGCGCAGTGGCCCTGGAATATCGCTACGCTGAAGACACCATGCCGCGCGGCGTGCTGGGCATGAACGCCGGCATGTTCAAAGGCTACCTGCGCTACATCGCCAACCGCCGCGCCACGCAGATCGGCCTGGAGCCGCTGTACCCCAACGAGGAAAATCCTTTTCCCTGGATGAGCGAGATGATCGACCTGAAGAAGGAACGCAACTTCTTCGAAACCCGCGTCATCGACTATCAAACAGGCGGCGCCCTGGCCTGGGACTGAGACTCCACGCCAACAGGTTCACCCATTCCATCAATCGGCCGCAAATGCAAGATGACAGACCCCTTGAGCCAAGCCCCTGTGGGCAGCACGACGGGTCCAAGCTTTGCGCGTGCGATCAAGAACAACACCGGGCTCCAGCAGGCCGAAGACCTGCCGCTTCAAGCAACCCGTGACCCCATTCACCGCACCGAGGCAACCTCGCAAAGGCGTAAGCCAACATGCAGACCATCGGAAGGTGAATCCTGGCAACCCAAACTGATACGAAGCCAGGTTTTTTGCAACTTGATCAAGGAGATCGTAATGGCAACTGCAAAGAAGGCCGCACCGGCCAAGAAGGCTGCACCGGCTAAGAAGGCCGCACCAGCGAAGAAAGCTGCACCGGCAAGTAAAGCGGCACCCGCAAAGAAGGCTGCACCGGCGAGTAAAGCGGCACCCGCGAAGAAGGCCGCACCGGCGAAAAAAGCTGCCGCACCAGCCGTGAAGGCGGCGCCGGCGAAAAAAGCTGCACCTGCCAAGAAGGCTGCGCCGACGAAGAAAGCAGCACCAGCGAAGAAGGCTGAACCTGCCAAGAAGACCGAACCGGCGAAGAAGGCCGCTGCTCCGGCGAAGAAGGCTGCTGCGCCAGCAAAGAAAGCGGCGGCTACCAAGCCGTCTGCGAAAAAGGCTTTGGCGAAGAGTGCCCCGGCAACAAGCCAAGCAAAAACAACATTGAACCCTGCCGCAGCATGGCCTTTCCCCACCGGCAACAAGCCCTAGCCAAATGCAAGAACCCAGTAGCGTAGCTGCTAGGTTCGGAAAGCATTCAGAGCCCAGCTAAGCTGGGCTTTTTTATGTTAGTTTCTGCGGAGTTGCCGGTCCATTGTTGATGTTTAGACAACCTTGGTTAGTGGCCTCGCTAGCTTGGAGTAATGCACGATGACAGCTGGACTTGTCAAACGACTGCTGAACGCAATACAGCAATCCGATAACTCTGATGTCAGAGCCTATAGGACAGCAGAACTGGCCTGCTACTGGGCGCGAATTGGCGAATTCGAAGGAGCGAAAAAACTCCTTCTCCAACTCCGCGAATCCCATGGGAAAGGCGAGCATGCCAAGGTTTCTATTCTAATTATACTACTTGAGGGCTTACTAAAGTTTTATAATGATCTCGATCCCAAAGGTCGAGACCGTTTCGAACGGGCTGCTTTTTTGAGTGAATATTTTGGCTTCCAGGATCTAACAGCAATCACATATTCGTCGTTGGCTCATATCGACTTTAACATGTGTCGCTTTAAGGAATTCTCACAGGATATCGATAAATGCCTCGGAAGCTTAAGGCGCGAGAACTATGATGCAGAGTGCCGCGTATCATTGGTGCTAGGTGACGCTTTTTTGTACTGCCAATACCCCTCCCAATCTCAAGCTTGGTACGAACGATCCAGAATAGCCTATACAAAGCTAGGTGACCAAGCGGCAATCGGCGCAATTACACATAACCGTTCAGCACTCAGGGCATCAAATATGCGCCTGGCGATTCAAGAACTAAAAATTGACGATTCCGAAATACATGAGATTGGAACAGAAATTAAATCGTCAATGAGTTATCAATCCATCGTCGGGCAGCGATCACTGAATAATATACTCACAGCTTCTCTCATTGGTGTTGAAGTCTGTATGAGAAATTTTTCTGTCGCGCTCGAATCTAGTAATATTCTACTGAGCTCTGACTCAATACCAAAGCACACTGGCGAGCATCTCATGGTGATGTCAGACCAAGCGTTGTGCTTGGCAAAGCTGGGCCAGAATCATCTAGCATCTGAGGCCCTGCTTGCAATTCGAAAGATAGATCTGGAAGCGTTAGGGTACGATGATAGATCAATCATCGCGTGGACTCTTTCTGAAGTCGCCAAAGAGCTCGGTCTTCATTTGGAGGCACATGAATTATTGAAGTCTTCTAGACTGTCGCTGGCTGAACACAAATCTAAAATCAAAGAGTTCTACTTAATGATCGAGACTCACCAGGCCAAGCCAGCCTCCATGGGAAGAAATTCTTCTTGAAGCCGACTATTGCTCTCATCTCCATCCTAATGGGCTCCTCCAGCGATTGGAGCACGATGTCGCATGCGGCTTCCATCCTCGATGAGTTTGGAGTCGATTACGACAAGCAGGTGATCTCAGCGCACCGGATGCCGGACGACATGTTCAAATATGCCGA
>JBBQIB010000095.1:0-14108 GCA_038324515.1 Burkholderiales bacterium
GCTTTTCCCTCGAAGTGGAGTCAAGGGCGGGCTGCGCATTTGGCAGCCCGGCGAAGTGCACCCTTGACGCCAAGTAGGGGGAAATACGCTGGTCCATGGCTGTTGACGCGGCATTTGAGCGGCTACAGCCATGGAAGTCCCAGCTGCTGACAAGCAACCGAAGCGGGGGGCAACTTTGGTGAGCAGAGGGTGCGTCAACTCGCGCGAGCGCCAAGGTGAGATCCCAGCTGGGTCCGCTATCGGAAGGCCAAAAGGCACCCACAAATAGTCCGGAAGAACCGAAGTTCGAAGCGCTGAAAAGCGAGCATGTTCTCGTACGAAGCCAATCAAGGACGCAGCAATAACCACTGCTTTGACAACGCCCATTCACTCCAGAGCGTTTTAGTGACGCTGCTTTCTACAGTTCGTCGCCGAACAGCGCACATGCGGGTCGACTAGACATCGTCGGAGCGGCCGGCGGGCGACCTCTATCAGATTTGGCAGCAGATACCAGGGGGTCACAAGTGGTGGCACTACTTCCCGGTCTACGAGTCTGTGCTGGGCCACCTGCGCGATCGCCCTATCCGGTTTTTGGAGATTGGCGTGTACCAGGGCGGGTCGCTGGTCATGTGGCGACGCTTCCTGCATGCCGACAGCGTGATTGTCGGACTCGACATCGACCCTAGCTGCGCCCGTTTTGACGACCCGTCGATGCAAACACATGTGCGCATTGGTTGCCAGTCTAACGCCGACTTTCTGCGTCATGTAGTCGAAGAGTTCGGCCCCTTCGACTTCATCATCGATGACGGCAGCCAGATCAGCTCGCACATGATCCGTTCGTTCGGCGAGTTGTTCGGCGCTGGACTGGTGGCAAAGGGCATCTACATTGCCGGGGACACGCACGCCAACTTCCGGAATGACTACTGGGACCAGGCTCACTCGTCCGTCGACCTTCGCAAGGATCTTGTAGACGTCTCGCACGCGCGCTATCTCAAGTTGAGGGGTCCGGCGCCCTTCCAAAATGGCCACCCGAACCGTGTATAATAGGAAGCCGTGAAAACGTTTTCCCGGCACTTGAGGAAGCTACGGCTTCTTGATTTGGTGATCGCAAACTATCGCGACGGCGACCGGCTCCTGCCGACATCGGACCGCCTCTCATGAAGACAAGGAATGGTGGCAATGACAGTTGAAGGGCAACGCCAGCGGATCGGCCGCACCTTGGAAGGTGACGTTCTAGAGATCGGCCCCGGCTCTCGGCCCTATCCCACAGCGCCAGGTGCCCGCGTGATCTACGCCGACCGGTCTGTGGCGGGCGGCCGTCGCCTGAATTGGCCCGAACTGCGAGATGCGCCCGCAGGGCCCGATGCCGCGCATGATGTCGACCTGGACCGTGACGGGCTGCGCATGCTCGCCAACGCTTCGCTCGACGTCGTCGTAGCCAGCCATGTCATCGAGCATGTGGCTAACCCGGTTGCAGCCCTGGTCGAGTTCCAGCGCGTACTTCGCCCCAACGGGCGATTAGTGCTGATCGTGCCCGACCGCGAGCACACCTTCGATTGGGTTCGCAAACCCACGAGCTTCGCGCACCTTTGGAGCGAGTACCGTTCTTGCACGACTGAGGTGAGCACTGTGCACATCAAGGAGTTCTGCCGCTCGATCTACATGCAGGCACCCGTGCACCCGCCACAGGTGCGCGCTTGGCATGACCCCAAAGCCTTGGATGACGCGCTACTGGCGCTGCACCGTCGTCGCAGCATTCATGTGCATTGCTGGGCGCCCGAGGAGTTCGCTTCGCTACTGGCCAACCTGTTACGCGAAGGCGCCCTGAGTCTCGATCTGTCACATGTTTATTTCTGTCAGGACCTGCCAGGTGGCCGCGGTGATGAGTTCGGTTTTGTGCTCGCAAAGCCCACGCAGTCCATGCCAGCGCCCACACTCGCCGAACGCTTTGTGCGCGACTGGTGCCGGCTGACGCTCGACGATTCGAAGGCGCCGCCGCAACGGCTGTCGCGCATGCAGGCAGCGTTGCAGCACGACTTGCCGCACGGCGCACAGGAGTTGGCCACGCTGCCCGCACAGGCACTGGCCGAAAAGGGACTGTCCGTGGAGCGGCACGGGCTCAAGCGACGCGACTTGCGCCGCCTTGCGCTGCGCGGCCGCCAGGCGCTGCGCGAATGGCTGCTGCCCGCAACGCAGCCCCAATTGCCGCGTGCGGATGACCCACATTAATGTCGACAACCTGGGCGCACGCTGCGCGCGCCGATGGCACTTCATCCGCCGCAACCTGGATCGGCACTGTTTCGACGCTATGTTGTTGCAACTCACGGCGGCGCTGGCATCTGGCGCATTCGCCTCGCTGCTTTTAAACCTTTTGACGGCTAGGGCGAAGTGTCTGGCTGTTTGGAGCGGCATCTGCAGGCCTTGGCGGCGGCCGGCAATGCCATTGTTTTCGTTACCGCCGCTGTGCGTCTAGGGGATGCGGCGATGCGGTTACTTGCCGATATCCAGCGTTCTTTCAAGTCGCTCAAAGCGTAACGGCGTTAGCATCCAGAAAGTGTCGACCATCACGGGCACTGCCGAGAACCTTACATTTAGGCTGCGCGGCCACTTCTTACGGCATTTGGTCCCGAATACGCGGGTGCTGTGGGACGGTAGGAAGCCAAAATTCCTGGGTGATAGGGCGCGGATCTGTCCTCTTTATACCGGCGTTGGACGGCCTATCTTGGTTTGGCGACGATAGCAAACTGAATGTACTTGGTTTCTTCTAAAGCGCGCCGGAAGAACCTGTAGGCCAATCGCGTTTTCCAGTCTGAATGCCACCAATCTTCATTGATGCCCTGTAGCGTTTCAACTTGAAAACCACAATCAGAAAATAGTCGGATCATACTTTTCCGAGTGAAGAACCGCAGGTGTGTCTGATCTCTAATGCCAACCGGTTCGTAGCGAAAGTCTCGCTCGAAAAGCATGTGCCTTAAATTGGATTGGTGCAGCACGTTCGGTATCGAGGCTATGACGCAGCCGCCGGGGCGAAGCCTCTCGCGTGCAATATGCAGAGCCTCCCATGGGTCCAAAAAATGCTCCAGCACATCATTGAAGAAGACCACGTCGAAATGACCCTTTGGCGCTGCAGTGTTGGCATCAAAGCGCTCTGTCAGCACTTGGTCGAGAACGCGTGCGGCTTGGCGCGCGGCGAGTTCATTCGGCTCCAGTCCCCAGACCTCAAGTTGCCGCTGCCGTTTTAGTCCCGCACCGAAGCCGCCGGTATGGCAGCCAACATCTAGCAGGACCTTCGCTTGCTCCGGTATCAGTCGGGCGATCTCTTGGCGTTCGCTGTTGCCGTACGACACGGGCGCAGCGTCCTTTGGTGCTTCAGAGGAGTTCTCCAAAATATCGTTCATGGGTTGCTCTCGAACTTGGTGCCATTGACCCTATCACAGCTAGATCGTTAAAGCGTCCAAGCGCTTGCGAGCTTGGCACTTATTACCGAATGCCGATCTCTCTTCAATAAGCGATCTTTTCAAGAACGGGAGCCCTGCGTCCATCAGTTCGAACGGTGCACTTTGTGTCAGGTCGCCAGCTGCTTGGTACCAAAGCGCCCCGACCGTCATTGAGCGCGCTGCTACCCGGGCAAATCTGGACTCTTGACAGGAAATGACGTCCTCGCGCTGCCTGAAGGCGCCGAAGGGCAGGAATACAGTGCGCATTGCAGCCAGTTTCTCGCGCGTCAGTGACCTCAAGATGAAGGCATAAGACTGAATATGATTCTCAATTTTGCCGCTGGCCGTGAATCCTGTAAGGTCCCATGGTGGGGCCGTCATTAATGCGCTGAGATCACAGGCCGGTCCATGAACTGAATCGTTAAGAACCAGAACAGTGGCCGCTGGAGAGTCGCGAGCGAGGACGCGCAACCCTAATGCATATGCGGAAAAATCAT
This sequence comes from Burkholderiales bacterium, assembly GCA_038324515.1. Lineage (GTDB taxonomy): Bacteria > Pseudomonadota > Gammaproteobacteria > Burkholderiales > Burkholderiaceae_C > Rubrivivax. The sequence goes on from JBBQIB010000095.1 coordinate 3,914, forward strand.
ACCCGGGTAGATCCTTCCAATAAAGCGCATCGACCATTTCACGCAGATCGCATGGAAGGGCGCTCGCCGCTGGTGAAGCTATCACGACAAATATCTTTAGTCCCTGCTCTCGCAATCGCCTCAGTGTAAATCGATGTGCTGCACTTAAATTCGGGCCTTTTAAGTAGATAAAGAAGAGCGCCCACATCGCGGCCGGTATGACGGGCACCAGTTGCAAACTTTTTGGCGCCCGGATGCTGCGTAGCAGGAAAGATTCGAACACTGTCCGCTTCCGCCACCTTGGTACGTTCGAAGGCGCGAACGACCAGTTGGAATGAATTCCGAGTTGTAAAAAGCTTTCGGCGTGGAGGTGGGGAACAGTTGAGCTCATAGACCTGGCTTGAAAGTTCGGCGGGCGCCCGCTCAAGTAGCGGGTGCCGGCGATGACAATGGGCCGGCGGCGTCGAACGACTTAAAACTCCCTCAGCGCAAGCAGGCCAACAAGTCCCGTTGAAGTGCGGCCGGCACGCCAAAGTGAGCGTAATCCTTACGAAGAACCGCCCGGCCGATGTTCAGCATTCGTTTCAGCCTTGACCGTTCCTCGACGACGGACACCAGCCAGTCGTGTTTGCGCTGAATTTCAGGACGCCACACATCGTCGGCCGGCAGCCGCTCCAAAAGTGACCGCGTTCTTTGCAGATCCAGCCTGCGCGGCGCGGAGGGGTTGCGCGACATTGAACGTAATGCTTGCAGTCTGCTTGTGCGACCCGCGCCAATCAGGTTGCAATCATGCTGGCGGTAGCGATACAGAGGGCTATCGACGCAGGTGATGCCGTCGATCCGCGCCAACCAAAGGGCCAGCCAATAGTCGTGAGGGAATGAGCGCGGAATTGGCATGGCCCCTGGCACAGCCGCCCTTCGCACAGCCATCGCCGCACCGTTGACGTAGTTGCGGCGCAGCAAATGCCGCATGGGGTTCTGCCTGAAGGCTGCCAATTGCAGCGGGTCTAAGCCGTAGCCGCGCAAGACCGTCGCCCCGGCGATGGGTTGCGACTTCGCATCTACCAGCGCGCCATCAGAGAAAGCCAGCGCTACTGACGGGTCTTCGAAGGTCGCAAGCATTCTTGCCACCTTGTCATGTTCCCAAAGGTCGTCTTGATCACTCAGGAACACGATGTCGCCCGTGGCTTGCAGCAACCCTTGTCCAAAATTCTGCGAATAGCCCAGGTTGATCGGATTGCAGACCACGCGCACGCGCACATCCGCGCAGGCGTGTCTTTCCAGATGGCGCACAGTGTCGTCGGAAGAGCCATCGTCACGCACCGATATCAGGTCCACCGGCCTGGACTGTCTACGAATTGAGTTCAATTGTTCATCGATGAACCGTTGACCGTTATAGGTGCAGACAACGACTTCGACAGTGGTCACACTATTGACCTTCATCGACTCTGCTCGAACGACTGTCTGCCGACGATGCGAGGCCATTACACACCGCTGCGCATTCGCTCGACCTGTTGATACCACCGCGCGGACAAGAAATCGATCACAGTTCGTTCAGCCCCCGCAGGAGAACCGCACGCGCGCCAGGTCAACCACAGTGACAGTGGATAGATCAGCAGTCCCGCCAAGCTCAATCCAAAGAAGCGTATCCACGCTGGCATCGAATTGATCGTTGCGATGGCGCCTGTGTCCAGCGCATAGATCACTGATCCGATGCCCGCTGAGCAGAGCAGCGGACGCCATACGGCCATTAACAGAGGCTTGAGTGCATACCCCGAGTACTGCCGGAACAGTATCAGAACACCGGCCATGCTCAACAAGGCCTGAAACACCAGTCCGTATGCGGCGCCGAGCACACCGTGTTGGATGCTGGCCCATACCACAACCGGCAGGCTCAAGACGAGCAGGACTGCCGAAAGCAGGGTACTGGCCTGCGGCTTGCCCAATGCGGTCAGCGCAAGATAAAGATTGGATTGCAATGCACCGACGAGACCGCAAACCACCAGCAACTGGATCAAGGGCACGGTGTCGACCCACTTGGGCCCCAATACAACGTCCACAGCGCTGCCCGCAATGCCGAAGAGAACCGCCGAAACCGGCGCCGCGATGATGCAGATGGTGCCGAAGATCTTTAAGAAGTAGGCGTAGAAGCTTTCCCGGTCCACCGCCAGCCGGCAATAGGCGGGATAGACGGCGCGGTTGATGGGGCTGATAACGTCGCTTGACGGCATCACAGCGATCTCGTAAGCGACGGTGTAGAAGCCCAGGGCGGCAGGGCCGGCTGTGCGCCCCAGTATGAAATGCGCTGATCGGCCACCGATAAAGCCGATCAGATTGGAGAGGAAAAGCCACTTCGAGAAGTGAAAGAGATCGGCCCGGGCCTGCAGGCTGAAGCGGGGCCTGTAAGCATGCAGTCGGTAGCTGATGTAAACGCTCAACAGATTGCCCACCACCGTGCCCAGCACCAGGGCCCAATACGAGCGAAACGCCAGGGCCAGGGCCATGGTCACGCCAAAGGCGGCAACGCGCTTGATGAACAGGAACCGGAATTCGCTGCGGAAGTCCAGTTCCTTGCGGAAGGCCACCACGCCGATGTTCGAGAAACCCTGGGCCACCGTGGCCGCGGCCAGTACGCCGATGATGGCCACCAGACGTTCGTCCTGGTAGAAGCTGGCCGTCGGCACCGCCAGCACGGCCATCACGGCCGCCATCAGGCAGCCCAGGGCGACATTGAATGTCCAGGCGGTGTCGTAGTGCTCGCGCGTGGCGTCCTGGCGCTGGATCAGGGCTGTGTCGAAGCCGAACGCGCCCATCAAGTGGGTGAACGCAATCACGGAAAGCGCCATGGCCACCAGGCCAAAGTCGGCCGGCACCAGCAGGCGCGCCAGCACGATGGTGCTGACCAGTCCGATGCACTTGTCTGCTACCTTGAACAGCAGCATCCAGGCGGCGCCAGCGGCGACCTGGCGGTTGCTGACGCTGGCGGGTGCGCTGGCCACGCCAGCCATGCCGGGCGTTGTCGCGCTGCTGTCGGTGGTCACGGACGCACTTCAGGCACGGTGGGTGGCGTCGGATGCGGCGGCGCATTGGCGGCACTGGCAGCCTGCGCGTCCCCGGGTTCGCGCCACTGGCCCTTGGCAGCCAGCCTGTCCTTCAGGTCGTCGCGCGAAAAGCCCATCTCGCGGGCCCGGTGTGCCTGCACCAGAGCCTTGTCGAAAGCGGCCAGTTCAAAGTACATCAGGCCCAGGTTGTAGTGCGAAAGTGCGTTCTCGCCCGCATGGGGTCGGGCTGCGTCCAGGTGCCGCAGGGCTTCAGGCTGGCGCTTGCGGTCGTTCAGGTACAGCGCGTACAGCGTGCGCACCACCGTGTCGTCGGGCGCAAAGCGCACTGCGCGCTCGAAATAGCACTCCACTGGCCAGCGCACGCCGCGCGGGCGGTCGGTGCCCTCCTTCTTCTCCAGCCGGTCCATCGCGATCAGCGCGCGGTGGTGATTGGGCCAGGCGCGCAGCGTGTAGTCGATGTCGCCGCCGATGTAGGTCGAATGCCCCTTGATCAGGTTTTCGACGTTGGGTGTGAAGTGCGCGCCGTCTACGAGCTGGCGCTTGAACCCATAGGTCTGCGTGTCGCCAGGCTCGGCCTTGAACTTGTCGGGTCGGTAGTCGTAAGGGCCGAAGCCGGTCTTGATGGGGCCGCAGAGGCTGGCGCTCACCTGTGCTTGCGCCACCTGCGGCAGTGCCAGCAGGGCGCAAACGCCGACGAGAAGGAAGAAGCTCTTCATGGCAATGCACCTCAGGAGCGCAGACGCTTGAGCGCCTGCAGGGCAGCGCGGGGCAATATGGCCTTGACCAGCCGCTTCGCAACGCCGTCTTCAAGACTGCGCTGCACCTGGCGGTTCATGCGCTTGCCGCGCAGCACCATGTCCGGCGGCGCCCGCAGCGCGCGATGTTCAGTCTTGATGATGGCCCAGGACGGGTAGCGACAGTAGGGATTGTCCGGCTCGATACGTTCGGTCACCAGAAGTTCGGCGTCCAGCTGGCGAGCAAACTCGTCAACTGCCTCCACCACGAGTGGCCAGGCCGGCGCGTAGTCGTCCCCGGCGATGACGCCGCCCACCTTCACCTTGCTGAACCAGTCGAACAGCGTCTCGCCGCCTTCTTCGCCACCGTGCGCGTAGCCGTCGACATAGACGAAGTCCAGCGAGGCGTCGTCGAACAGCTCGATCGCCTCGTCAAAGCGCATGCGCAGAAGCTTGTACGGGCCCTGCAAGCCGGTCGCGCGCAGGGCGCGCTTGTACTGCGCGGTGTCGTGCGTGTCGGCATACATGTCCACGCCGAAAAAGCAGCGGAACTTGCCGGAAGCCACCATGCGACTGGAAAAGACGCCCTCGGCCACACCAAGTTCGACGCCGACGTTGTCGTTGCCGGGCAGCAGCTTGACCACGTCGTGGCGCTGAAATCCGGACAGGATCTTGATCGGGCGTTGTCCAGGGGCGGCAGGTGCCAGGGTCTCAGCGGTCTTCATGGGTGCAGTCGGCTCGATGCCTGGGGGCGGTGGAGTGGTCCGCGACGTTTCACGGCTGTTCGCAGGCGGCGTCGGCGTTGGGGTTGCCACGATGGCGTCGTTCTGCGGCCAGCAGCAACGGTTCCAGGGCTTCCAGGCTGCGTGCCGTGGCGCCACGCAGGCCCGCCAGCGCGGCATGGGTCGCCTTGTCGGCTGCGGCCGGGTCGGCAAGATGGCGGGCCCAGGTGGCGCTCAGCGTCTGGGTGTCCGGGCACTCGGCAACGGCTCGACGTTCCAGCAGTTCGCGATAGACCGCAAAGGACGGATAGGCCGGCTGCCAGCCCGGCAGCACGGTGACGAACTTACCGTGCTGGAACGGTTCCAGCACGTTGTGATTGATGCCGACATGGGCCAGGTCGCAAACGGCATAACCGGCGCGCAGGTCGCCAAAGGTGTCCAGCACCAGACAATCCTTGGATTCGTCCGGCGGCAGGTTCTGGGCCTCGGAGTACCAGCGGAAGCGAAGCCCTAGGGCGACCAGCATCTCCTGCACCATCGAACGGACGTTCTGCACCTCGGGGTGCCGCGGTGCCACAACTAGCAAGGCCTTCAGGCCTTGCGATCGGCAGCGTGCAAATGCATTGATGACGGTGGTAAGTTCGCGGCGGTCGTTCACGCTGCCTGCCACGATGATGCGCCGGCCGGTGCGGCGGCTGATGTGCAGCAGTCGCCGTGCAAGCGGATGCCCGGACTGTTGCTCGGCAATGCTGTCGAACTTGATGTTGCCCGTCACGGTGACCGCCGCAAGCGAGGCGCCGCGCGCCAGCAGCGTGGCGGCGACTTCCTGGGTCTGCGCCCCGATGAAGTCCAGTGCGCTCAGGTAGGCCCGGGTGAACAGTGCGGCCTCGAGCTGGTCGATTCGGCTGGCAGGCCTGCCGCCGTACAACCACCCGTTCAGCAGGGCGATGGGCGCCTGACGGCGCTTGGCCTGGACGACGAAGCCGAAGGAGAAGCGACAGGGCGCGTCGAACGGCATGCAGGGAATCTCGGCCAGCAACAGCATCGCGGGCGGGCGCACCCGGGCGAGTGCCTGGGCCTCGCTGCCATCACCCTCGGTGACGTAAACCAACGCCGCCGGGTAGGCCCGCGCATAGGCTTGTGCGTACTGCGGGCGGTCGGTGATCAGGGTCAGCGCCAGGTGCTGCAGTCGCTGATGGATGGCGCGCAGCAGGGGCTCGATGGCGTTCAGTTCGCCGATCGTGGACGCATAGACCCACAGCGACGCCTGGATCGGGCCGGTCAACTGAGAGGACGGTCGAGAGGTCTGCCGTTGACGCAGACCACTCAGGACCTCGATAGTGCGGAAAAGGCGCCAACGTGCCTCGGTTCCGAGGCTCAGCTTGCAAGGCTGGAATGGCAGGGCTCGGCGAGAGCTGAGTGCCGGTCCGGAAAAGGGCGGCTGATGCTCCATCAGACTTGTGCCGCCAGCAGGCGCGCCAGTGATTCGGCTCTTCCTCGGCGTGAAGCCGACCGCACGGTATCGCCGCGGGCTGGCGGGCTGGAGCCTGTGCGCACCCGCTCGACAAAAGACGGAAGCACCTCCGCGATGTGCTGCGCATTCGCAAGCTGCGCGAATTCGCGCAGGCCCGCAGCTCGCAGCACGGCGAGCGTGTCGCCCCTTTCGTCCGAAAGGCACAGCACAGGCCGGTTCGCCCGCAGGTACTCGTAGATCTTGGCGGGGATCTGCTCGTTGCAGTTCGCGCCTTGCATCACCAGCAAGGCGTCGGCACGCAGCATCTCGGCCAGTGCCTGTCGGTAGGGTATGGCTGGCAGCACTTCCACCAGGTCTTGCACCTCGTGCTGGCTGGCCAGACTGCCCAGCAGTTCGTCGTGCACGGCAGCGCGAAAGCGCAGCTTCACGGTGCCGGGGGCGATGGCGCCGTCTCGCTTCAAGCGGCCCAGGGCCTCGAACAGCGGCGCTGGGTCGCGTTCGCTGGGATACACGATGCCGCTGTGCAGCAGCGTCACGGTGCCTGGGTTGAGGGCTTCCTTCGCGCCCAGGGCCTGCTCGGCTGCGACGAAGCTTTCCTCGTCGTAGCCGTTCTCCAGCACTTCGATGCGGGCCACGGCATCGCGGTAGCGATCGCGGTACAGGCGTGCCGCACCGGACGTGGTGAAGGTGCAGACCCTCGCGTGCGCCATGGCACGACATTCGATGTCCACGAAGCTGCGGTGCGTCAGCGGGTCGGACGGATATCCTTCCTGTGCCATCGGGTCGCGGAAATCAGCGATCCAGGGCAGGCCGCTGAGCCGGGCCAGTTCCGCGCCGATCAGGTGCGCCGTAGCGATCGGGTAGGTCGACCAAATGGCCTCGGGCTTGAACTCTCGCACCATTCGCAAGCCTTCTCGCACGGCGGCGAATCGCCAGCTGACCCAGCGATCGGGCCGCGCCATCGCGGCGACATATCGGCCACCGATGGAGAGGTGTCGGGCCGTGTCCAACGCGAAGGGGCGTCGCACCACCGTGCCAGCGGGCACTTCGGCCAGCAGGTCGTCACTGATCTTCTCGTAAGCGCGCGGGTCGGCGGTCAGTACCAAGGGCTGCCAGCCAAAGCGGGGCAGGTGCTGCACAAAGCGCAGCGTGCGCTGTATGCCACTGCTGCCTGCCAGCGGCGGAAAGTGGTAAGCCACCATCAACACGCGGCGCGGCGCCGTACTCATCGGCCAGCCCTCGGGCCCGTTGTGGCGGGCAGCACTTGTACCCAGCGCAGGGTGGCGAATTCGCAGGCAGCGCGGCCGGCTTCGTCAGAAAGGGTGTGGTCGGCGTCCGGCAGGTCGACGCGCCGCAGGCGGATGTGCTGCATCGCGCCTTGCCAAGCCGGGTCCGTGGCGACAGCCTCCTCGAACTCCCGCGCTGTGTAGTCCTTGCCGCTCAGCAGCAGCAGGATGTGGCCGTCGAATCGCTGCCACTGGCGCGCCATGCGGTGTTGGAAGGGCAGTGCGGCATCCAGGGCGTCGCCATTGCCGCCACGCTGCGCCGTGCGCAGGCTTTGCCAAAGACCAGACAGCGCGCCAACACCAACGCCGCCGCGCATCAACTTGGCCCAGAACCCGGGCTGCAGCAGCCGTTGTGCGTAGTAGTGCTTGACCTGCGTGCGCGCCAGCGTGGCTGGCGAGCGCACCCAGGGATTGAGGAGGGCTACGCCGACCACGCGCGGGTCGCGCCGACGATCCAAATAAAGCAGACTGGCCGCAGCCCCGTCGCACAAGCCCCACAACGCCGCGCGAGTGCCGGCAGGTTGCGTAGCGAGCAAGGTGTCCAGGGCGGCGGCAATGTCGTCGTCAAGAGCATCGAAGCTTCTGATCTCGCCCGCGGCATCGCCCATGCCGCGCACATCGAAGCGCAGCGTCGGCACCCCAGCCGACGCCAATTGCCTGGCCAGACTGACGAACTGACGGTGGCTGCCAACCCGGTACTGTGGACCACCGACAACGATGAGCACGGCAATGCCTGCGCAGGGGCTTGTGGCTGCGGCCGGCTGAGCCAGGATGCCCGGCAGCGTCTGCCCATGGCAATCGATCGGCAGCACGGTTTCGCGCCACGCTTCTGCCCGCAACCGCGCCTCGCCGGGCACGGCGCCCGCTGCAGCGCTGTTCTGTCCCGGCATGGCGGTAAGTGCACTCATGCCGCACAGCTTTCGGTGTGCGTTGAAAGTGAACCCAGTGTGGCAGCGATGAGTGCAGGCGCGTCTTCGATCTCGGTCGTCTGCCAAAAGGCAGGGCCGCAGACCACGCTGGTGCAGACGTCGACCCCCGCGGCCTGCCAGCGCTCGATGACGGCAGCAGCGGCCGGCGCGAGCCTGGCGTCAGGCTTGGCCGCGACTTCGAGCCATGACACATGCAGCACGGGCGGTGGCAATTGCAGCGTGGCCTGCTCCAGGCCCGACGCCAGCGCCGGTGACAGCCGGTAGCCGGCCACCTCCACTGCCCGGCCAGCCGCCAGATCGGCGCGCAGGCCTGCAACCACACCCTTGGCACCGTTGCCCAGAACCTCGCCAGCGCTGCGCAGGCGCAGGAACTGCTGCAGAGCCAATTGCCCGGACACCACGGGTTGCCACATCAGCAGACCTGCCAGCCGCGGTGCCTTGCTCGCTACGGCGCCGGCCAGCAGCGCGCCGGTGCGCAGTCCCCACAGCCATAGCGGCGCATCGCTGCGAGCGCGAAGCTCGCCCAGGCCCGCGAGGGCGTCGTCGATCCACTGGGCCCAGGACGCGTCACCGAAGTCGCCACTGCTGTCGCCGCAGCCGAGCAGGTCCAGTTGCAGCACGGTAAAGCCTTGGGCTGCGAGTGCCCGGGACTGCAGGGCTGCCATACGCCGGGATTTGTTCATCTCCTCGGCCAACGGGTGCAGGTAGAGCAGCGCGCCACGCGACTGACTGGTTGAGGGTTCGTACAACGTGCAAAAGCGCTGCCCGTGTGTTGTGGTCAGGAAGAAGTGCTGGGTCTTGGCGGCGACCATAAGCAGATTGTCGATGGGCGCCCGGGGCGGGTGGGAAGTGAGGGCGGTGCCGATAGCTCGGGCAATCCGCACTGGCGTGTCGTCAGGCACTCAGCCTGGCGCCCACGAAGTCCACCAGTGAGCCCACGGTGGCAAAGGTGCCTCCGTCGACGTCGTCGTCGTTGATCACGATGCTAAAGCGCTCTTCGAGGGTGGTGATCAAGGTCACGACCGCCATCGAGTCCAACTCGGGAATCGCGCCCAGCAGGTGCGACTCGCGTGTGAACTCGGCACTTCGCCCCTTCAGGCTAAGCACATCATCCAGAAGATCAAGAACTTCCTGCGTCACATCCATGAGGCACTCGATAGGCAATCCGGTGGGATCCATGAGGAATTCTAGGACCGGGCCGTATCGGCCTCGGCGATTGTTAGCGTGGCAGATTGCATGCTGCCGTCACGTCGTTGCTAGGGGCTGGGCGCGTGCAGCGGGTGTGATGCCATATGCTTTCCGCAGGCTTGCTCATGGCAGCGGCCGGACTTGACTGGCATGAACGAATCCCACTTACTGCACCATCTCTCGCAGATTTCCGCCGCGCGCATCCCCGTCGCGCCCGCCCTGACCGACGGCGCCCAGACGCTGGACTACCAGTCGCTCGACGCTGCCGTGCGCGCCTTCGCCGCCGGCCTGGTGCGCCTGGGCTTGCCGCGCGCCGGGCGCGTGGGCATCTACCTGGAAAAACGGGTGGAAACCGTGGTGGCCAGCTTTGCCGCGCCCGCCGCGGGCGGCGTGTTCGTGCCCATGAACCCGCTGCTGAAGGCCGAACAGGTGGGCTACATCGCCCGCGACTGCCAGGTGCAGGTGCTGGTGACGTCGCCCGAGCGGCTGATGGCGCTGCTGCCGGAACTGCCCGCCTGTCCACATCTGCGCCACCTGGTGCTGACCGGCCCGCTGCCCGCGGGCGCCTCGCTGCCGGTCGGGTTGACGGTGTGGCACTGGCTCGGGCTGTTGGCCGAGGGCGCCGACCACCCGCAGGCCGGCCACCGCGTCATCGACACCGACATGGCGGCCATCCTCTACACCAGCGGCAGCACCGGCCGGCCCAAGGGCGTGGTGCTGAGCCACCGCAACATGGTGGCTGGCGCCAAAAGTGTGGCCTCCTACCTGGGCAACGGCCCGCACGACACCTTGCTGGCAGCCCTGCCGCTCAGCTTCGACGC
>JBBQIB010000096.1:0-14023 GCA_038324515.1 Burkholderiales bacterium
AGCCACCGCGCGGCCGCCGAAGAAGTCCATGCACAGCGCCGGCAGCAGCGAGACGATGCCGCCGTAACTCAGGCCCAGCAGCAACGCAAAAACCGCCATCGCGGGGTAGCCGCCGGCCACCGCCCAGCACAAAAAACTCAAACCCATGGCAGCCTGCGCCAGCACCAGTGTCAGCGGCCGTCCCAGGCTGTCGGCCAGCGCGCCGATGCCGAAGCGGCCGACCAGGCTGCCGATGCCGATCAAGCCCACCAGGCCCACCGCCTGGGTGCTGTCCACCCCCAGATCACGCGCCGCAGCAGAGACATGCGCAAAGGGCACAAACATGCTGGGCGCGGCCAGCAGCGTCATCGCGTACAGCCACCTGAAGCGTGGCGTGCGCAGCGCTTCGCCCAGGCGCATGCCGGCCCAGCCGGGGTCACCGCCAAGCGGCGCTGCGCCTGCTGAGGCCTGGCTGATGGGGGCGCGGCGCAAGCGCCAGGTGGCGCTCAGCCCGATCAGCAACACGGCGCCGGCCAGGGCCTGCAGCGCACCGCGCCAACCCAGCGCTTCGATGGCCCAGGCCACTGCCAGTGGCCCGAGCAGCGTGCCGGCGCCGATGCCTGCACTGGCCAGCCCTGCAGCCAGCCCGCGGCGGCGCCTGAACCAGGGCTGCACACTGCCAATCGCTGGCACATACACCAGACCGACGCCAATGCCTACGCCTACGCCGTAGGCCAGGATCACCTGGTTCAGCGAAGTCGCAAAGCTGGCGCCCAACAGGCCCAGCGCAATCACCACCATGCCGGCGCCTGTGACACGCCGCGGGCCGAAACGGTCGGCCAGGATGCCGGCGCCCGCACCCATCAAGAAATAGATCAGCCCCGACAACCCGAAGACCAATGAGACATCCGCGCGCTGGGCATCGAAGGCGTTGCTGAAAGACTCAAAAAACGCGGCGAACGAGTACGAAACGCCAAAGATGACCGCCAGCGCCACAAAACAGGCCCACACCACCACCCAAGCGTATGGCGCCTCGTCGCTGGTGTTTGAATTCAAGTTTGGATGCTCAGGCTGCGCCACAAGGTTGCCGTGGCGCTGGCCAAGGCTGCGATGGAGTCGATGCAGCGATGACTGTGTTGAAAAAATTGGCCTTGTCCAACAGGCAAATGCCGCCTATGCCGCCTATGCCGCCTACACCGACATGGTCGCCTACGAGCCCGATGACGCCGATCAAGGAGTGCCCAAGCGCGATCGCGTTGCTGGCGGCTGAGGCGGTGTGCGACATGGCCGAGTGATTGTGAATCACACCTGCGGCACTCTGAGCCAGCCCTGACCTGTCGCTGACCCTTGCTCACCGAAGCCCTACCGTTTGCTGCCCCGCATCTGCTGGCCGTTCTGGTTCAACACCGGGCCCAGCACCTGCCCTTCGCTGTTGCGACTGAACAGCAGTTGCGCGCCTACGGCTGCGATGGCGGCGCGGTCGGCCCCGACCACCTCGGCGGCGATGGCCGGTTGCCCTGCGCCTTGCACCATCAGCCGGCCCTGACTTTCAAACATCCGCAAGCTGAATTGCAACGCCAGGCGGTATTCACCCAGCCAGTCGCGCCAGCTCGGTTGTTCAGTGGCGGCGGGCGGCTGCGCTGCAGGGGCAACTGCTGTTGTGGCTGGTGTGGCCGGTGTGGTCGGTGCAGACGCTGCGGCCAGTCGCTGGGGCCAGGCGCTGCCCTTCCAGCACCGCACCGCCTTGGCGCCTGACAAGGCGCTGCATCACGCCGTCTTGCAGCGTGGGCGTCAGCCGGGCGCTGAAGCCGGCGGGGTAAAAATTGCCCTGGTCGTCGACCATCAGCTCCCAGGCCGCCTGGCCTGCGGCCTGCGCCATCAAGCTGCCTGCGTCTCGCCAGATGCGCAGACTCGAGCCTGAGAGCGTGTACTCACCTACGAGTGCGGCGGCCTGCACTGATGAAATCGGCGTCGCGCGCCGGGGCGGTGGCACCGGCGCTGCAGGGTCAAAAAGGCTGCGCACCAGCGGCCCCCAGGGCGCCAAGTCGTGCAGAACGGTGTCGGCCAGCAGCACGACGGCGCGCTGGCCCTGGGGGTCCAGCCACAGGCTGTCGGAAAAGCCGCCGGTGCCGCCGTCGTGGCCGATGAATGTGATCGGCTTGACGGGCTGCGTGGGCTCAGCGGCTTGGCCTTGTGCCGTTGCTGATGCTGTTGCGGCTTCTTGTCTTTGTGCATGGGCCCGCGCTACCGCCAGCGACAGCATCATCATGCCGGAAATTGGAGTAAACGCTGGGGCTGCCGATCTCGCCTTCAAACGCTGTGCGGCCCAGCGCCCGCAGCAGTTGTTCTGACGTCAGCGCGGCGCAGGGGTTGCTCGCATTGGCGGGCTGAAAGCCTGCAGGCAAGGCCTTCTGCTGCTGAATCACCGCTGCAACCACGCGCGCGGCGGTCGCCATCAAAGCGGGCTTGCAGGCGCGACTGCAGCTGGGTTTGGGTCAGCCCGGCTTGGTCAAAACCCGAAGAGGCTTCGGCAACCGGCTGGATGCTTGAAGACGTACCCGCCGCACCGACTGTGCTCGCCCAGGCACCTTGCCAAGCCAGCGCAGCGATCAGTAGGCAAACCCGGACCCGTCGGGCCTGCGGGCGAGGCAGACGGGCTTGCTGGTTTGGCGACAACGGTGGCAGGGCACAGCGGAGCATCCGACCTTTCTCTATCCGCATCCCCAGGGCCCGGCTGTGCCCAGCCCGCGTCTCTCTCGATCAGACCCCGAAATACAGTTTGCGGCGATCCAGCCAAGCCGCCAGCGCGGCATAGGCCGCCAAATTGGCACAGGCAAACAACAACGAGCCCAACCGTGGGTCGTTGCCGATGTGAGCGAACACTTGGTTGTAGATCCAGGGCAGCGGGCTGGTCCAGCGCGGCAGGCCTTCAGCGGTCACGCCGTCTTGCCAGCGCAGCAGTGCCAGCGCGCGTGGCACCAGCCCTGACAGCACGAAGATGAACAAGGGGTTGCGGCCAAAGACTTCGAAGAAGCGCACCCAGCCCCACAGCTCGGCTGGGCGGCGGCGGTGTTCGATCAAGTGGATGCAGCAGGCCAGCGCCATCATCGCCAGCCCGGTGGTGCACAGCACGTAGCTGGAGCTCCAGATCTTCTTGTTGAGCGGAAAGCTCAACTGCCAGAGGTAGGCGATCACCAACAGCGCGCTGGCCCACAAAAACAGCCAGCTCACCGCGCCGCTGTTCAGCGCGGGCCTGGCCGCCTGGCTGAGCGTGGTCAGGTCTGGTCTGCTGTCGTTGGCGTTGGCGTTGTTGCTGTTGCGGTCGTTGGCACTGGCACTGGCACTGGCCTTGGCTCTGGTGCTGTTTCTGGTGCTGTTTCGGGTGCTGGTGCCGCTAGCCGTGCCTATGCCGCCCATCCCCCGACTGATGTGCTGCCCGACCCACCAGCCCAGCAGCACCTGCGCCACGGCGGGCGCGGTGCTGGCCAGACCTTCGGGGTCGAAGGGCACGCCTTCGCCTCGGTACAGGTGCGCTTCGCCCAGCAGCGCCTTGTCTACTGCGGTGCCGAACCAGCCCTGCAGGCTGAAGGGGTCACCGGGCGCGCCCCATGCCAGCGTGACGCCCCAGTACCCCAGCAGCAGCGCGGCTGCCACCCACAGCGGGCCCGCCGGGTTGCGGCGGCCAAAGCACCAGACGACGATGGCGGCGGCGCCAAAAGACAGGGCGATGCGTTGCAACACGCCCATGAAGCGCAGGCTCTCCCAGGACCGCAGCACCAGCTCGCCCGAGGCGTCCCAGCGCACAAAAGGGCTGGCATTGAGCAGCAGCCCCAAGCCGAAGATCCATGCCGTGCGCTTGAGGACCCGGGGCCAGAACACCGTCTGACCGCCCGCCAGCAAGCCCGGCATCACCAGCGCCAGCGCGTTGCCCACGGCAAACAGGAAAAACGGGAACACCAGGTCGGTGGGCGTGATGCCGTGCCAGTCGGCATGCGCCAGCGGCGGGTACAACGCCTTCCAGCTGCCGGGGTTGTTGACCAGGATCATCAGCGCCACTGTGGCGCCTCTGAAGACGTCCAGTGATCTGAAGCGCTGCGGCATATCCATGGCCTGGCTGCGGGTGGTTTGGGGGCTGGCTGCGGAGCGTGACGGGTGACGGGCGACGGGTGACTGGCGTTTGGCGTTTGAGCTTCGGGCGGCCTGCAGCCTAGACTTTTGGCGGCAGCCTGGCGCCGTCCGGGGCTGTTCGTTCGCCGGCAGCCAGCGCCTGTCCCACACTGCCCGCTGTCGTGTTCAGCAAGGCGCGGGCTTGTGCAGCGTTCAGATGGGCCTTCAACATCACCACGGCGGTTTTGACGTGCCAGTCGCACGCGGCCAGGGCCTGTTCTGCGGCTTGCGCATCGGCGCCGCTGGCCAGTTGCGTCAGGTGCAGCGCGCGCCGCACCAGCTTGGCGTTGGTGGCCCGCAGGTCGACCATCAGGTTGCCGTAGACCTTGTGCAGCCGCACCATCAGGCTGCTGGACAAGGTGTTGAGCGCGATCTTCTGCGCAGTTCCGGCCTTCAGCCGCGTGCTGCCGCTGATCAGCTCTTCGCCGGTGTTCAGCAGCACGGGGTGCTCGCACGCGGCGGCCAAAGCCGTGCCCGGGTTGTTGACCAGGCCAATGGTCAAGGCCCCTGCAGCGCGTGCCGCTTTGGCTGCCCCGACGGCATAGGGCGTGCCGCCTGATGCCGCGATCAGGATCACGACGTCATGGGCGGTGGGCAGCAAAGCCCGCAGGTCGGCGGCGCCTTGCTCGGCATCGTCTTCTGCGCCTTCCACGGCCTGGAACATGGCGCCCCGACCGCCAGCCAGCAAGGCCTGCGCACGCTCGCTGGGCCAGCTGAAAGTGGGCAGCAGCTCCACACTGTCCAGCACGCCCAGCCGGCCGCTGGTGCCGGCGCCGGCGTACAGCAAGCGGCCGCCGGCTTGCAGCCGGGGCAAGGCGGCGTCCACCGCCCGTGCCAGTTGGGGCGCTGCCGCTTGTACGGCCAAAGCGGCCTGCGTCTGATCGGCCAGCAGCGTGGCCACCAATTGCGCCGTGTCGTAGCGGTCCAGGTGCGGATGGTCGGGGTGGGGCTGCTCGGTACGGGGGGCGTTCATCGGGTGGCTCCGGGGGCTTGCGGCGATGATGCCAAATCTGGCCTTGGCCCAACAGCTCCTGTAGCTCCTGCAGCTGCTGCAGCTCCTTTGGCTCCTGTCGTCCCGACGGCCGCAAGGGTTCCAAGGGCCCCCACGGCCCCCACGGCCCCCGGCGCCAGCAAGCCCAGCGCAGCCCGCTCGCTGAGGTTGCCCACGCGGTCCACAGCGCAGACCACGACGGCGTCAGCAGCACCGGGGTCGATTTGTCGCAGGCCGCCCCACAGCACCGAGAAGCGCCACTGCCCGGCCGTGCGCAGCCACACCGCCCAGCGCGCTGCGGCCTCGCCGCCACCGGGCTCGATGCTGACCCGTCTGGCTTTGCCTTGGCCCACCCAGGCCAGCCGCGGCGCTGGCGGTGCCTGATCGTCCAGCCAAGGTGTGGCGGGCACCAGCGCCGCCTGTGCATAGGGGCCGAAGTGCAGCAAGGTGGCGATGTGATCGCGGTTCTGCATCAGCGCCACCATGCTGAAGTGGATGTGGCCGGTGGACCCCGGGCCGCCCTGGGCGTCGCGACCGCTGCGCTGGCGCTGCAGCGCAATCTGATCCAGCACCTCGCGCGCCAGCCAGGCGCGCGGCCCCAGCACGGTGCCGGGCTCGCCTTTGGTGATCAGGCTGGTGAACAGCCCCGGCCAGACATGGCGGCGGGCGCGGTTCTGCGTCACCCAATAGTCGAGCAGCAGCGGAAACTGCAAGCCTTCGCGCTCGATCTGCCAATACAGTTGCGGCGCCAGGTAGTCCAGCCAGCCGTTTTCCAGCCAGCGCTCGACGTCGGCGTACAGCTTGTCGTACTGGCTGAAGCCGATGATGCCGGTCGGTCGGCGCGCTGGCTTGCCCACCCCAAAGGGGCTGATGCCAAAGCGCACCCAAGGCTTGATCTCGTGCACTGTGCGGTGCATGCGTTGCACCAAGGCATCGACGTTGGCGCGCCGCCAGTCGTCGCGCACAAGCGTGCCTCCGCCTTGTTGATAACGCGCAAACGATGCGTCATCAGGAAAAGGCTGCTCCACCCCATCCACCGTCACCGGATAGGGGTAGAAATAGTCGTCCATGTGCACGCCGTCGATGTCGTAGCGGCGCACCACATCGGCCACCACCGCCAGCGTGCGCGCTGCTGCGCCGGGCTCGCCGGGGTCCATCCACAACTGGTCGCCGTAGGTCTTGACCAGCTCTGGCCTTTGCACCCCCAGATGCGGCGCCACCAGCGGGCTTTTGGCCGTCGATGGGCGCGCGCGGTAAGGGTTGAACCAGACGTGCAGCTCGATGCCGCGGCGGTGGGCCTGCTCGATCCAGAAGGCCAGCGGGTCCCACATCGGGTTGGGCGCACGGCCCTGGACGCCAGTCAGGAACTCGCTCCACGGCTCCAGGCTTGACGGATACATCGCATCACCGCCAGGCCGGATCTGAAAGATCAAGGCGTTCAAGCCGATCTCGGCAGCGCGCTCGATCATCGAAAGCGCTTCGCTTTGCTGTTGCGCGGTGCTCAAGCCTGGCGCGCTGGGCCAGTCGATGTTGGCCACGGTGGCCACCCAGGCGGCGCGAAACTCGCGTCGCGCTTCAGGGGGGTTGTCGAAACTGCCGCCGCGCGCGGGCGCCGCTGCACCTGGATCGACCCTGCCCCAGTCTGGGGCGCGCGAGTCAGCCGGCCCGCGGGCACCCGCGCTGCCCGCAGCGCTCGCAGTTGCTGCGGCGCCTGCAGTGCCGGCAGTACCCGCAGCACCCGCAGCACCTGCAATCGCCCCAGCCCCACCTCCGTTCACACCTCCACTTTGAGGCGGCACGCTGCAGCCACCCATCACCCCGGCCAGCCCCAGGGCCAGCACCCGCACCCGCAGCCATGCCCAGCCCATGCTGCCGGCGCTCAAGGCGTCTGCAACGGCGTGGTCAGCACGTACAGCAAAGCGGCCGTCTCGGCGTCGGGTGTGCCGGCGTAGCTGCTGGGCCTGTAGCGCATCTGAAAGTTCATCAGCACGCGGCGGGTCTGCTCGTCCCACTGGCCGCTGGGCTCGACCAGGTACCCATGCTGGGCCAAGCTGCGCTGGTACCACTGCACATCGGGCGGGCTCGCTTCGAACAAGGTCCGGCGCGCGCGCACGCGGCTTTCTTCGGGCCACGGCGGGGTGATGCCCAGCTCGGACAGCAGCCGCCAGGGGAAGGTCGGCCCCGGGTCTTCCTTGTACTGGGCCGTGACCTCACCGTGGCCCAGGATGCGTTCGGGCCGGATGCGGTGGCGCGCAACGATGTCGCGGATCAGCGGCACCAGCATGTCCATCTGCGCTTGACCAAAGGGCTGGTAGATGCGCTCTTTGTCGGGCCCGAGTCGGTAGCCCGGGTGCACGATCTCGATGCCGATCGAGCTGGCGTTGAGCATGCGGTGGCCCTTCCACACGCTGGGCCCCGAGTGCCAGGCGCGCCGGCCTTCGTCGACCAGCCGGTAGACACGCGGTTTTTCTTCGTCCGACAGCAGGTAGTGCGAAGACACCTGCCGGCGCGTCAGGATGTGCAGCGACTGCGGCAAGTCGGCCACCGTGTAGTGCAGGATCAGGAACAGCACCCGGCTGTCCTGTCCCGTGGCGGTGTAGCTGACGTCGACGGGGATGCCGCCGGGCGTGCTGCTCCACTGGACGGGCGGCGGGTTGGGCACCGAGGCCGCAGGCGGTGGCAGCGCGGTGGTGCAAGCCGACATCAGCAAGGCAGCAGCAGCCCACCACAGGTGCGCGCCACGCTGCAGCGGTGGCCGGGCCGTTGCAAGGCCGGGATCTTGGGGATCTTGCGGAGTTGGGGCGGTGTGCAGGGTCATGGACAGCAAAAAAGGCGCGCCGCCAGACGGGCGGCTGCATGGTGGGGGGGCAGCGTCAGGCGTTGGACCTGCGTGCCAGGCTCAAGGTTAACAAGCAACGCGGCTTGCACGGCCGGGTGCAGCTCAAACACACGGCCGGCCAGCGCCACAGGCTGGGGCCCGACGCGGCCCAGCAGCGCCTTTGCCAGCCGGCCCAGCTCTTGGCCGGCGGCCTGCAACAGCGCCAAGGCTGCAGGATCTTCTTCGGCTGCAGAAGCCACCGCCAGGGCCAGCAACCCCAGCTCGCCCCGCGACGCGCCGTAGACCCAGGCCCGGCACCGTGGCCAGTCGCTGCCACCGATCTGCGCAAACACGGCGCGCGCCATGGCCGAGTGGCGCCAGCGCCCGGGTGCTGCGTCTTCATTGCGCCAGATGTGCTGCAAGGCCTGGCGCGCGATCCAGTGGCCCCCCCCGGCGTCGTCGATGACGGCGCCGCGGCCGCCGCAGCGGTGCAACTCGCCGCTGGCGTCCAGATGGGCGGCGATCGACCCGGTCCCTGCGTAGACCACCACCCCCTGGCCGGGCTCGAAGGCCGCGTGGCAGGCCAGTTCGATATCACTCAGCACCTTCACTGCGCTGGCCTGCAGCCCCAGCGCAGCAGCGCTCAACTCGCACCACAGGGCGGTGGTGGCGGCATCGAAGCCGGTCAGCCCGGCGACCAGGCCCAGCGGTTTTGTTGCAGATGTTGCAGATGCTGCCCATACTGCCGTCGCTGCCGTCGCTGCCGTCGCTGCAGCCACGGCGGCTGCCAGTTGTTGCAGGGGCTGCGCCAAAGCGTTGCGGGCATCGCCTTGCGCCAGCTGCAACCCCGAGATGGCCGAGATCGAGCCTTCGGCCAGCAGGCTGCCGTCGGCCTGCACCAGTGCCCAGCGGGTCTGCGTGCCACCGGCGTCCAGCCCCAGGCCCAGTTTCAACGTAGGCCCCAATCGGGTCGGGCACGTGGCAGTGGCAACGGCGGTGGCACGGGCAACATGGCCTGCATTGTCGGTGCGCCGGGCGACAATTCAGCGATGCGCTTTTTCAGACCCCGTTGTTGCTTTGTGGTGGCCGCGCTGTGGACCGGTTGCCTGTTGGGCATGCCGGCCCTGGCGCAGACGGCGCTGCCGGACAGGTTGCCGGACAGGCCGATAGATTGGCCGATGGATGCCCCGCCAGACGCTCTGCCAGACGCCGTGCTGCAGGCCTTGCGGCGCGCCGAGCTGCCCGCCGACGCGCTGGCTGCGGTGGCCTTGCCGGTCAGGCAGCCTGGCCTTGCGTGGCCCAGCCAGCGCTGGGGCTACCAGCCCGAACGCCTGATGCAGCCCGGCAGCACGATGAAGCTGGTGGCGAGCGTGGTGGCGCTGGACCGTCTGGGGCCCAACCTGCGCGGTTTTACCGAGCTGCGCAGTGCAGCGCCGGTGCAAAACGGCGTGCTCCAAGGTGAGCTGGTGCTCAAAGGCGGCGCCGACACCGACCTCAGCATCGCGGCCTTCTGGGCGCTGCTGCTGGAGCTGCGCGAGCAAGGTGTGCACACCGTGCAGGGCGATCTGGTGGTCGACCGCAGCCACTGGCATCCGGCGCGCCTCGATGTCGGCCTGCCGCCCTTTGACGACGCACCCGAGTGGCCCTACAACGTCATCCCAGATGCGCTGCAATTGGCCGGCAACCTGTTGCCGATCACGCTGCGCAGCAACGCTCAGAGCTTGCAAGTGGGCAGCGTGCCGACGCTGGACGGCCTGCAGATCAGCCACGCGATGACGCTGATCGACGCGCCCTGCCGCGATTGGGACGACGGCTGGCAGAGCGCAGCCCTCACCCGCCAAGGTGCGCAGACCCGCATCGAGCTGCGTGGCACCTTCCCCAGAAACTGCAGCGCGCGCGCCGAGCTGCAGTTGATCGACCGCCTGGAGCTGGCCGAGCGGCTGTTTCGCACGCTCTGGCGCCAACTGGGTGGCCAATGGCCAGGCGCAGCGCGTGAGGCGGTGGGCCCCGTGGACAGTCGACTGCTGGTGCGCCGCCAAGGCCGGCCCTGGGGCGAAGTGCTGCGGCCTTTGAACAAGAACTCAGACAACGCGTTGACGCGCATGCTGTATCTGAATCTGGGTGTGCCGACTCCGCCCGGCCTGCCCGGCCAATCGGCCCCTGCGGCCTCTGCGGCCCCTACTGCCCGTACTGCCCCTACTGCTCCTGCTGCTCCTGCTTCCCCTGCTGCTCCTGCTTCCCCTGCCACACAAGGCAGCTCTGCCCCGGCCGCCAACGCGCGCCCAACGGCCGAGCTGGCGGCGCAGGCGGTCAATCAATGGTTTGCACAGCACGGCATCGACCCCACCGGGCTGGTGATGGACAACGGCTCGGGCCTGTCGCGCAGCGAGCGCATCAGCCCGCTGCAACTGGCGCGCATGCTGCAGGTGGCGCATGCAGCACCCTATGCCGCTGACCTGATGATGAGCCTGCCCACTGCGGGTGTCGACGGCACGATGAGAAACCGCCTCAAACAAGGCCCGGCGGCGGGCTGGGCGCGGCTGAAAACCGGCACGCTGCGCAACGTGGTGGCACTGGCCGGCTACGTGCCCGACCCCCAGGGCCAACTCTGGGCCGTGGCGCTGATGATCAACCACGAGCGCGCCAACCGCGGCCGCCCGGTGCTGGATGCGCTGGTCAACCACTGGGCCACCCAAGGCATGGTTGGGCAGCCCGATGTGGCGCCGGGCACCGTGGGCCCGTTGGGTGAAGGGCCCTGAGCGGCTGAGCGGCTGAGGCGGCTCAGGCAGCTCAGGCAGCGCGCCAAATCACGCAGAGCCCCCAGCCACGCCAGAGCCACGCCAGAGCCACGCCATAGTCGCGCCACGCCAGCCGCACAGCCGCTGCGCGCAGCGCTCGCTATGATGCTCGGTTGTCCGAAACGGGGCGGGCCTGTTTGACAGGCCCGTGCCCCGCCGGCCCTTTGCCCCTGATCTGCCACAACGCCACAACGGCATGCCCCCAACGACGCCTACCCCCGGTGCATCCCGCGAAAGCGCCGCACCCGCCCCTGCCAGCGCCGCACCCGATGCGCCATCGGGCGCCCCCACCATGCTGAACCAGCTGCAGGTGCGCGGAGCGCGCACCCACAACCTGAAGAACATCGACCTCAACATCCCCAAGCTGGCCTTGGTGGTGATCACGGGTCTGTCGGGTTCGGGCAAAAGCAGTCTGGCTTTTGACACCTTGTATGCCGAGGGCCAGCGGCGCTATGTCGAGAGCCTGTCGGCCTATGCGCGGCAGTTCCTGCAGCTGATGGACAAGCCCGATGTCGACCTCATCGATGGCCTCAGCCCGGCCATCAGCATCGAGCAGAAAGCCACCAGCCACAACCCACGCAGCACCGTGGGCACGATCACCGAGATCCACGACTACCTGCGTTTGCTGTATGCGCGCGCCGGCACACCCTTTTGCCCCGACCACGGTTTGCCTTTGCAAGCCCAAAGCGTCAGCCAGATGGTGGATGCCGTGCAAGCCCTGCCCGAAGGCACGCGGCTGATGATCCTGGCGCCCGTGGTGCGTGACCGCAAAGGCGAATTTGTCGAGCTGTTCGAGGACATGCAGGCGCGGGGTTATGTACGCTTCAGGATCGGTGTGGATGGCAAACCCGGCGAAGTGGTTGAAGTCGAGCAGTTGCAGCCGCTGAAGAAAAACAGCAAACACGATATCGACGTCGTCATCGACCGCCTGCGCAGCGGGCCAGAGAGCCAGCAGCGCCTGGCCGAGAGTTTCGAGAACAGCCTGCGTGTGGCCGCCGGCCGCGCCATTGCGCTGGAGCTGGACAGCGGCGGCACTGACGCCACCGGCCAGCCTCTGCCGCTGCGTGAGCATCTCTTCAGCAGCACCTTTGGCTGCCCGGTATGCAGTTATTCGTTGTCTGAGCTCGAGCCGCGCCTGTTTTCTTTCAACTCGCCGATGGGCGCCTGCCCGGCCTGCGACGGGTTGGGCCAGGTCACGGCCTTCGACCCCGAGCGCGTGGTGGGTTTCCCCAGCCTGAGCCTGGCAGCCGGCGCCATCAAGGGCTGGGACCGACGCAACAGCTACACCCATTCGGTGCTGCAAAGCGTGGCGCGCCACTACGGCTTCGACACTGAAGTGCCCTTTGAGGATCTCAAGCCCCTGGCCCAGCAGATCGTGCTGCATGGCTCGGGCGAAGAGAACATCGAGTTTGTCTACGAAGCCGAAGGCGCCAAGGGCCGCTCGCGCAGCGTCAAACGCAGCCACCCCTTCGAGGGCGTGATCCCCAGCTTTGAGCGCCGCTGCCGCGAGACCGATTCGGTGGCCGTGCGCGAAGAGCTGTCGCGCTACCAGGCCGTCAAGGCCTGCCCGCAGTGCCAGGGCTCCAGGCTGCGGCGCGAGGCGCGGCATGTGTTTTTGCAGGCTGCCGCAAGCGAAAAGGCCGCTGCAAGCGCCGCACCCGAGCCGCAGAGCCCGCGCATCAAGCCCGGCAAACCGATCTTCGAGGTCGAACACGCCACGCTGGCCGAAGCGCTGGATTACTTCGATGGCCTCAAGCTGCCCGGCGCCAAAGGCGAGATCGCCGACAAGATCGTGCGCGAGATCCGCAGCCGGCTGCGTTTTCTCAACGACGTCGGCCTGAACTACTTGAGCCTGGACCGCGGCGCCGACACGCTCAGCGGTGGCGAAGCCCAGCGCATCCGCCTGGCCAGCCAGATCGGCAGCGGCTTGAGCGGCGTCATGTACGTGCTGGACGAACCCAGCATCGGCCTGCACCAGCGCGACAACGAAAGACTGATCGGCACCTTGCGCCACCTGCGCAATCTGGGCAACAGCGTGCTGGTGGTCGAGCACGACGAAGACATGATCCTGGCCGCCGACCACGTCGTCGACATGGGCCCGGGCGCCGGTGTGCATGGTGGCCGCGTGATGGCCCAGGGCACGCCACAAGAGGTGGCCGCCAACCCTGATTCACTGACCGGCCAGTATCTGGCCAAGACGCTGCGCATCGAGGTGCCCAAGCGCCGACGCGCTGCCAGCGGTTTTGGCTCGGCACCGTTTCGCATCAGCATCATCGGCGCGCGCGGCAACAACCTGCAGGATGTCAGTGTCGAGATCCCCATCGGGTTGATGACCTGCGTGACCGGCGTCTCTGGCTCCGGCAAGAGCACCTTGATCAACGACACGCTGTACACCGCCGTGGCACGCAAGCTGTATCAGGCGCATGCCGAGCCGGCAGCGCATGACCGCATCGAAGGCATGGAGCACTTCGACAAGGTCATCAACGTCGACCAAAGCCCGATCGGCCGCACACCGCGCAGCAACCCGGCCACCTACACCGGCCTGTTCACGCCGATCCGCGAGATGTTTGCCGAGGTGCCGATGGCGCGCGAGCGCGGCTACGGCCCGGGCCGCTTCAGCTTCAACGTCAGCGCCAGCAGCGGCGGCGGGCGTTGCGAAGCCTGCCAGGGCGACGGCGTGACCAAGGTCGAGATGCACTTCTTGCCCGACATGTACGTGCCTTGCGATGTCTGCCGCGGCGTGCGCTACAACCGCGAGACGCTGGAGGTGCAGTACAAAGGCAAGAACATCACCGAGGTGCTGGGCCTGACGGTGGAAGACGCGCACGAATTTTTCAGCGCCGTGCCCAACATCGCCCGCAAGCTGCAGACCTTGCTGGACGTCGGCCTGGGCTACATCCGGCTGGGCCAATCGGCCACCACGCTGAGCGGCGGCGAAGCGCAGCGCGTCAAGCTGGCGCTGGAGCTGAGCAAACGCGACACCGGCCGCACGCTGTACATCCTGGACGAGCCCACCACCGGCCTGCACTTCCACGACGTGGGCATGCTGCTGAAGGTGCTGCACCAACTGCGCGACGCCGGCAACACCATCGTCATCATCGAGCACAACCTGGACGTCATCAAGACCGCCGACTGGCTGATCGACATGGGCCCCGAAGGCGGTGCCGGCGGCGGGCTGGTGGTGGCAAAGGGCACGCCAGAAGACGTCGCAGCTTGCGACAGCAGCCACACTGGGCGCTTCTTGAAGGCCATGCTGGAGGACTGAAATGC
>JBBQIB010000097.1:0-14017 GCA_038324515.1 Burkholderiales bacterium
CCAGTGCTGTACGCGCAACATGCCAGCGCTGCTTGCTACCGCGCCGGCAGCACCTTCTGTGGGGGTCAGCACCACGTGTTGCAGGGCCGGGCACTGTGGCAGAACGGTCTGCAGCAGCGCAAATCTTTCGGCAGAAGTGACGAGCAGCCGAACGCCACAGTCCTGCAGGATGTAAGCCACCTGCTCCGTCTTGAGCAGCGGGTTGAGGGGGACGAAGACCGTGCCAGCGGCGGCGCTGCCAAAACAGGTGGCGACCATCTCGACGCGTTTGTCCAGGTACACCGCAACACGCGCTCCGCGATTCAAGCCAGCATCGCAGATGCCGTTTCTGACGCCTTCGATCAGCTCGGCCAGTGCTGCATAGCTGTGGTGCGTGCTGCCATCGGTCAGGGCTGACGCATCGGGGGTGCGCACGGCGCTGGCGCGAACAAGTTCGTGCAGCAAGGTCGATTCAGACATGGTGAGAGTGGCTGGGTCAAGCCCGCGTGATGAAACCTCAAAAAGTATGTCACAGGGCTATCGGCTCAGGGCGGCTCTCCATCGACTCCCAAGTTGAGCAAGTGCTGTTTTGTCACGCGTCATCAAAGCTCGTTGCCTTTTGGGTTTCCTGGTCTTGATCAGGGAGGGGATCCAATGGCTCCTCTCCCCAATCGGCTGGCCTCTGGATCATCTATTGACCGCTATGGAATCCTTCACGCTGGCCGCAGTTGATCGAACTTATGGGCGTGCGATACTTTGTTGCGATTCGCCTATCCTGCAAGTTATCTGTACCGCTTGCTAGCTCCTGTCGAATTGCCGCCAGACTGACTCTAGGGTCAGGATGACCGCCACCCCAAGAGTCGGTCGCTGAGGGCGAGTCGCGGGTGTAAGACCCTTCCATTTCTCCGTCGATGAAATATCGGCCCAGACTCGAACATGTGCCAGCAGAGTTCAATCGGGGCTGAAAGATGTTTGCCCACCGCACCCAAGCAGGATCTCAATGGGATCGATTCGAGCGTTGAACCGACTGGAGCTTGGAGCGTTTTTTTGTTGCGCCTTCTTGCTAACGGGCGCACTCAGCCACAACGAATGAAAAAGATGGGTTCGAGCACTGAGCATCCCAAGCTGCTGACAAGGCTTGCATCGCCGTTCAAAGAATTTGGGCTATTGGCTGGGGCTCTCTACATGCTGGACCGTTTGTTGAGGACGATCTCGCCGAACCTTGGGCTGCAGGTTTATGAGTTCATGGTTCAGCCGATTGCCGGCCAAGGGCATAAGCCTTTGTTGCCACCAAATCTGGCACGCAATCTCAGCTTTGTTGAAATTGGTCGGGGCCACCCCGATCTTGCGAAGATGCCTGCTCGCGAAGACATCAAGCTGCAGCGTTTTGAGCAGGGAGCTCATTGTTTGGGAGCTTACAAAAAGGGCGAACTGATCGGCTATCTTTGGTATTGTCGCCAGCGCTACCAAGAAGACTTGGTGCGCTGTACGTACGAATTGGTAGACGAAGAACGTTCAATTTTCGACTTTGACCTCTATGTGTTGCCTCAACATCGTTTGGGCTTGGCATTTTTGGGGATTTGGCATGGCGTCAACGAGACTCTTGGGCCTATGGGTGCGCGCTACACATTTAGCAGACTCACTCGCTTCAACACGGCCTCCCGCCGTGCACATGCCCACCTGGGATGGCGGCGGGTCGGCAGTGCTGTTTTTGTCTGTGCATGGCGGATGGAACTGATGTTTTGCTCGTTGGCCCCCTATCTTTCACTGACATTGAGCCGTCGTGTTCAGTTGCGACTTGCGCCATCAGTTTTGGAGCAAGGCCACGGCAGTATTAAAAAATAGTCGGTTCAATTCCTTTCGACCAATTATCAATGGAGCTCTTCTGATGAACGAAATCATCCAGGTATTGTCAGACTACATTCGCAATGAGACTGGCCACAGCGGAGATATATCACCCGACGAAGATCTGCTCACCAGTGGAATTATTGATTCGTTCAATATAGTGTCACTCGCGATGTTCGCTCAAGAACGATTCGGTGTTGAATTGGACGATGATGATATGGTTAGAAATAATCTGGCTCGACTGTCTACACTGGCTGCCTTGATTGAACGCCGATTGGCCGATAAGGCTTGAGCGTTTCTATCCTAACGTTTTAATTACTGCCTTTAAGGTTTTAGCTATGCCTGCGTCCATACCACGCTTCCTCCGCCAGACAGCTTCTCGTCTGCCTGCCAAAACAGCCCTGATTTCGCGGGAGCGATCTGTCACCTTTTCAGAACTGATGCTGGAAGTGACTGCAACCGCCGAATGTTTGCGCGAGATTGGAGTTGGGAGCGGTGACCGCGTAGGGATTTGCATGGAAAAGACGGTAGATCAGGCCGTGGCCATCCTGGCGGTATTGTTCGCCAACGCTGTCGTGGTTCCGATACTCCCGCGTTTGAAAGGTCCGAATATTCGACACATCATCGAAAATTCGGGTATGGCAGCGATGATCACCGACACTGACCGACTGACGGAAGTGAGTGAATTTGCGCAAGTGACGCGCCTGATCACAGGCCACGGCGAATTGCGTAATGAGTGGCCGAATTTGCCTTATATGCGTAAATTTGTCAGGTCGAATGATTTCTTTGATCAAATCGGTAATGATAACGCTGCCATCATCTACTCTTCGGGGTCGACGGGCCGACCAAAAGGTATTCTGATTGCCCATCGCAATTTGGCTGAGGGAGCGGACATCGTAGGTGAGTATTTAGGCACACATGAAGAAGACCGAATCGGCTGCATGCTTTCATTGAATTTTGACTATGGAATGAATCAGCTCTGGCAAAGCATCAGATTTGGATGTACTTTGGTTCTGCATGATCTAGCGCTGCCGAACGACCTATTTTCCTTGATGCAGCGCGAACGCATCACTGCTTTGCCGGTGATGCCCGTCATCATCACCAAGATCTTTGACAAGCGATTGAAGGTTAACACACAGCGCTTTGACTTTTCTTCCTTGCGGTATGTGTGCAGTACGGGAGGGCGCTTGTCTTCGTACATGATTGCCGATTTACGCAACGCTTTCGGCAAGACAAAGATTTATTCGATGTTTGGTCTGACCGAGGCCTTCAGAGGCACTTACTTGCCATCCGACAAGCTGGATCAATTCCCGACCTCGGTGGGACAGGCAATTCCTGATTGCCAAATCTTGGTGCTGGACGAGGCCGGGGAAGAGTGTACTCCTGGGGCGGTCGGCGAACTTGTCCAGCGCGGTGCCACGGTGACTAAAGGTTATTGGAATGACCCCGAAAACACCGCGAAGACTTTCAGGCAGCATCCGCGGTTTCCTGGTGAAACCCTAGTCTTTAGCGGAGACAAGGTCTACAAGGACGCGAACGGCTTCGTCTACTTTGTCGCGCGCGCCGATGACATGATCAAGACCAAGGGTTTTCGTGTCAGCCCGACAGAGGTAGAAACCGAGGTTCTCCGCCACCCGGAAGTCATGGAAGCTGTCGCCTTCGCGATAGCCAATATCGGTGTCGGTGAGGATATCGGCTGCGCCTACACATCTACATCAGGGGAGCCCGTCAGTGAAGCCGTTTTGCGCCAGTTCCTGAAGTCAAACCTCCCCAACCACATGGTGCCGAGTGTATTGCTGCACTTTGAAAGCTTTCCGATTTTGGGCAATGCGGGCAAGCACGACCGCAAAGCGGTGAAGAATCAATCCTACGAGCGG
Source organism: Burkholderiales bacterium (assembly GCA_038324515.1). Taxonomy (GTDB): domain Bacteria; phylum Pseudomonadota; class Gammaproteobacteria; order Burkholderiales; family Burkholderiaceae_C; genus Rubrivivax. Next base: position 3,702 of record JBBQIB010000097.1, read on the forward strand.
CTGGGTATCCCGCCTCCTTCCGTGTCTGCCGCTGTATGACGAACTTGGCTTTGGCGCAATGGCCGAGGGTTGTCATGGGTGTCATCGGTGACGACATTCACACGGTTGGCAACCGAATCATGCAATTGGCCCTTGAAGAATCTCAGCTGCGTGTGTTCAACCTTCGTACTCGCAATCGCCCAGAGAGTTTCGTACAGGCAGCTCTTGAAGTGAACGCGCACGCTGTTTTTGTCAGTTCACTCAACGGTGAAGGGGAACACTGGTGTGCTGACTTCCGCCAGAGATTCATAGAAATCGGCCTGCCTGACGTTGTGCTGTATGTGGGTGGCAATGTTGTAGTCGGTACTCGACCTGAACCTGAAGTGGTTGAGTTGTTCAAGGGCTACGGCTTTGATCGTGTCTATCACCAACGTCCTGACATCGGCGCTGCCATTGCCGATTTGTTTGAGGACCTAAGAACTCAGTCCGACCAGAGAGAGCACCGCCGTGGCCCATCCTTCGCTTGATGGTCGATTACGCAGCATTGATTCGCAACGACAACAGGTCTTGGCTCACCCCTTGGCCCGCAGCTTAGACATACTAGAGGTTCGAAACCATTTACTTGCAGTTCCAGCACGACGTTTTCCGAGCATTCGGTATGCGGAGCGCCAAGCTGGAGTCCCACTGCTTCAGCCCCGAGGCGGTACGCCGATCTTTGAAGATCAATTACGGTTGACGAAAATGCTCAGTGATGCTGGGGCTGACTTTATCCCGCTCACCATCGACAGTTGCACCCGACACAACCAATACGACACAGCAGGGCAACTTTTGCGTCGCAGCGAGGAGGCAGGTAAAGCCTTTTTGAACGGTTATCCATTGGTGTGCCACGGCTACGAATTGACGCGCGAATTGTTCAAAGGGCTGGACAAGCCGGTCAGTTTGCGTCACGGAACTCCAGACGCGCGTCTGCTGGTTGAAATGGCGATTGGCTCTGGCATCGCTGAGATCGAGGGTGGAGGTCTGTGTTACTGTTTGCCCTACTCAGAAGGCTTTCCGCTTGATCGCGCCCTTTTGTACTGGCAATACGTCGACCGAATCTGCGCTTTGTATTCGACGCCAGATCGGCCCATCCATCGCGAAAGTTTTGGCCCGCTCAGTGCTACTTTGGTCCCGCCAGTGGTGGTGCTGGTCGTAGAATTGTGCGAGATGCTGCTCTCAGCCGAGCAAGGGGTGCAGAGCTTCGCGCTGAGCTTTGGGCAGACCGGTAGCTTCATCCAGGATGTGGCGATGGCTCAAGTGATGCGGAAACTGGCTCGCGAGCTCTTGCACGAACATGGTTTCGAGGCGATGCAGACAAGACTGGTTTATCACCAGTGGATGGGCCAGTTCCCAATGGATCAGCCGCGGGCCGCCGCATTGATTGCAGGCTCTGCGCTGCTGGCTGGTGCCATCGACGCTGACAAGGTAGTGGTCAAGACCGTAGATGAGGCGCTCGGAGTACCGCGTGCCGAAGCTAACGCTGAAGCCGTTGATACGGTGCGCTACGTACTTCGTACTTTTGGGGTGCCAAGTGGACTGGACTCGCCTCACATCCTTGCCGAGGCGGATTTGATCGAAAGTCAGGCGCGTCACGTCATGGACGCAATCTTTGCTCTGTCTGGCGGGGCATTCTGGGAAAGTGTTTACAGAGCATTTCAAATGGGTTGGATTGACCTGCCTTTTTCACCTCATTCGGACAATGCTGGCCGCCTCGTGAGTATGCGCGATGGCAATCGGTCGATCAGGATTCTGGATCCAGGACATCTGCCCATTAAGCAGTTTGATCTAGACCGAGAAAGGATTCTGTTGTCTACTCGGGTAGACAACGAAACCAAAGCCTACCGCCGGATGTTGGCTGACATTTCATTGATGGTTTGACAAAGATGACTGTGCCGCAAAATCGACCCACCCGCCGCGCCTTGCTGGCACTGGATATCGGGTCTACCGTTGTTAAATTCGCCCGTTTGGACGCTGAGGGTAACTTGTTAGGGCAACAGTTTTTTCCGAGAGACTATAAGGCAGGTGTAGCGACCCAGGTTCGTTCACTGCTCGCGCAACTTCAGATCGATCCAGCCACGGAGCCGATCTTGGTCTGTAGTTCTGCCAACGGTGGTTTGCGTGTAGGTATTGTTGCACTTAGCCCACTTTTCAGTGGTACCGCGCTGCGTAATCAGGTTCTTTTGGCAGGCGCCAATCCGGAGTACCTGCATACCTTTGGACATCTCGATGGCGACATGCGGCATGTGGATATTCTGCTGGTCGGTGGTGGTATCGATGAAGCGGATTCAGGTCCAGCGGCGCAGCTTCTGGAACTTTTCGAGGCATCTCGTTACAGCTACAGTGCAATCGTCTACTGCGGAAATAAGTACTTAGCTGAACGCTTCAAGAGCAAGTTTCAGCAAGCGCGAATTATTGACAATCCTTTGGGTGATCAATTGTCAAGCCGGGTTGGTAGTGTCTTTGAAACCGTAAGGCGGGCCTATCTTGACGACTTGGTGTTCAAGGAGGGCATCACTGACCTGCCGACGCCTTTGAATCAAGCCATTCGTCCTACTCCGGAGGTGGCAAGCCGCGGGTTTCTCCGAAGCGTCAATGGCCAAGGTGGATTCAGTATTGTCGGCACATGCATCGCACTGGATATTGGTGGCGCCACTACCGACCTCCACTACACAGTCGAACTGGTGGATGACGACAGCGTAGTTAGGCCCGCAACCGGAGTCTCGGTAGCCAGATATGTGTTCACCGATCTTGGAATTTTTGCTTCACGCGACACCCTTATGCTTCAGCTGCGCAATCACCCGCAGTTGTATGAATTGCTTGTCGCTGCGATGCCCGACACGTCAGTACTGGAAGTGCGTGATTTTTATGCGAATTTGAGGGAGGGTGAGCTCAACCCTGATCCAGAAATTTTGGCCTATAGCTGCCTGTTTATGGCACTTGATCGTTTTGCTCAGGCCAAAGGCCCTGGCTTGCCAAAGGCGGATTTAGGCAAGCTGGCACAGCTCATCCTCACGGGCGGTGCAGCCCAGACACTGGATGAGTCTGTTGTGGCACGGGTTCTTGCCCTCTTGCTGCCTGCAGGCGCCTGTGCACCGTTGATTCAAGTCGATCGACAGTACGCAATCTGGGTGGCGGGAATTACTTGGGATGAAAGGCCCGTCGCGCATGCCTTCTGAGCTGAATGCAGCAAGCCGTTTCGAGTCAATGGAGGCAGACGACTGGCAGGCCCTGGCCGGCCAATATGGAACACCGTTCTACTTGTTGGACGCAGAGCTTGCTAGGCGGCGCATACAAGAAGTCAAGGAGGCATTTGGGGGTCTTGCAGGGGTGTACTACGCGGTAAAAGCCAATCCCAACTTGCTGCTGCTGAAGGTGCTGCAAAGCGCGGCTGATGGGGTGGATATCTCCTCTGGAGGCGAACAGATCCAGGCCCTGTTGGCCGGGTTTGCCGCTTCAAGCGTGAGCTTTGCCGGACCGGCCAAGACCGACGTTGAGATCAAGGCGGCGGTTGCTGCGGGCGTAGGCTGCATCAGTGTGGAGTCTTTGAGAGAGATTGACGCTTGTGCTGATGCCGCCCGACAATTGGGCCGCACAGCGCAGATTCTGATTAGAGTCAATCCAAGCAACGTACACCGAGCTTATGGATTGAAGATGGGTGGCAAGTCTTCACAATTCGGAATCGATGAGGCTGAACTTCCCCAAGCAGAACAGCGGATTCAGTCGCATGGCGCTTGGCTCGACTGTATGGGCATTCACAGCTACGTCGGCAGCCAGTGTTTTGAGATCGAAGCTGCAGTCGAAGCCACCCGCAATGCGTTGCGCTTGGCAGATGAATCGTCGACGCGACTGGGTAGGACTTGTCGCAAGGTGAATCTGGGTGGTGGCTTTGGCGTAGCACAAGCAGGACAGCCCCGAGAGTTGGACGTGAGCGGCTTGGCAACCGCGCTGCGGCCTGCACTGTCCGAGTTCAGGGCGGCCCACCCGCAGGCGCAGATCTTCTTTGAGTTGGGCCGCTACGTGGTGGCTTGTGCAGGGATGTACGTGACATCGGTTATCGATGTCAAAGTTTCGAGAGGTACAACCTATGCAACCTGCGATGGGGGTCTCAATCACCATCTGACCGCCGCAGGCACATTTGGCGCTCTCTTGCGAGGCAACTTTCCACTGCGCAACCTGAGTCGTTTGCACACAGTGTCCGAAGCGGATTCTTTTTGCACGTTTGCTGGTCCGTCGTGTAACCCAACCGATCTTCTGGGGGTACAGGTGCCGATGGCCAAGCCGGAGATCGGCGACTTGCTGGGGATACAGATGTCAGGCGCCTACGGGCTCACCGCGAGTCCGATGCTCTTTCTTGGGCGCGACACGCCACCAGAATTGGTGTGTGTGGGTGATCGCATCGAACTCGGTCGACGTCGGCGCTGCATGGCAGAGTTCAATTGAAGTCGAAGGTAAAGTTTTTGCTGTGCTGCCCGATTTGGCGCTTGCGTGAGCCGTATCAGTCCTCCGTACTACTGCACCTCAGCCAAGGCGGCTGGCTGTCAAATAGGTCCGGGGCGTGCACTTGCCACTCAGCCTACCCCACACCCAAGCCTACAATTTCCCCCTTTTGATCAAGATCTGAGAGGCAAGTCAACTCGCATGGACACGCTACATGAAGTGAAGAACATACTGGATGAAGTGCTCAGCCTGGGCGGGCGTGCGACCGCGTTCACTCGTGAGACCCACCTGTTGGGGGCGATCCCGGAGTTGGACTCGATGGCCGTGGTCTCGTTGATCACTGCGCTGGAAGAGCGCTTCGGCATCACGGTGGATGACGACGACATCGGAGGCGATACCTTCGCCACGGTCGGTGCGTTGACAGACTTTGTAACCGAGCGCGTGGCTGCGTGATCGGTGGGTCCCGGGCCGCGAGCGTTCTTTTTGGTTGATGAGCCTCAGGCGGCTCCGGCGCAGTCCTCTAACCACAGGGCTCAGCCAGATTCGGCAAGGTTCTGTGTGCTGCACTTGCCTGCTCGCGCAAAGCCTGCGGCAATGGTACTGCTGGCGCCGCCGTTTGCCGAAGAGCTGAACAAGTCTCGCCGCATGCTGGCTGAGCAAGCCCGTGCACTGGCCCACGCAGGCTGCGCGGTACTGCAGATTGACTTGCTGGGTTGCGGCGACAGCGCGGGCGAGTTCGAAGACGCCTCTTGGCAAGCTTGGCTGAACGATCTGGCCAGAGCTGCTGCCTGGCTGAGAGCCGAGATCGACGCACCTTTGGTGCTTTGGGGCGTTCGTGCCGGTTGCCTGCTGGCCAGTGACTTGTTGACTCAGTTGCCGCTTGCGCCGGTTGGCCTGGTATTCTGGCAACCCCCCGTCGACGGCAAATCAGTGCTGCATCAGTTTCTTCGTTTACGGGTTTACGGCGATGCGCTGGTCAAGCCGGCTGCTGGCGCGATGCAGTCTCTCAAGGCCGAGTTGCAGGCAGGTGCTTCGGTGGTGGTGGCCGGCTACCAACTGCCGGCTGGACTCGCAATTGGCCTGGAGGCCACCAGATTTGCACCCCTTCAGCGCGAGCCGATTCGCGGCTGTTGGCTTGAGTTGAGCAGCAAGACTCCCGTCCAATCGTCTCCTGCCTCAACTCGGACCGCTGCGGCCTGGAACGACCTGGGCCACCACATTGAGGTCAGGGCAGTGGCCGGCCCGGCCTTCTGGCACAGCACCGAGATTGAAGTGGCGCCCGAGTTGTTGCCTGCGACAACGAAGGCCGTGTTGGGCCTGCTGGAACGGGTTTGATGAGCGCGCGGCTGGACCTCCCCGTACAAGTTTGTCAGGGCGTAGTTGAACAGGCCCTTGTTTTTGATTGCGCCAACCAGGCGCTGATCGGCGTTCTCTCCAAGCCCGCAAGCAGCAGGATGGCAAGCCAGCTGGGTGTTGTCATCGTGGTGGGGGGGCCGCAGTATCGAATCGGCAGCCATCGTCAGTTTGTCCATTTGGCGCGTGCTTTGGCTGCGGCTGGCCACGTGGCACTGCGCTTTGATGTGCGCGGCATGGGCGACAGCGCGGGCCCGGCAACTGACTTCCAGGCGGTAGAAAATGACATTGCCGCAGCGGTCGATGCACTGCTTGCCCATTGCCCTGAATTGCCAGGTGTAGTGCTGTATGGCTTGTGTGACGGGGCATCTGCGGCCCTGATGTATGTCCAGGCGCGCAGCCACCACCCTGTGCTGGGGCTTGCGGTTTGCAATCCCTGGGTGCGATCGCCGACCACCCAGGCTGTTACGCAGGTCAAGCATTACTACATGCAGCGGCTGCGCGACCCTACGTTCTGGCGCAAACTCTGGCGCGGGCAGGTGGCTCGTGGTGCGCTGGCAGATTGGTGGCGTCAGTGGCGGTTGGCACGCAGCTCCGGCAGCCTGGGCACAGCCGCACTGGCCCATCCTGCCAGGCAGCATGAATTCGGCAGCTTTCAAGAGCGCATGGCCGCCGGTTGGGCGGGATTTCAGTTGCCCGTCTGGCTGCTGCTGAGTGAGAAGGACTACACGGCGCGCGAGTTCTGTGAAGCTGTGGCGAGTGACCCTGCTTGGCGCGGTGCGTTTGAGAGGCCGAACCTGACACGCCTTGATCTGGCAGGTGCGGACCACACAATTTCAGATCCTGCGCTCAGCCGTCTGGCTGAGCAGTCGTTGCTGGCATGGCTCGATACTTTGCAAAGATCTGCGTTGAGTGCAGGCTGTTCGTCCAGTGAGTAGGATGTGACCGAATCGGCTGTTGCTTGAACTTCGCCGCTTGTGAGCCGGTCATGTCAACCCGCAGCTTGCTCAGTGGTTGTTAGGATGTGGGTCGGCCACGGCCCTGCGCTGCCTGCTCTTAACGGAAAAGTATTTACTTATGCATGCCCGACTCCCATCATTCCTGTTGGCCGCGCGACTGAGCTTGGTACCCCTGGCCATGCTTGCGGCGGGACATGCTGCTGCCAACGCGCCGCAGAACATCACGGTCGGCGAACTTGCCAGATTGCCCGAGTATTGCCCTGATGCCCAGCTGTTCGAGACGCGAGGCTCTCCCAATGCTCCGACCGACAGGCAGCGGCACTGGGTCAGCGTCATGGGCCCGACATTTTGGGCTGTTCACCACTACTGCTGGGCAGTGCTCAATTCGAACCGCTCCGAGCGGGCGGGCGTGAATGCCCAGCAACGAGAATTCTTGCTGACTACCGCCGTGGCTGACGGCTACTACGTGCTCAACAACTCCACTGCCGACTTCCCACTGTTGCCGGAGGTCCTGCACCGTGTCGGTGAATACAACATGCGGTTGGGCAGGCCGATCCAGGCCCTGGAGCATTTCGAGAAGTCCAAGCAGGTGAAGTTCGACTACTGGCCACCTTACCTGGGGATCGCCGAGGTCAACCTGCAGTTGGGTCGTCGCCAGTTGGCCATCGATTCACTGACCGAAGGACTCAAGGCAGTACCCAATGAGCCGAGTCTGAAGCGCGCGCTGGATCGAATCAGCAAGCCTGGAGGAACCCCCACCACTTCGCAAGCCAAGCCCGCATCTGCCCGCCCGTGACGGGCGTTCGCAAGTCCTTGCTGCTGTCCTTGTTGGACAGCTACCTCGGCTTGGTGCTGCATCTGGTCAGCACGGTAATCATCTCAAGACTGCTGACGCCGGCCGAAGTCGGCGTCTTTGCCATTGCGGTAGTGTTTTCTGCGCTTGCCAGCACCTTCAGGGATTTCGGCGTGGCCGAGTACCTGATCCAGGAACGTGAATTGACCACGGACAAGATCCGCGCTGCCTTTGCCCTCAACATCATCGTCAGCTGGACGATGGCGCTGTTGCTGTTCTCGGGCTCTTTTGCTGCCGCACGCTTTTATCGCGAAGACGGTGTGGGAGAGGTGATGCGAATCTTGTCGATGAGTTTCGTGCTGGTGCCCTTTGGCGCGGTCACGCACGCCTGGTTCAGACGAGAGCTGAACTATCAGCCGATCGTGATCTGCAACTTGCTGTCCAGTGTGGCAGCTTTCGTGGTCGCGGTGACTCTGGCTTATCAGGGCTTTGGATATCTCAGCCTGGCCTGGTCCACCTTCAGTGGAATCGTCGTGGTGGTACTGGCCACCGCTTACTTCAGGCCGCGTGATTTCCCAATCTGGCCTGGCCTGAAGGGCATTGGTGCCGCCTTTCAGTTTGGCAAGTTCGCCAGCCTGATTTATATCTTCGCGCAGCTTGGCAAAGGCGCGCCGGAACTAATCATTGGCCGTGCCAGTGGCCCGGCCGACGTTGGAATTTTCAGCCGCGCGAATGGACTGGTCGAGGTATTTCAGCGGGCGGTGATCCGCCCCGTGATGTCTGTGGTCATGCCTTACTTCGCCAAAGTCGATCGGGGTCGCGGCAAGGTCTCAAGGGCCTATACCTCCAGCGTGTCGATGGTCACGGTGGTCGGGTGGCCGTTCCTGGCGGTGATGGCGATACTGGCGTTTCCCGCCATCCGTCTGATCTACGGCGACCAATGGTTGGCGGCGGTGCCGCTTGCCAAGGTGCTGTGTCTGGCCTGCGCGATCGAGTTGCTTTTTCTGCCCTCACGAGAGGCATTGCTTGCTTGCGGAGAGGCACGCCGCGCCAGCTTGCTGCAAGTACAGATAGTGGTGCCGCAGTTGCTGGGTTTGATGCTTGTGTTCCCCTTCGGATTGATGGGTGCCGCCTGGGGCCTTGTCGCTGCTGCAATGGTCGGTCTGCTGTTGTCCCAGTGGCACCTCAGAGGGTTGGGCGTCACCAGCCGACGCCTGATCCGGGCCTGCTTTCCCAGCGCCGCCTTGGCCCTCACGTGTGCAGTTCCGCTGTTCATGCTGGCTCAGCTGATGCCTCCTGACGAGAGCAACTATCTGATCTGGGGCCTGGGGGGTGGCGCGTTCGCTGCAGTCATCTGGTTGCTCGGCCTTTGGCTGATGGGCCACCCTTTGTGGCTGGAGATCGTCAAGACAGCGGCTCGCTGGCTACCTCCATCTGCTCCTGCAGGCTGAGTGTGGTCCCAACTGCGCCGAACTTCGGCGTGCCGCCGAGCTTGCAGGCTGTGTCCCAATCGCTACCAGTTGTCAGCAGCGGAAAGCAGCATGCAACCCGCTGCCATGTAGACAGACCTGGGCATGTTCCAGGGCCTCGTCTGTAGCCTGAGACAACACTGGGCTGCTGCGCCAACTTCACACGAAGTTTGTCACTGAGATGCGTCGACGCTTCAGGTTGTCGCAGCCCAGCTCATGTTAGGAGATCGGCATCTGCTGGCGCGGGCTTCGAACCCTGCTCGGTTGCATCTGCTGACTGCTGCCTCGCAGCAACCGCTCAAGATTCGTCCGCTGCGTACCGAAGACCTTCGATGAAGGTTCTCGAATATTTGTAGCCAGCCGGGCAACTGCCCGCAGGACCGAAGACGCTCATCCGCACTTCAGCACCCGTCGCTGCAGACCCCAGGGGTTCTGCTGCACTCCAGCGTCGGCTGTGTCTGGCTTTGGCGGCTCAGCTCTTTGGGCATGGGGTTTGGCCCAGGGCGTCCAAATGCTCGCTGACCTCTGGCACCACCCGGTGTCAGGTTTTCCATTGATTTCCGGGCAGCAATGCAAAATGACCTGATTGACCTGAAGCGGCGCCAAATTTTGGGGCGTACCGTGTTTTCAATGGCTGCATTGCCTGTAGTGGCTGCCTGCGGCGGAGGCGGCGAAGACGTCGCAGATGCAGGACGCGAATTGGCACAGTCTGCCGGCGCTCAGCCCTTGGCGTCGTCCGCACCCACACTGGCCGGAGCTGGTGCACCCGTTGGGTCTCCAGTGCCGCTGCAGGCGCCGGCCCCTGTCAGCCTCGCCGCACCTGTGCAGCCTCCATTGCAAGCGTCAGGACAGTTATCTCCCGCGCCAACCGTCCGACTGCCGCCTACGCCTGCACCCGTCCCGCCGACCCAGTCCACGCCTGTTATCTCTCGTGCACCTACTCCCGTGACGCCGCGACCCTCGAGTCCAGCGCCTTCGCCTGTCACTGAGTTTGCGCCTTCACCAGCGCCTCGGCCAGAACTGCCGAATGACCCGCCATTCAATCCGCCAACGCCCAGATCTACGCCCGCACCCGCGCCAGCACCAGCACCAGCACCAGCACCAGCACCAGCACCAGCACCAGCACCGGCACCGGCACCAGTACCGGCACCAGCACCGGCACCAGCACCAGTACCAGTACCAGCTCCGACGCCGGCACCTGTTAGGGCGCCCGTGCAGCAACCACGAGTGCCCGCCCCCGCCCCCGCCCCAGCCCCCGCCCCAGCCCCGGCACCAGGGCCAGCACCG
>JBBQIB010000098.1:0-13996 GCA_038324515.1 Burkholderiales bacterium
CTCCCAGGCCCCGGTGGGCTCGACGATCATGCGCACGCGGTCCCCGTTCTGGAACGTGGTGACGGTCTTGACCGGCGTGCCGAAGTCAGTCACATCCAGCCTGCGACGCAGCTGATCAGGCAATGTAGATCGCAAGAACTCGACCACCAGGCTTTGCCCTTGCTGTCGGATGTCCACACCGACCTGGTTGTTGGGCAGCGTCACGACGACTCGGCCGGTGTTGTCGGCACCGCGGCGGAAGTCGACATCACGCAGGGCCAGGTTGGCGTTGTTTTGCGGCGGCGCGAAGTTGCCTTGTTGCTCTGGGGCAGCCGCCAGACCGCTGCCGCTGCCGTTGTCCAGCACCAGCAACAGGGCCTTGCCTTGCAGTTGCGCGCGGTAGCTGGAAGGCGACTTCAAGTTCAGCACCAACCTTGTGCGTTCGCCACTCTGGGCCACCACCACCGAGCGCAGATTGCCCTGGTTGACCTCGACGTTGCTGCGCCCGGTGGCGTTGCCCACGCCAGGCAGATCGATCGCGATGCGCGGGGGGGTCTGCACTGAAAACCCGGCGGGGATGGCACTCAGCGCTTCGCTCAATTCGATGCGCACAACCTCGGTGCCGCCCTGTTGCGAACTGGTGATCGACTGGATCGCGTTCTGCGCCCAGGCTGCTGCCGGCGCCAGACTGGCGCAGACCAGACTGAGGGCTGCAAGGGCAGCTCGCCAGTGGAGCTGTTGGGACATGATCGAATTCTCCTGAGTGCTGCTCATCGCGCCCGCTCCTGCAACTGCAATGTGGCTGGACGTTCGATCCATTCACCTGCAGCGTCCTGCACGATCTCGCGCAGCGTGACTTCAGTCTCGCTGACCTGTGTGATGCGGCCGTAGTTTTGGCCCAGGTGGTCGCCCACCTTGACCTGGTACAGCAGACTGTTGACTTGCAACAAGGCAAACGGTTGCCCGGTTTTGCTGACACTGCCCACCATGCTCATCGCGTCCAGAGGGAAGGCCTCCAACGGCTCTTTGCGGCGATTGAGCTCGCTGGCCAAGACTGAATTCGGCTGTCTGGCCTCCAACTTGAGCGCCACGGTGAGCTTCTGGTTGCTGAAGGGCTCGACCGCCTGCAGCCCGGTGTAGGGCTGCGGGTCAAAGCGCTTGGGTGGCTGCAGCGGCGCGACATTGGGTTTGGTCTCGCGGCGCTTTTGCTCCATCCAATCGCGCAGCTCGGTCTGCTCGGCACCGCAGCCAGCCAGCAGGGCCAACACCAGCGCGGCAAGGCCCCAGCGGCTGCAGGTGCGAGCGCTCATTTCTTGGCCCCTGGTTTGGCTGTGGCGGCGCGTTGTTCAGCGATCTCGGTCTGGTCCAGATAACGGTAAGTGCGGGCCGTGGCTTCCATCATCAGGCTGCCGGTGGCGTCTTTGGCCGGGTTCGGGCTGATGCCCAGGTTGTGCAGCGTGACGATGCGCGACAGGTTGGCCACGTCGGCAGCAAAAGAGCCGATGTCGTGGTAGCGGCCACTGACGCGGATCGCGATGGGCAGCTCGGCGTAGAAATCTTTGACCTCGATCTGGCCGGGTCTGAACAATTCGAATTGCAGGCCACGACCCAGGCCTGCCTGGTTGATGTCGGACAACAGCGCATCAATCTCTGATTTGCCCGGCAGTTGTTTTTCAAGTTGCGTCACGTACTCCTGCACCTGCAGCTTTTGCTTGCGCAACTCGCTCAGGTTGACCGCCTGCTTCAAGGCGCTTTCGTAAGCCACTTTGAGCTGGGGTTCTTCCAGCCGCACCCGCTCCAGCTCTTCGGTGGCGCCTGAAATGATCAGGAACCAGCCCAGGCCTACCGCCGCTGCAGCCGCTGCCAGCCAGGCTGCCAGTTTGGGCAGCACGGGCCACTGGCCGGGCTCTTTGGCATTCAGGCCACGAAACTGCGAGCTGGCACTTTCCAGCGTGCGGCTGAAATCGATGTTCACCGAAGAAGCTTTGGCCATGGTGCGCTCAAGAAGGCTTGGCTGGGGTTGCAGCCGCATTGGGCGCAGGCACTGCACCCGCAGTCGGCGCTGCTGCCTGGGGCCGCTTCAGCGTGACGCGCATCGAGAAATCGAACAAGCGCCTTTGCTCGCGGTTGATCCCTGCTGCGGTGACCGACTTGATCTCGATCAGCTCGGGCTTTTCCAGCCAGGGTGAGTTGTACAAGGTGTTGCGCAGAAACTCCGAGACGCGCTCGTTGGTTTGCGCGATGCCGGTGATGGCCACCACCTGTCCGGTCTGTTTGATGGTCGACAAATACACGCCTTCGGGTGTTTGCCTGACCAACTCGTCCAGCAGGTGCACCGGCATGTTGCGGTCGGTCTGCAGGTCTTCCACCGCTTTTTTGCGTGCGTTCAGTGCTTCGATCTCGGTGCGCAGGTTGGCGATGTCGCGGATCTGCTCTTGCAGCTTGTTGGTTTCGTCTTTCAGAAAGCTGTTGCGCGCTTCTTGCACCGAAGTCAGTTGCTGCAGCACGGTGTACCAGACGCCAACGATCAAAAAGCCGAGCAGAAAGGACGCCACCAAGGCACTGAAGAAGGCGCGTTTGCGGAGCTGCCGTTTTTCTTCGCGGTGCGGCAGCAGGTTGATCAGGATCACTGCAGGAACCTCCGCATCGCCAGACCACAAGCCGTCAGGTACGAAGGTGCTTCGCGGCGCACGCGGCTTTCACGCACGGCACTGCCCAGTTGCATGTTCTCGAACGGGTTGACGACGTTGGAAGCAAATCCAGTCAGGTCAGTCACCCGATCCTTCAGGCCCGGCAAGGTGGCCGTGCCGCCGGCCAGCATCACATAGTGCACCTTGTGGTGCGGCGTGCTGGTGAAGAAGTACTGCAAGGCGCGGCCGATCTCTTGCGACAGGCTGTCCACAAACGGCGCCAGGATCGCGCCTTCGTAGTCCTCAGGCAGGTCGCCGGAAAGCTTTTTGACCTCGGCTTCTTCAAAAGAGAAGCCGTACTGGCGCGAGATCAACTGTGTCAGCTGCGAGCCGCCAAAGGCCTGGTCGCGGTCGTACAGCATTTCGTCGTCGCGCAGCACTTTGAGGCTGGTGGTGTCGGCGCCGATTTCAAACAGCGCCACCAAAGCGTCGCGTCCACCGTTGGGCAGGCTGCCCACGACGCGGCTCATCGCCAGCCTGGAGGCATGGGACTCGATGTCAAGCACCACCGGCTTGAGTCCTGCCGCTTCGGCCAGACCCTGGCGGTCGGTGACTCTTTCTTTGCGCGACGCTGCAATCAGCACTTCGACATCACCGGCAGAAGTCGGGCTGTCGCCAATCACATAGAAGTCCAGACTCACTTCGTCGAGCGAAAAAGGAATGTACTGGTTGGCTTCGGACTCGACCTGCAGCTCCATCTCTTCTTCACGCAGCCCGGCCGGCAGCATGATCTTCTTGGTGATCACGGCCGACTGCGGCATCGCCATCACCACTTGGCGGGTCTTGCTGCCGCTCTTGCTGAGCGCGCGCTTGACGGCGGCTGCGACCTCGTCGAACTTCTCGATCGTGCCATCGGTGATCCAGCCTTTTTCGAGCGGCTCGGAAGCAAAGCGCTCCAGCACGAACTCGCCTGCCGAAGTCTTGTTCAGCTCAACCAGCTTGACGCTGGACGAACTGATGTCCAACCCGATCATCGGCGGGTGCTTGGCTCCGAACAAGGCGTCCAAAAGGCCCATGTGGTCTTACCCCCGAGTCGAGGGGTCTGGCTGCGACAGCAACATTCCAGGCCCTCCGGGCTTGTTAATAAGTTACTTCAATGCTAGCAGTAAAGTATTTGAACAAGAAGGGAAAAGCCGGGCGTTTACCTGCTTGCTCACAGCCTGAAGCTGGACCGTAGAACAGGTATATCGGCACTGCTGTTGGCCCACGTGAACGGTGACTGTGCAAACTTCACAACCTGTGCACGGCAGACCGTGGCGGATGTCACGCTCACCGAGGTTGTGGTCTGCTGAGCCCAGGATGCGGGCTTGCCAAGCACTGCTGTCTATACTTTGGCTGCTGCAAATTTGTTGTCTTCGTTTCGCGCCACGCGATCAAGCCGGCACGGACCTCTGCACCCGCCATGACCTTGATCTCACAACATGACCACGCGTGACGACGCTTCTGCTGCGGGCGCCGAGCCGTCCCGACCCGGCCGGCCCCGTCGCGTCGGTGGCCTGGGCGGCCGGCTGGCGCCGGTCGCGGGCTGGGCGCTGGGCCTGTCGCTGGCGGGCCTGCTGACATTGCTGCTGTTGATCGGCGTGGCCCTGGCCGTAGCCTACCCGCAGCTGCCGGCCATCAGCAGCATGACCGACTACCGGCCCAAGCTGCCGCTGCGCGTGTTTTCTGCTGACGGTGTGCTGTTGGGCGAATTTGGCGAAGAGCGGCGCAACTTTGTGCCCATCGCCCAGATTCCGCAGCTGATGAAGGATGCCGTGCTGGCCGCCGAAGACACGCGCTTTTATCAGCATGGCGGCGTGGATTACAAGGGCATCCTGCGCGCAGCGCTGGAGAACATCCGCGATGCACGCAGTCAGGGTGCTTCGACGATCACGATGCAGGTGGCGCGCAACTTTTACCTGTCGACGGAAAAGACCTTCACGCGCAAGATCTACGAGATCCTGCTGGCGCTGAAGATGGAGAGCAAGCTCAGCAAAGATCAGATCCTGGAGCTGTACATGAACCAGATCTTTCTGGGTCAACGCTCCAACGGCTTTGCTTCAGCGGCCGACACCTATTTCGGCAAACCTCTGCGCGAGCTGACCGTGGCTGAAGCCGCGATGCTGGCTGGCCTGCCCAAGGCGCCTTCGGCTTACAACCCTTTCTCCAACCCCCGGCGCGCCACCGTGCGCCAGCGCTACGTCATCGAGCGCATGTTCACCAACGGTTTCATCACCGAGGCGCAGCACGAAGAAGCCTTGAAGCAAGAGTTGCGCTACCGGACCCAGTTCGACACTGCCGTGCACGCAGAATTTGTGGCCGAGATGGCGCGTCAACTGGTCTTCAAACAATATGGCGAAGAGACCTATTCGCGAGGGCTCAACGTCTATCTGACAGTGGATTCCGGCAATCAGCTGGTGGCTTACAAAGCGCTGCGCAAGGGCCTGATGGACTTTGAGCTGCGCCAGGTCTATCGCGGGCCCGAGGCCTATGTGGATCTGCCGGCCGACCGCAGCTTGCTGGACGCGCGGGTCGCCGAGGCGCTGTCTGATCACCCGGCCAGCGACGAGTTGCTGTCCGCAGTGGTGCTGGAGGCGACGCCGCGCCAGGTGGTGGCGATGTTGCAGTCTGGCGACCAGGTGACCATCAAGGGAGCGGGCTTGCGGCCTGTCGAGTCGGGCCTGGCTGCCAACGCGGTCCCCAAGAAGCAGATCAGACCAGGCGCTGTGGTGCGAGTCATGCGGATGGACAAAGGCGACTGGACCTTGACCCAGTTGCCGGAAGTGGAAGGCGCGCTGGTGGCGATGGACCCGCGCAGTGGCGAGATCCATTCGTTGGTCGGCGGCTTCGACTTTGGCAAGAACAAGTTCAACCGCGTCACCCAGGCCTGGCGGCAGCCGGGCTCCAGCTTCAAGCCGTTCATCTATTCGGCGGCGCTCGAAAAGGGCTTCACGGCTGCCACCGTGGTCAATGACGCCCCATTGTTCTTCAGCGCAGAGAAAACCGGCAGCCAGCCTTGGGAGCCCAAGAATTACGACGGCAAGTTCGACGGGCCGATGAACCTGAAGACGGGTTTGGCCAAGTCCAAGAACATGGTCTCGATCCGTGTGCTGCAGTCCACCGGGCCGGAGTTCGCACAACAGTGGATCGGCCAGTTCGGCTTTGACCCCGACAAGCACCCGGCCTACCTGACGATGGCGCTGGGCGCAGGATCAGTGACACCGATGCAGATGGTGGGCGCCTACAGCGTGTTTGCCAACGGTGGTTATCGCGTCAAACCGATGTTGATCCGGCGCGTGACCGACAACAAGGGCAAGGTGCTGCTGGAAGCCAAGCCGCCACCTCTGGACGAATCCATGCGTGTGCTGCCTGCGCGCAATGCCTTCGTGATGGATACGCTGCTGCAAGAGGTGACGCGCAGCGGCACGGCAGCCCGTGCCCAGGCTGTGCTCAAGCGCAGCGACATCTACGGCAAGACAGGCACCACCAACGACTCGATGGACGCCTGGTTTGCGGGTTTTCACCCCACCTTGGCCGCAGTGGTGTGGATTGGCTATGACAACCCGCGCAAGCTGGGGGACCGTGAAACGGGGGGCGGCCTGTCCTTGCCGGTCTGGCTGGCCTTGATGCAGCATGCTCTGCGTGGTGTACCGGTGCAAGAGCCCGTGCCGCCCGAAGGCCTGATCGAAGAAGGCGGCAACTGGGTCTATCAGGAATATGCGCGCGGCGGCGGGGTTGCCAGCGTCGGCCTCGAAGAGCTGTTGCCCAGGCCGCCCAGCGAGCAAGAGCGAAGCAGCATCCTGGACTTGTTCAGGCGCTGAGTTTCAGAACTTCAAGGCGCAGCCGCCTTGGGCGCTGGCTTGTGCTGACAGGTTGTGCCAGAACTCGGTGCCGTCGCGGGTGTCCATCCACTGGCCATCGTGCCAACGGTAGTGGTAGCCGCCAGCGCGCGCCGCCAGCCAGACCTCGTGCAGCGGCGGCTGGGTGTTGACGATGATCTTGCTGCCATCGGGGAAACTCAACTCCAGCAGGCCACCGGTGCGCATCGGGTCCAGATCGATCTGGTCGCTGTCCAGCCAGCGATCGGCGGTGGCTTCAATTTTTGCCAGCAAGGCGCTGCTGCGCTGTTCGTATTCGGCGTCGCTGAGCCCGCTGGGCTGGGGCGGGGCGATGTGTGCTGGGGGGGGGGTGGATGCAGTGGTCGCGCTCATAGAATCGGGCCCATGGCTGAAGAATCAAAAAACAGTGTAGCTGGCTACCCCATCTGGGGCGCCGCCGTGGGCCTTTTGCTGCTTGTGGCCTTGTCCGGCTGTGGGCAAAAAGGCAACCTGGTGTTGCCGACACCCACGGCCGCCACCCACCAGCAAGCGGCTTCTGCGCCGTCTGCAGCACAAAAATGAACTTGCCTGGCGCCCCTTATCTGGCCTACTTGCCCACTGCTCCCTTGCCTGCACCCGCCGCAGACGCAGCGTCCGGCCGCAGGCTGTGTCTCGAAGGCCACGACCTGCACACGCTGGCCAGCACCCACGGCACGCCGCTTTTTGTGTACTCGCGCCAGGCGATGTTGGGCGCCTTGCAGGCCTACCAGCGGGCACTGGCCGGCCGCAAGCACCTGATCTGCTATGCGATGAAGGCCAACCCCAGCCTGGCCGTGCTGCAGACCTTTGCCCAGGCAGGCTGCGGCTTTGACATCGTTTCCGGGGGCGAACTGGTGCGCGTCATCGCGGCGGGGGGCGACCCTGCCAAGGTGGTGTTTTCAGGCGTGGGCAAGACGCGCCACGAGATGCGCCAGGCGCTGCAGGCCGGCGTGCGCTGTTTCAACGTCGAAAGCCTGGGCGAGCTGGATGTCTTGAACGAAGTGGCGCTGTCGACGGGCCGCCAGGCGCCTGTCAGCCTGCGTGTCAATCCAGACGTGGACGCCGGCACCCACCCCTACATCTCGACCGGGCTCAAAGCCAACAAGTTTGGTGTGGCGCATCAGCAAGCGTTGGCCGCTTACCGGCACGCGGCAGCCTTGCCAGGCTTGCGGGTGGTCGGCATCGACTGCCACATCGGCTCTCAAATCACCCAGATCGAGCCTTATCTCGACGCGGCAGACCGGCTGTTTGATCTGGTCGAAGCGGTGGAGGCGGCCGGCATTCCCATCGCGCATGTGGATTTTGGCGGTGGCTGGGGCATCCACTACAGCGATGCAGCCCCGCCTTCAGCCGGCGCACTGGTGCAGCAATTGCTGGCCCGGGCGGACGCCCGCGGGCATGGCCAGAGAGAAATCCTGTTCGAGCCTGGCCGCTCGCTGGTCGGCAATGCTGGCGTGCTGTTGACTGAAGTGCTGTACCTCAAACCCGGTGCTGCTGAAGAAGGCGGCAAGAACTTCTGCATCGTCGACGCCGCGATGAACGATCTGATGCGGCCGGCGCTGTACCAAGCCTGGATGGCCATCGAGCCTTGCAGGCCGCGCGCGGCTGAGCCCGTGGTGTGGGATGTGGTCGGGCCGGTGTGTGAGTCAGGTGATTGGCTGGGTCGTGACCGCACGCTGGCTTTGGCACCGGGCGATGTGCTGGCCATACTCTCGGCAGGCGCCTACGGCATGAGCATGGCCAGCAACTACAACACCCGCGCCAGGGCTGCTGAGTTGATGCTGGACGGCCAGGAGGTGCATGTGATCAGGCAGCGTGAGGACGTGCAGGCATTGTTTGCAGCCGATCGGCTGCTGCCGACGGGCTGATCAATCCCGCCCTTCTTCAACAGCGTGGCAGGCCACTTCGACGCCACGCAGTTGCATCAAGTTCGGCCGCTCTTGTCTGCAGCGCGCTTGCGCCAGCGGGCAGCGGGGATGGAAGGCGCAGCCGCTGGGTGGGTTCAGTGGGTTGGGCACTTCACCCTGCACAGGCGTGCGGGCGCGGCCTGTCATGTGGATGTCCGGCACGGCGTCCAGCAGCATCCGCGTGTAGGGGTGCAACGGGCGGCTGAAGAGCTGCTGCTTGTCGGCGACCTCGACCAGGCGGCCCAGATACATCACACCCACCCGATCGGCCACATGGCGCACCACGGCCAGGTTGTGTGAGATGAACAGGTAGGTCAGGCCGCGGCTGCGCTGCAGCGCTTTCATGATGTTGAGCACCTGCGCCTGCACCGAGACATCCAGCGCCGAGGTGGGCTCATCGCAGACCAGAAATTCCGGCTCGGTGGCGAGCGCGCGGGCAATCGAGATGCGTTGGCGTTGACCGCCCGAGAATTGGTGCGGAAACTTCTCGCTGTCGGCGGCAGCCAGCCCCACCGATTCGAGCAACTCACCGACCCGGGCCTGCAGCGAGGGCAGGTCTTGGCACAAGCCGTGCTCGCGCAAAGGCTCGCCGATGATGTCCAGCACTTTCCAGCGTGGGTTCAGGCTGGCGAACGGGTCTTGAAAGATCATCTGCATGCGCCGGCGCAGCGCGCGCAGGTTGGCCGCAGAGGTGCTGCCATCGGTGGCCTGGCCGTCAAAGTGCACGCTGCCCCGCGTGGGTGCGTACAAGCCCACCAGCAACCTGGCCACGGTGCTCTTGCCGCAGCCGGATTCGCCCACCAGTGCCAGCGTGCTGCCTTTGGGGATGCTGAAGCTCAGACCATCGACCGCATGCACGAACTGGCGCGGCCGGCGCTCGACCACGCGGTTCAGCCAGGGGGCTGACACATCGAAGGTCTTGCACAGATCCTTGACTTCGACCAGCGGCCTTGCGGGCTTTGCTGGTACCGGCGACGCCGGAGGTGATGGTGTCACTTCAGGCATGGTCACACAGGGGTTTGAGCGCTTTGCGGCACCAGCCAGCAGGCCGCCCGGGTAGCGCCTGCAGGCATCAGCTCGGGGCGCTGCTGCTTGCAGCGCGGCAGCACCTGCGGGCAGCGTGGGTTGAAGGCGCAACCTGCGGGGATGGCGTTCAGCCGTGGCATCGCGCCATCGATCTGCAGCAGTTCTTCGCGGTCTTCGTCCATCGCCGGGATCGAGCCCATCAGGCCCCGGGTATACGGGTGGCTGGGGCTGTGGATGACGTCGCTGACGGGCCCGATCTCCACCACCCGGCCAGCGTACAGCACCGCCACCTGGTCGCAGGTTTCTGCAATCACGCCCATGTCGTGGGTCACCAGCATCATGGCGGCGCCATGGTCCTTGCACAGGCCTCTGAGCAGGCGGATGATCTGTGCCTGAATCGACACGTCCAGCGCCGTGGTGGGCTCGTCGGCCACGATCAGTTGTGGTTCGGCCGCCAACGCCAGTGCGATCACCACGCGCTGACGCATGCCGCCGCTGAACTGGTGCGGGTACTGGTCCAGCCGCGCCTCAGGGGCCGGGATGCCGGTTTCTTGCAGCAGCTTCAGCGCCCGCTGGCGGGCTTCCTCCGCGCCTACCTTCAGATGGGTCTGGATGGTTTCCACCAATTGGCGGCCTACGGTGTACAGCGGGTTCAGCGAGGTCAACGGGTCTTGGAAGATGGCGCCGATCCTGCGCCCGCGGATGGCACGCATCTGCTCGTAGGGCAGGTTGTCGATGCGCTGGCCCTGCAGCAGGATCTGCCCGCCGGCGATGCGGCCGGGTGGCTCCAGCAACCCGATGATCGCTGCACCCGTCAACGATTTGCCGGCGCCAGACTCGCCCACCACACCGAGTATTTCACCGGCCTGGATACTGAAAGAAATGTCGTCCAGCGCCAGCAACGTGCCGCGGCGGCTGGGGAACTCGACCCGCAGATTCCTGACTTCGAGCAAGGCGGTCATGCTCAGGCTTTCAGCGCAGCCGGGGGTTGAGTGCATCACGCAGCCAATCGCCCAGCAGGTTCACGCTCAGCGCGATCAACACCAGCATCAGCCCCGGGAAGACCGTGATCCACCATTCGCCTGAAAACAGAAAGTCGTTGCCGACCCGGATCAAGGTGCCCAGAGAAGGCGAGGTGGGCGGCACGCCGACGCCCAGAAACGACAAGGTGGCTTCGGTCAGGATGGCTGCTGCCACCTGGATCGTGGCGAGCACCAGCACCGGGCCCATCACGTTGGGCAACACGTGCTTGAACATGATGCGCAGCGGCGCCACACCGACCACGCGTGCCGCCTGTACATACTCTTTGTTGCGTTCGACCAGCGTCGAGCCGCGCACCGTGCGCGCGTACTGCACCCAGCCGCTGAGCGAGATGGCCACGATCAGCACGCCAAAGGCCAGGCGTTCGTCGGCTTGCGGGAAGATCGCCCGGCCGACACCGTCGATCAGCAGCGCGACCAGGATCGAAGGGAAGGACAGCATCACGTCGCACACGCGCATGATGAAGGCGTCGGTTTTGCCGCCCACAAAGCCCGACAGCAGGCCCAGGCCCACGCCCACCACCAAAGAGACGGCCACCGACGCCAGACCTACCAGCAATGAAATGCGGGCGCCATAGAACAACGCCGACAGCAGGTCACGCCCTTGGTCGTCGGTGCCCAACAGGTACTTGCTGCTGCCCCCTTCCAGCCAGGCCGGCGGCAGCCTGGCGTCGGACAGGTTCAGCGAGGCCAGATCGAAAGGGTTGTGCGGCGAAACCCAGGGCGCGAACAGCGAGCAGAACAGGCACAGCGCCGCGATCACCGCAGCCACGATGGCCATCGGCGAGCTTTTGAAGCTGAACCAGATGTCGCTGTCAAGGAAGCGTGCGATCGCCGAGGGCGCTGCGGTGGAAGTAACGCTAGGGGCGGGAGTCATGGGCAGATGACGTTGGGCAGGTGTCTTGCGAAGGTGTCGTGTTGTGGGCAGGGGGGCAGGGTCAGGTGCAGCAGCAGCGGGCTTCAGTGCCCGCCGGCAGGGTTTTCTATGCGCAAGCGCGGGTCCACCGCGAAGTACAGCAAGTCCACCACCAGGTTGACGATGACGAAGATCAGCGCAATCAGGCACAGGTAGGCCGCCATCACCGGCACGTCGGCAAACTGCACCGCCTGGATGAACAGGAAGCCCATGCCGGGCCACTGAAACACGGTCTCGGTGATGATGGCAAAGGCGATCAGCGAGCCCAGTTGCAGGCCGGTGATCGTGATCACCGGCACCAGCGTGTTTTTCAGCGCATGGCCGAAGTACACGGCGCGATCCGGCAACCCGCGGGCGCGTGCGAACTTGACGTAGTCGGTGCGCAGCACCTCCAACATTTCTGCGCGCACCAGCCGCAGGATCAGCGCCAGTTGAAACACCGACAGCGTCACGGCGGGCAGCACCAGATGCTTCCAGCCGTCCACGGTCAGCAAGCCGGTGGTCCAACCGCCCAGTGTGACGACATCACCGCGGCCGAAGCTGGGCAGCCATTTGAGCGTCACCGAAAACAGCAGGATCAGCAGGATGCCGATCAGGAAGGTCGGCAAAGACACGCCCAGCAAAGACAGCGTCATCACCAGCTGCGAGCCAAAGCGGCCGCGCCGCAAGGCCGCGTAGACGCCCAAGGGCACGCCAACCACCAGCGCGATCACCGCAGCCGCCAGCGACAACTCCAGCGTGGCCGGAAAGCGCTCTGCGATCAATGTCGACACCTTGCGCCCCTGGCGCAGGCTGAGCCCAAACTCACCCTGCACGGCATTGCCGACAAACTTGGCAAACTGCACCGGAAAGGGCTGGTCCAGCCCCAGATCCTGACGCAGCGATTCACGCTGCTCTTGCGTCGCATCCTGCCCCAGCAGGCTGCTGACCGGGTCGCCGACATACTGGAACAGCATGAAAGCGATGAAGGCCACCGACAGCATCACGATGGCGGCTTGGGCCAGGCGGCGGAGGATGAAAGCAAACATGAGCTGCTGCGGCCTGGGGAACCGGGGGAGGGATCTGGCGGTGGACGGCGCAAGAAAGGTGCCAGCGCTAAGCGCTGCGCAAACCCTGCATGATGCGCTGCAGCGCGACCCAGGACAAAGGTGAAGACCCGGGGTCGGGGTGTATAAAAATGTGGTTGCCCTGCTTGTTGCCCAGCTTGTTGCCCTGCTTGTAGGTTGACCCCGAGAGGCACTGTCAGTGCAGCTCGACCTCGCCAAACCAAGACATCGCTGAAGATCGGGTGTTGTCGCTGTCGCTCATCAAGGCCACCGACTTCAGTGCGCCGGGTTCTTCTCCAAAGGCCAGGCGGAAGTCGGCGGCCAGATCGCGCTTGTGGTCGCGCCATTGCCGCAGATGTTGCGGGCCGGAATCGACGACGATCTTGCGGACGCGGTCGCTGCGTGGGTTGATGATGACGCTGCCCACAGGGGCCGTGGCGTCCCAGACATACATCAGCGTGGCGTAGGGCGGTGCTTCGCCCGTCAGTGCTTCGGCCAGATCGAACATCAGCCGCGTGCGACCGGACAACGACTTCAGGTCCCCGTCAAAGCCAAGAACCACGCGTGCCGGTGCGTCTTCGCGCGCGATGTCTGCCACGTTGCCATTTTCGACCAGGTCTTTGACCCACCAGGAAAAGTGCAGCTCACCTGAAACCTGGCGCACTGGATCGACCTTGCGGCGCCACAGGCTGGCGGACTGCGTGGAGCTTGCAGCCCAGGCCCCGCGGCCGTCCTTTTTCTCCCAGCGATAGAGCGTGCTCGTCTTGCCAGGGATCGCAAGCGCATGCCAGCCTGGCAAAGGACGCGCGATGCCGTCTGGTGCAGCAGCCGCAGCATCCGTCGTGCCAACGGCATGTGTGTCGCCCAGACCCGCAGTGCCTGCACAAGCCCCCAGCAACACCGCAGCGCAACCCACCAGCACAGCGAAGAGCAGACGGTGGCTTCGGAAGAACGGCAGCTGTGCGTGTTTCATGGCGGGTTCGACTGCATCCAGAATGAAAAAAAGCCGCCTTTCGGCGGCTTCTCGGACCTGACTTCGAAACAGGCTTGAATCAAGCCCGCGCTTCGAAATCAGAAGGTGTGACGAACGCCGAACTCGTAGCCGGTCGACTTCTCGCCAGCGCGGAAGCCGGCAGTGCGACCACCACCGATGACATAAGAAGCACCGCTTTCGTTGCTGATTTGCGCTGCAGTAGCGTACAGAGCGGTGCGCTTTGACAGGTCGTACTGGTAGCCGATGGCGATCTGGTCTGCATCGCGGCTGTTGAGAGCACCCTTTCCGTCAGACATGACGTAGCTGACCTTCAAGGTGCTGGCACCAAAACCCATCGTGCCACCGACCAGGAAATGGTCGATCTTGCCGGTAGAGCCACCATCGCCGCGGTTGTACTGCAACATCAGCGTGGCGGTACCGAATTTCATCGAACCACCGATGTTGTAGCGCTCCCAGTCGTTGTCGCCGGCACCGACGTTGGTGTTGGTCTTGCCGTATGACACAGCGATGTTGATCGGACCGGCGGCGTAACCGAAGCGGGCGCCAACGTGGTCATTGCTGA
>JBBQIB010000099.1:0-13558 GCA_038324515.1 Burkholderiales bacterium
CCGGCAGGCAGCTTCAGGCATCGATGTTTGCAGCCCGCATCGCATTGCTTTCGATGAAATCACGGCGGGGCTCAACTTCATCCCCCATCAGCATCGTGAACACGCGGTCGGCTTCGACGCCGTCTTCGATCTGCACACGCAGCAAGCGGCGTACTGC
Source organism: Burkholderiales bacterium (assembly GCA_038324515.1). Taxonomy (GTDB): domain Bacteria; phylum Pseudomonadota; class Gammaproteobacteria; order Burkholderiales; family Burkholderiaceae_C; genus Rubrivivax. The sequence continues at coordinate 158 of JBBQIB010000099.1, forward strand.
GGGGTCCATCGTGGTTTCCCACAGTTGCCCTGGGTTCATCTCGCCCAGGCCTTTGTAGCGCTGGCGGCCCACGGCATGTTCGGCTTGCGACATCAACCAACCCATCGCAGCGCGGAAGTCGACAACACGTTGCTCCTTCATGCGCTCGCCCTCACCCCGGCGCACCAGCGCTTCTTTGCCCAGCAAGTCCAGGAAGCTGCTGCCCGCACCCGACAGCGCAGCATAGTCAGCACCATTCAAGAAGTCCTGCGTGATCACGCTGCTCTTGACGTTGCCGTGGTGGCGGCGACTGATGCGCAACAAGTGCTTGTCGGTGCGCTCGTCAAATTCTGCGCTGACCTGCGCGTCGTTGTGGGCCGAGGCCAGCGCGGCTTGCAATGTGATCGCGCTTTGCTCGGCCAACGCTGCATCGCCCAGCTTCAGCGTCAGGCCGTTGGCCATGGCGCGCAAGGCGTCCAGATCCATCCAGTTGCTCAAGCGCGAGATGACGCTTTGGGCCAGCAGGTAACTGCGCGCCAGGCTCTCGAGTGCGCTGTTCTGTATCGGTGCACGGCCGGTCGGCTGGCCGTCGGCGTCTGCGCCGTCGGGCAGCACCATGGCACTGTCCAACGCCACTTTCAACAGGTAGGCGTCAAGCTCGCCTTCATCCTTGATGTACTGCTCGTGCTTGCCTTGCTTGACCTTGTACAGCGGCGGTTGCGCGATGTAGATGTGGCCACGCTCGACCAGCACCGGCATCTGGCGATAGAAGAAGGTCAACAGCAGTGTGCGGATGTGGGCGCCGTCCACGTCGGCGTCGGTCATGATGATGATGCGGTGGTAACGCAGCTTGTCGATGTTGAACTCATCGGGGCCGATGCTGGTGCCCAAGGCCGTGATCAGCGTGACGATGCTGTCGCTGGTCAAGAGCCGCTCATAACGCGCTTTTTCGACGTTGAGGATCTTGCCGCGCAGCGGCAAGATGGCCTGGAACTTGCGGTCCCGCCCTTGTTTGGCACTGCCGCCCGCGCTGTCACCCTCGACGATGTAGATCTCGCATTGGCTCGGGTCCTTTTCCTGACAATCGGCAAGCTTGCCCGGCAAGCCCAGGCCATCGAGCACCCCTTTGCGGCGCGTCATTTCGCGCGCTTTGCGCGCTGCTTCGCGCGCGCGTGCGGCGTCAACGATCTTGCCGCAGATGATCTTGGCGTCGACCGGGTTTTCCAGCAACCAATCGGTCAAAAGCTTGCTGACGATCTCTTCGACGGGGCCACGCACTTCGCTGCTGACCAGCTTGTCCTTGGTCTGGCTGCTGAACTTGGGCTCCGGCACCTTGACGCTGACCACGCAGGCCAGGCCTTCACGCATGTCGTCGCCTGCCACTTCGACCTTGGCCTTCTTGGCGATCTCGTTTTCTTCGATGTACTTGTTGATGACACGCGTCATCGCTGCGCGCAAACCCGTCAAGTGGGTGCCACCGTCACGCTGCGGAATGTTGTTGGTGAAACACAGCACATTTTCGTTGTAGCCATCGTTCCACTGCATCGCCACTTCGACACCGATGTTGGTCTGCTGATCACTCATCTTGTCACCCATGGCGTGGAAGATGTTGGGGTGCAGCACCTTCTTGCCGGAATTGATGAAAGTGACAAAGCCTTGCACGCCGCCCGCAAAAGCAAAGTTGTCCTGTTTGCCTGTGCGCTCGTCCACCAGTTGGATCTTGACGCCGTTGTTCAAGAAACTCAGCTCACGCAAGCGCTTGGCCAGCACGTCGTAGTGAAAGTCGACCAACGAGAAGATCGTGTCGTCCGCCATGAAATGCACTTCGGTGCCGCGCCCTTCGGTCTTGCCGGTGACCTTCATCGGGCTGACCTCGACACCATCGCGTTGCTCAAGCTGGCGATCCTGCACAAAGCCGCGTGCAAACTCGATCTGGTGCACTTGGTTCTCGCGCCTGACTGTCAGCCGCAGCCACTTGCTCAGCGCGTTGACGCAGCTCACGCCGACGCCGTGCAGGCCGCCTGACACCTTGTAGCTGTTCTGGTTGAACTTGCCACCGGCATGCAGCTCAGTCAGTGCAATCTCTGCAGCACTGCGTTTGGGTTCGTGTTTGTCGTCCATCTTGACGCCGGTAGGGATACCGCGGCCGTTGTCGATGACGCTGATGCTGTTGTCGCTGTGGATCGTCACGACGATGTCGTCGCAGTGGCCAGCCAGTGCTTCATCGATCGAGTTGTCGACGACTTCAAACACCAGGTGGTGCAGGCCTGTGCCGTCGCTGGGGTCACCGATGTACATGCCGGGCCTCTTGCGCACGGCTTCCAGGCCTTCGAGGATCTGGATGCTGCCTTCGCCATAGGCCACGCTCGCTTCGCTGCCGGTGCTGGCGGTCTGGCCTTCAGCAGAAGGCACTGCGCGCTGCGTGACCCCTTCGCCCAGCACCGGTGGGCTGCTTTTGCCGGCCGCGTCGGCGGCAGATTGAGCGGTTGATTTGAAGCCGTTGGCGGTGGATTTTGGGTCTGTCATCGATGACCTTCTACGGGCGCCAGCGCTGGGATGCAGCGCTGAATCTGCCTGCTGAAAATGCTGAAGCGGGCCAAGGCCCGCTGCGCTGTGTGAGGGACTGGCTTGCGTACCTGGTTGCGTCAAATCCGCATCGGCATCACAACGTACTTGAAACCCGGTTGCTCAGGGATGCTGAACAAAGCGCTTGCAGCGCTGTCTTGCAACTCCAGTTTGACCATCTCCTGCTGGCTGTTGGCCAGCACGTCGATCAGGTAGGTGACGTTGAAACCCACTTCGATGGCGTCACCCTCGTAGTCGATTTCCAGTTCTTCCTTGGCTTCTTCTTGCTCGGCGTTGCTGGACGCGATACGCAACACGCCGGGTTCGACGTTGATGCGCACACCCTTGAACTTCTCACTGGTCAGGATCGCCGCGCGCTGCAGGCTGGCCAGCAAGGGCGCCCGGCCCAGCACGATCGCGTTCTTGTGGTTCTTGGGGATCACGCGGTTGTAGTCAGGAAATTTGCCTTCCACCAACTTGGTGACGAATTCCATGCCGCTGAACACAAACTTGGCCTGGTTGCCGGCAAATCGCATCTCGATCGCGGTGTTCTCGTCTTTCAGCAGCCGCTGCAACTCCAGCACCGTCTTGCGCGGCAGGATGACTTCCTGTTTTTGCGGCATCTCGGTGTCGAGTGTGGCTTGCGCCAGGCCCAGTCGATGACCATCGGTGGCCACCAGTGTCAGGGTCTTGCCTTCGGCAATGAACAGGATGCCGTTGAGGTAGTAGCGGATGTCGTGCACCGCCATGGCAAAGTGCACCTGGCCGATCAGGCTGCGCAAAGTGTTCTGCGGGATGCTGAAGGCAGGCCCGAAATCCACACTCTCGTTGACGAGCGGGAAGTCGTCTGCGGGCAAGGTCTGCAGCGTGAAGCGGCTTCTACCGGCTTGCAGGATCAGCTTGTTCTGGTCGGCGTTGAGGCTGACGGTTTGCTCAGGCGGCAGGCTGCGCAGGATGTCGATCAGCTTGCGGGCCCCGACGGTGGTGCTGATCTGCGCATCTTCGCCGCCCAGTGCAGCGCTGGTGCGGACCTGAATCTCCAGGTCACTGGTCGTGAACTCGACCCGCTCGCCATCCTTGCGCATCAGCACGTTGGCCAGGATCGGCAGCGTGTGCCGACGCTCGACGATGCCGGCCACCGACTGCAGGGCTTCAAGAACCTGGGCTTGCGCCGCTTTCAAGACAATCATGCAATTCTCTTTTTAAATACTTGGTAGTAGCAATAGGGCGTGTGCATTTCTGGGGACAACTGTATTTTCGCCTGATCTGACAAGAGCTTAGAAGCAGGGCAACCCTGTGTGCGCCCGGCCCTGAGCTCACGAGTCGATTGGGGACAACATCATTGCAGGCTGGGGGTCTGTGGAAAAGGTGCAGCTTGTGCCAGCTTTTTCCACAGGCTTTGCGGGGCCACTTGTGGTGGGGTTGTGGGTGTGTTGTTGCGGTGCTGAGTCGGTTTTATCAGGGCGCTTTGCGAGTGAGGTGCTGGGAGGTATCACGGTTGATCAGCCCTTGAGGGTTTGCTCCAGCACGTGCAGTTGCTGGTTCAACTCGGCATTGACGGTGCGTTCAGCGGCGATCTTGCGCACGGCATGCAACACCGTGGTGTGGTCACGCCCGCCAAAGAGATCGCCGATCTCGGGCAGGCTCTTCTGCGTCATCTCCTTGGCGACATACATGGCGATCTGGCGCGGCCTGGCGATGCTGGCGGGGCGCTTCTTGCTGTACATGTCAGCCACCTTGATCTTGTAGAAGTCGGCCACCGTCTTCTGGATGTTCTCGACGCTGATCTGGCGGTTGTGGATGCTCAAGAGATCTTTTAGAGCCTCCTTGGCCAGCGGCACCGAGATCTCGCGGTGGTTGAAGCGGCTGTGCGCCAGCACCTTGCGCAAGGCGCCTTCAAGCTCACGCACGTTGGCGCGCACGTTTTTGGCGATGAAAAATGCCACATCCTCAGGCATCTCGATGGCCTCGATCGCTGACTTGCGCATCAGGATGGCGACCCGCATCTCCAGCTCAGGGGGCTCGATGGCCACGGTCAGGCCAGCGTCAAAGCGGCTTTTCAGGCGTTCATCGATGTCAGCCAAGCCCTTGGGATAGGTATCGCTGGTCATGATGATGTGGGCTTTTTTGCTCAACAAGGCTTCGAAGGCGTTGAAGAACTCTTCTTGCGTGCGTTCTTTGCCGGCAAAAAACTGCACATCATCGATCAGCAGCAGGTCCAGCGAGTGGTATTTGGCTTTGAGCTCGTCAAAAGTCTTGCGCTGATAGTTTCTGACCACATCGCTGATGAATTGCTCGGCATGCAGATATTGCACGCGGGCCTGTGGTCGGTCCTGCAGCAAGGCGTTGCCCACAGCATGCACCAGGTGCGTCTTGCCCACGCCCACGCCCCCATAGATGAACAACGGGTTGTAGCTGACGCCTGGCGCCCCAGCCACATGCAGCGCAGCGGTACGGGCCATCTGGTTGGCGCGGCCTGCCACCAAGGTGTCGAAACTCAGTTGTGGGTCAAGTTTATGACTGGGTGTGCTCGGCCTGGCGACCGCCCTGGAAGCAGACCCGGGCGCAAGCGCACGGTACTGACTTTGACGATCATGGGCCAGGGGGTCCAACGCCAGATGCTGCAGCAGGTGGCTTTGCAGATTGCTGCCAGGGTCTGTTTTGCTTTGGCCCTCCAATGCGTGCTGGCCATGGCCCAGCGCATCCAGCGCGATGCTGGCCGCTGCCTGAGGCAGCTGGCGGCGCAACGCCATGCTGCCGGCAAGTTCGGGCTTGTGGGGTTGCAGCAGCAGTTCGAGCTTGACGGGCGCAGCGGCAAGCTCTTCCAGGATGCTTTGCAGACGCTGCTGGTACTGACCACGAATCCACTCCAGCTTGAACAGGTTGGGCACCCGAATCTGCACCAGCCAGGAAGCTTTCGGGCCGGGGGCGGGCACAGCTTTGCCGCCGGCGCCCGGCGCTGGGGCTGATCCGGGGGCGTCGTCGGGCTTGGAATGAAGTTTGGGATCAACCGGCGCTTCAAGCGCAAGCCCAGCCAGCGGCAGCTGCGCCGGGTTGTGCACCTGAACCGCCAGAGGCCGGATCCATGTATTGAATTGTTGTGGGGGCAATTCGGCAAGCAGACGCTCACTCGCCAGGCGCCAGAGTTCTTGGCTCATTGTGGAGAAGTTGTTTTATGGAGCCGCTCAAAACAGCATCTTTCTGCTGGCGGACCGTAGTTATCCACACAAACACGACCGACGTCAACCCCTGCCAGGTGCCACGGCTTGTGGTGCAAGTCGTTGACCGCAAAGGGCTTTTTTGCTGTAATACGCGGTTCTCCAGAATGCAGAAAAAGCTGCGATAGCTACGACAGCTGCGTTGTGTGGCGCTCGCGCTTGCACGCGAATTCACGCAAATTCACGAACGCCCACGAACATTTCCAACTGGCCATCACAGCCGCCACAGAGTCAAATCAGCCATGAAGCGCACCTACCAACCTTCCAAAATCCGTCGTGCACGCACCCACGGTTTCCTCATCCGCATGAAGAGCCGCGGTGGCCGCGCGGTACTCAACGCCAGGCGTGCCAAAGGGCGCAAGCGCCTGGCCGTCTGAACACTTTCACGCGGGTTTTGAGGCCACTGGCCGCCTGTAGGACGACCGTGGCGAAAGTGCTTCCAGAAGCGGCGGGCCTGACGGGTACAACAGCGGCAACCCAAGCGATCTCTGCCCTGAGCAGCAGCCCGGTTGTGCAAAGCGCCCCTGTCAGCCGACTTGTGCACAAGAGTGATTTCGAGGCCCTGTTGGGCTCGCCGGCCAGAAAACGGAGTGCCCACTTCGTCATCCATCATCTGGACGGCTCGGCCGCGACCGCTGCCCAGCCGCCACGAAGAGCCAAAGCTGCAGAGTTATCCACAGGGGGTGCCCAGCTTGTCCCACCGGCTGTGGATGACTTGTCCACAGCGGGGGCCGAAACCGATGTGCAAACAAGGCCGGCGGTTGCACTGAAGCATCAGTCTGGAGAGCAAGCTGCACCGCAAAACACAGCTGCAGCATCGCCGGGGGCATCCCTGGCTGCACGTTGGTGGCTGGGTTGTGTGGTGCCCAAGAAACACGCCAAGCGTGCCGTGACACGCACCTTGCTCAAGCGACAAATGCGCCAGGTCTTTGAAAGTCAGGCTGGTGGCCTGCCTGAAGGCCGCTGGTTGATGCGCTTGAACCGCGGGTTTGCCAGCACGCAGTTCCGCTCGGCGGCATCTGATGCATTGCGGCGGGCTGCCAGTGAGGAATTGCACCAGCTGTTGCTGAACTTGTCATCAGGTTCTGCACCTGCCGTGCGATGGAGGCCCATGACGGGCACGGTCGTGGCGTCGAGTGTGGGTCTGCAGGCGGGATCCCAAGCGATTTCACAAGCCGGATCCCAAGCCGGATCAACATGCCGCCCCTGACCCGTTGGCCAGCGCTGGCTCTGGTTGGGCTGGTCAGGGGCTACAGGTTCTGGTTTCAGCCTTGGCTGGGCAACGTCTGCCGTTACGAGCCCAGCTGTTCGTCTTACACCATGCAGGCTTTGCAGCAACATGGTGCCGTCAAGGGCTCGGCTTTGGCCGGGTGGCGCATCTTGCGCTGCAATCCCTGGTGTTTGGGGGGTTGTGATCCGGTGCCCGATGATTGGCGACAGCCAGCGGCGGGCTTGTTTACACGCTTGGGACTGCCTTTGTCAGCTGACGCGGCTGACGACAGCAGCGTCCAGGCGGCCGAAGCCCGACCCGGCTCAGACCGTCAAGGGGGGGCCGGGTGAGGAGCCGACTCTCTGCTCAAGCGCTCTGCCCGTACCTGCCTTTGACTTCAGCTTCTGCCCAGTTCACGGTCTGCCATTTCAGCCTGAGCCACTGCCGCTCAGCTCTCTTTTCACTGTTTCAAGTTTCGGACCCCCTATGACCGATATGCGCCGCACCCTGCTTTGGGTGGTTTTCACGATGTCCCTGGTGTTGCTGTGGGACGCCTGGAACAAACACACCGGGCAACCGTCGATCTTCGGGGGCACCAGCCAGCCGGCAGCCAGTGCTGGGCCAGAGCCCGGCTTCGGCGGTGGCGCAGCCACGGGGAGTGGGACGGCGGCGTTGCCGGCCGCAGCAGGCGTACCTGTCGCGGCGGCCGTGCCTGCAGCGAGTGGAGGTGTTTCGGCCGCCGGCACAGCCAGCGCCAGCCTGCCCACAGCAGGTGCGGTGGCAGGCAGCGAAAAGGTCGTGGTCACCACCGATCTGGTGCGTGCCACCTTCGACACCGTCGGCGGCTCGCTGGTGCAGTTGGAGCTTCTGTCGCACCGCGATGCACAAGATCCATCGCGCCAGGTCACGCTGCTCGAGCAAAGCGGCAGGCGGCTGTATGTCGCCCAGAGCGGGCTGATCACGGGCCAGCCCGGCGTTGCCTTGCCCAACCACCTGAGCCAGATGCGTGCTCTGCCAGGTGAGCGCACACTTGCATCAAGTGCCAAGGAAATCAGTCTCCAGTTTGAAGCCATTGGCGAGAACGGAGTGCGATTGCTGAAGACTTACCGCTTCAAGCGCGGTGAGTACCCGATTGCCGTGACACATGAGTTCATTAACGAGAGCCCAGGTGCTGTCTCGCCCCAGGTCTATTTGCAACTGGCGCGTGACGGCAACCCGCCCGATGGCGAGTCGAGCTTCTATTTCACCTTCACCGGGCCGGCCATCTTCACCGACCTGAAGAAGTTTCAGAAGATCGATTTCAAGGACATCACCAAAGGCAACACCAGCCACGAAAGATCGGCCGACAACGGCTGGGTGGCGATGGTGCAGCACTACTTTGCCTCGGCCTGGCTGGTCAACGAGCCAGGCGCTCGTGAGTTCCGCACCAACAAGGTGGCCGACAACCACTACACCGTGGCGATGGTGATGCCGATGGGCGAGGTGGCCGCCGGCAGCAGCAAAAGCCACCAGTCTTTGCTGTTTGCCGGCCCACAAGAAGAAAATAAGCTGGCCGCGCTGGCCCCGGGCCTGGAGCTGGTCAAGGACTATGGCTGGCTGACGGTGCTGAGCAAACCACTGTTCTGGTTGCTGGATCAACTGCACAGCGTGCTGGGCAACTGGGGCTGGGCCATCGTGGCGCTGGTCTTCATCCTGAAGCTGGCCTTTTACTGGCTCAATGCCAGCGCCTACCGCAGCATGGCCAAGATGAAGGCAGTGGCGCCCAAGGTCACCGAACTGCGCGAGCGCTACAAGGACAAGCCGCAAGAGATGCAGCAGCAGATGATGCGCATCTACAAGGAGGAGAAAGTCAACCCGCTGGGCAGCTGCTTGCCGATCCTGGTGCAGATGCCGTTTTTCATCGCCCTGTATTGGGTCTTGTTGTCCAGCGTCGAAATGCGTAACGCGCCCTGGATTGGCTGGATCACCGACCTGGCGGCCAAAGACCCCTGGTTCATCCTGCCGGTGCTGATGACCTTGAGCTCGCTGTTCCAGGTCTGGCTGAACCCGACGCCACCCGATCCGATGCAGGCCAAGCTGATGTGGTTCATGCCGCTGGCTTTCGGCATCATGTTCTTCTTCTTCCCGGCCGGTCTGGTGCTGTACTGGCTGACCAACAACATGCTGTCGATTGCCCAGCAGTGGTACATCAACAAGAAGCTGGGCGTGAGTTGACGGCTGAAGGCGGGCCGGGGCAGACTTTGGCCCCGAGCGTGCACACCGCACACCGCCCGCAGAGGTGTATCAGCAGGCACGTTGTCCTGCCCGCGCTTTTGGCGCAACATCCCATCCATGCGGGCGACCCGACTCGAAAGAGGCGGCTCAGGAGATCCCGGCAGCAAGCCAGCCCGGAACTGCTGTCTCTCCACCCGCGCCATCTTCCCGCTGTCAGGCCGCTGCCTGACAGCCAGAGCCTGATTCCGTTCGAGCAACCTCGTACGAGCGTCAGTATGAGTGTCAGTCAGTCGCGTGCTGGGCGCCGCTGAAGATCCCATCATCGCCCTGGCCACCGCGCCTGGGCGGGGTGCTGTGGGCATCCTCCGCGCTTCAGGCAAAGACCTGAGCCCGTTGATTCAGGCGCTGTGTGGGCGCCCACTCACCCCCCGACAGACCACCTTGCTGCCTTTTCTGGGCGCCGACGGCCAGATGCTGGACCGCGGCCTGGCGATTCACTTCCACGCGCCGCACTCTTACACCGGCGAAGATGTGCTGGAACTGCAAGCCCACGGCGGCCCCGTGCTGCTGCAGGTCTTGCTGGCGCGCTGCCTGCAAGCGCATCCCGGGCTGCGTCTGGCTGCGCCGGGTGAATTCACGCAGCGCGCATTCCTGAACGACAAGATGGATCTGGCGCAGGCCGAAGCCGTGGCCGACCTGATCGACGCCAGCACCGAAGCCGCAGCCCGCTCGGCGGCACGTTCGCTTTCCGGCGACTTCTCTGCGCACATCAACGCCCTGGCTGAACGTACGGTGCAGTTGCGCATGCTGGTTGAAGCCACACTGGACTTTCCTGAAGAAGAGATCGACTTCTTGCAGCGCGCCGGCGCCCAGGCTCGGCTGGACGCTTTGCTGGCGACCGTGGCTCAAGCCCTGACCCAAGCACGTCAAGGCGCACTGCTGCGCGAAGGCCTGCGTGTGGTGCTGGCCGGCCAGCCCAATGTCGGCAAGAGCAGCTTGCTCAACGCACTGGCCGGGGCTGAACTGGCGATCGTCACGCCGATCCCCGGCACCACCCGCGACAAGGTGTCGGAGACGATCCAGATCGAAGGCGTGCCGATCCACATCAGCGACACCGCCGGGCTGCGCCTGGCCACCGACAGCAGCGACGAGGTCGAGCGCATCGGCATTGGTCGCAGCTGGGACGCCATCGGCAGCGCCGATGTGGTGGTCTTCCTGCACGATCTGGGGCGCTGGGGCGATGCAGACTACGCAGCAAACGAAGGCCAGATCAGCCGGCAGATCCAGCATCAGCTGAGCCAGCGGGCCAGGTCGGGTGCTGGTTCGGGCGCGGGCACCGCCACCGGCGCTGACACTGGTGCAGGTGAGGTTGCAGCAGAAGTTGCGGCAGACGGTGCAGGAAACTTTGCAGCAGACGGTGCAGAGGACGGCAGCGCGTTGCCGCTTTTGCATGTCTTCAACAAACACGACTTGCCAGGCACAGCGCTGCCCGCAGGCTGCAGCGGCCTGCTGCTGTCGGCCAAAAACGGCGATGGGCTGCAGGCACTGCGCCAAGCGCTGCTGAATGCCGCCGGCTGGATCGCGGCGCCCGAGGGCCTGTTCACCGCCCGCGCCCGCCACGTTGAAGCGTTGCGCTCAGCGCAAGCTCACCTGTTGTTGGCCCAGCAGCACGCTTTGCAGTCTGATCAAGCGCTGGAGCTGCTGGCAGAAGAGCTGCGGCTGGCGCACCAATCGCTGTGCAGCATCACGGGTGCTTTCAGCACCGAAGACTTGTTGGGTCAGATCTTCAGTAACTTTTGTATCGGCAAGTAGCGACTGCGGCCGCAAAGGTTTGCACAGCCAGCAATTGCACACAACCCCCGTCCACCCTCAATGCCCCGCAAAATCAACGAGAGTGAACAGCGGCAGCCCAGCAGCGCGCAGTTTCGCTGAGCCGCCCAGCTCGGGCAGGTCAACGATCACTGCGCCTTCGATGACCTGCGCGCCCAATCGCTCCAGCAACTTCTTGCCGGCCATCATCGTGCCGCCGGTCGCCACCAGGTCGTCGATCAGCAGCACGCGGTCGCCGGGCTTGACGGCGTCGGTATGCAGCTCCACCGTGGCGCTGCCGTATTCCAGCTCGTAGCTCTCGGCCACGGTGGTGAAAGGCAGCTTGCCCTTTTTGCGGATCGGCACGAAGCCGATGCCGAGCTCGTAGGCCACGACGCTGCCGATGATGAAGCCGCGCGCGTCCAGACCCGCAATCACATCGGGTTTGGCATCGAAGTAGCGGTGCACAAACTGGTCGATCAGCACCCGGAAGACCCGTGGATTGGACAGCAGCGGTGTGATGTCTCGAAACATCACGCCTGGTTCTGGCCAGTCGGGCACGGTACGGATGTGCTCGCGGATGTACAAGCGCGGGTCGGCGGTGGGTTCGGTCAGGCGCTGTGATGTCATGGCTGGAATCATAGGGCGGCTGGGGCCTTCGGAAGCGGGCCCAGTCGGACCGCTCCAGGGCGGTGCCCCTGGCTTGGGACTTGGTTGCTACAAGGCCGGCGCAGCGATGCGGCCCAGCACTTGCACGCTGCCGTCGGCAGCGGCCCGCAGCACCAGCGCCTCGCCGACCGATGCACCACTGCCGGCAAAGTCCGACAGCACGAAGTTGTGCGTCACCCAGACTTCAAACCCTGCCGGCTTTTGCTCACCGACGTTGCGCAGCCTCTGGCGCAACAGGCTCAAGTGCTCGGCGTTGGTGGCCTCGGTGTAGCCACGCGGCGAGCCCAGTGCCGTCCAGGCTTCGAACTTGACAAAGGCCAGTCGTGCGGTTTCTTTGCAGCGGCACCAAGGGCTGGACCTGACCATCGCCGGCTGCAGCTTTTGCTCTTTGAACCACTGGCCGATGCGCCGTGCCTGGTCGCGCCCGGCGTCGTTGAGGTTGCGCTGGGTGCCGCAGTCTTCGACCTTGAAGTGCGGTGGGTCGAAGGTGCCGGGTGCCAGCGCATGGCGTATGGCGATCACGACACCACCTGCGCGGATCAGCCGCAGTGTGGCTTCGTCGGTGGCCGGGCTGCTGGCGGTAGAGGCCGAGGCAGGCGCAGTGGCAAAGGCAACGGCCCCCAGCGCACCCAGGGTCAACGGCGCGACAAGCGTTCGCTCGACAAAGTGATGGACAAAGGTACGGCGTTTCATCGGCGGAGCAACTTCTCTTCGGCCAGGGCGAGTGGCTCAGGCAGACCCGACAACACGAGCGTATCGCCGGCAGTCAGCTGATGGTCGGGATCGGCCTCGACGACAGCGCCCATCGCCCGGCGGATAGAGACCACGCTGACACCCACCGCATGCAGCGCCAGGCTGTCCAGGCTTTGACCCAGGCAGGCCGCCGCCTCGGGCAAGGTCAGGCTTCGCAAGCGCGCTTGCTGCCGCTCTTCAGTGGTGTCGTCATCGGCACCATGGAAGTAACCGCGCAACAGGCCATAGCGTTTGTCGCGGGCTTCGCTGGTGATGCGGGCCACGCGGGTCATCGGCACGCCGACCAGCGCCAGCGCGTGGCTGGCCAGCATCAGGCTGCCTTCGATGGCTTCGGGTACGACTTCGGCAGCTCCTGCTGCGCGCAGCTTGTCGATGTCGGCGTCGTCCACCGTACGCACGATCACCGGCACCTTGGGGGCATGTTCGTGCGCTTGGCGCAAGATCTTCAGCGCCGAGGGGGTGTCGTGGTAGCTGACCACCACGGCAGCGGCGCGCGCCAAACCGGCAGCCATCAGGCTTTGCAGCCGCGCGGCGTCACCAAAAACCACGCTTTGGCCTGCAGCAGCGGCCTGGCGCACACGGTCGGGGTCGAGGTCCAGCGCCATGTAGGGGATGCGTTCACGAGTCAACAACTGCGCCAGATTTTGCCCGCTGCGCCCATAACCACAAATGATGACGTGGCCTTGGGTGGCGATCGACTTCTTGGCGATCGAGGTCAAGGCCACCGATTGCATCAGCCAGTCGCTGGAACTGAGCTTGTTGACGATGCGGTTGCTGTACAGGATCAAGAACGGTGTGGCGAGCATCGACAACACCATGCTGGCCAGCACCGGGCTCATCCACTCGGGCGCCACCAGGCCGCGGTCGGCACCCAGAGTCAGCAGCACGAAGCCGAACTCACCGGCTTGCGCCAGATACAGGCCGGTGCGCAGCGCCACACCCGGGGCGGCCCTGAAGGCCCGCGCCAGCGCGGCGATCAGCACA
>JBBQIB010000100.1:0-13440 GCA_038324515.1 Burkholderiales bacterium
GGCACTCGTGGTAGCCGCGGCTCTTTTGTATGCCACGCTCATGGTGGTGGTGTTTTTGGCAGGTATCGCTTTTTCGCTCTGGCTCTTGGCAAAGATGCTCGGCGGTGACGAATCTGGCAGCAGGACGCAAGTGCATACCTCGCGTGAACGCACCGACTGGATGGGTGACAAGTACATAGAGACCACCGACGAGGACGGCACAGTAGTCAGCCGCTCCACCAAAGAGACGGGTCTTTTCGGAGACGCCTACGTTCAACACCGTGACGCTGCCGGCGCCAAAGTGGGGACGTCTCAAGAGCGAACTGGCTTCTTCGGCGATGCATACGATGAACATCGAGAGCAAGACGGTGGCCTGACTGGAACCAGCCGTGAGAAGAGTGGTTTCTTTGGCGATCAGTACGACGAGCACCGCGACGCCGACGGACACAAAACGGGCGAAACACGTGTTGAGCGCGATCTGCTTGGAAACCGCGTCGCGCGGCACCGCTCGTCTGACGATAACTGAAGGCGTTAGACCACGCGTCGCAGGTGCGACAGCCACCAACATCAAGCCGTAGCTTGCAACACAAGCCCGATGCTTAGCCCAGAAGGACCAGCAGACGTGCCTGTGTGCGGACATCAACCTTCCTTGCGTGCTGCGGCCACCGCTGCGGCTAGCGAGTCAAAGCTGCCCCTGTACGGCGCGCCGTTTTTGTAGATGTAATAGCTGGTCGAACTGATCGGCCCCCCTTTGGTCTTGACGATCTCGTATTTGGCATGTTTGCCGTATACAACCTCAACAACTTCTTTGTCAGACATGATTTGTTCCTTTCGTTGCTTAGGGTGGGTGGGTCAACTCTCGCCGCGTGCCCGGATGGCGGTGACAGCGATGACGGCCCTGGCCAAGCCGTCGTTGATTTCAAGAATGCTGGCCAGGTGGTCGATGAGAGCCTCTTCCTCGGCGTCCACTGATCCATCGGCCAGCACAATCTCCACGGCGAACGCGAAGGCCGTCTCTCGCAATGGCTGCGCAAGCGCAGCGGCCGCACGGGCCAGCGCATCGTTGCCGAGCTGCCTCATCGCGCCTAGCGCGAAGTCGATCAGTCGGTCGTCTTGCTCTTTGCTGTTTTCGCTAAAGAGCGGACTGCGCGCGCACATGCTGCGCAGGCGGGCCACCTCTTCATCGTCAATGCCTCCGTCGGCTGCAATGGCAGCAACCACGATGGTCATCACTCCGCGTTGGGCATCGAACTCGGGCGCCGATTTGGCGCGAAAACTATCGAAAAGTCCCATGGTCATGCTCCTTTAGAAGATCACTGAAGGCTTGGTGGGTCAGCTGGCGATCGAATACTCTTCGTCCACGTTCAGCAGCCAGAACACAGGCGTCAAGCTGAAGATGGTCGGCTCGTCGACGGGTACGGCGGCAGGGAGAACGCGCTTCAGCAGGCAAACAAGCGGGTCGCCAATAGCCACCATCAGCGCCAGTGCCAGGCCGATGATCCCTATAAATGGAATGAAGCTCAGCATCGACACCAGCAAGGTGAGCGGCAAGATAAAAATGACATAGACCAAGGGCATGCCCAAGATCGTGATCACGGCGCCGAGTATTGAGAAGCTTTGGTTCACGGGCAAAACGAGCTGCAGCACGACAATCATCACGGCGGCCATCGTCGCTCGCAAAACGTTGTACCAAAGCGTTGAGATCCAGTTGATGGAGCGAAAGTCACGCGTGAACTTGAAGTCACGGATGATCAATGGTTGGTTCATGGTTTGGTCCTGAAGTTGTGTTGATGGTTGCCTGCTGCCAACTTGGCAAGAGGACTTTGGAGTTTGATTGAGTCATTTAGGCAGTGTTGGTCCTCCTTCAGCTGCCATTCGTTTTCTCGGCAGCTGACGAACAAGACGCAAGCAGACGCTGAATGTCAGATGGCGCTTTTCCAGCTTGCCAGTTCGCCCGCACACGGTCCAAGCCGCGCCGTTTGAGGACGGCTCGGGAGCGCTCATCGGGCATCCGGGCCAATCGGGCATGCCCGCCCGGCCCGCCGTTTGATTGCCGCATGCTTAGGTACTGAGGCGCGCCGAGCACCTCATTACGGTGCCCTGCCTCAGCCCCAAGACTTTCTCGCAAGCCTGCGCACCCGGCCTCTGGGTCTAACTACTCAATCAGCGCCGACACCAGAGGCCGGAAGCAGCACGCCGGCAGCAGCGGCGGCCCACAGCCACCAGCGCTCCACCGGCTGTCGGGACGCGGATGTCGTCCACCACCTCGCCCACCACCAGCCCGTTGCAGCAGACGGAGCGGAACATGCCCGCGAGCATCTAGTGCAGTGCGCGAGAAGTAGTAGAACTCAATTGCATTGGCACACTCATATGCTCCAGGAGGCTGGAACCGTGTAAGCGGCCAGCCATCCCATCTTGATTTTCGTCTTCTGCCCAGCGACTCTCGTGTCCACGACAGCTCTCTCATGGACACGATGGAACACGCGACAAGCAAGAAGGTACGGCAGCATCCGGCGGCGCTGAGACAGCAGGTGCTGGCTGAGTGCGATCAGCCGGGTGCATCGGTGGCCAGGGTTGCGCTGGCGCACGGGTTGAACGCGAACATGGTTCACGGCTGGCGCAAGCAACAGCGCGACTTGCGCTCAGATCGCGTGCAAGGCTCTGCTACGGGTACGGTGGCAGGTGCCGTCGAAGGCGCCGAGTTCATTGCATTGCCCCTAACCTCGCAGCCCGCAGCGGCGACGTTGCCGGACATCCGCATCGAATTGCGACGCGGCGCCACCACGGTGGCTATCAGCTGGCCAAGCCAGTCCGCGCGCGAGTGCGCCACTTGGCTGCAGGAGTGGCTGCGTTGATCCGCATCGATTCGGTCTGGCTGGCTACAGCACCGCTGGACATGCGTGCGGGCACCGAGTCAGCATTGGCGCGCGTGGTCAACGTCTTCGGCTGCGCGCGCCCCCATCACGCCTACTTGTTCGCCAACCGGCGCGCCAATCGCATGAAGGTGCTGGTGCATGACGGCATCGGCGTATGGTTGGCTGCACGGCGTCTGAACCAGGGCAAATTCGTCTGGCCCAAGGACGGCGCAGCAACTCTGACGATGACGAACGCCCAGCTTGATGCGCTGGTGCTGGGCCTGCCTTGGCAGCGCGTTGGTGATGCTGGAATCGTCAGGGTTCTATAGCGTAATTCAATTGTCGAATGTGCCGATGCGCGCCCATGCAGCGATGGGCATGATCACACCTTGTGATCCATCAGAACCTTCAAGACCTACAGCCCGAACAACTGCGCCAAGTGGCGCAGGGCCTGATGGCCCAGGTGCTCGAGCGCGGCGCCATCATCCAGCGCAACGAACGCGAACTCGTCTTCAAGCAAGCCACCATCGACAAACTCACGCATGAGATGGCGGTACTCAAGCGGCTGAAGTTCGCCGCGCAGAGTGAGGCCTACAACGCCGAGCAAAAGAGCCTGCTCGAAGAGACGTTGGATACCGACCTGGCCGCACTGGCCCAAGAGATCGAGAACAGCACGCCGGTCAAAGACAGAGCCGACAAGCAAGTGCCCAAGCGTGCGGTGCTGCCGCCTGAGCTGCCGCGCACCGAATACTTGCATGAGCCCGACACCACCACCTGCCGCTGTGGCTGTCAGTTGAAGCGCATCGGTGAAGACGTGGCCGAGAAGCTGGACTACGTGCCGGGCGTCTTCACGGTCGAGCGCCATGTTCGCGGCAAGTGGGTCTGCACGAAGTGCCAGACGCTGGTGCAAGCCGCCGTGCCTGCGCACATCATCGACAAAGGTATCCCCACCACGGGGTTGTTGGCCCAGGTGCTGGTGGCCAAGTACCAGGATCATTTACCGCTGTACCGCCAGGAACACATCTTCGGCCGCGCTGGCCTGGCCATCCCGCGCTCGACCCTGGCCAGTTGGGTGGGCCAGTGCGGCGTGCAATTGCAGCCGCTGGTGGACGCGCTCAAGGCGGTGATGCTCAAGAGTGCAGTGCTACATGCTGACGAGACACCAGTGGCCATGCTCAAGCCGGGCAGCAAGAAGACCCACAAGGCCTACATCTGGAGCTACTGCACGACCAGCTATGACGAGCTGAAGGCGGTGGTGTTCGACTTCGCTGAAGGGCGCGGCGGCCAATACGTGCGCGGCTTCCTGGGGCTGGACGCGAGCCAGCAAGATGAAGGCTGGCGCGGCAAGCTCATCTGCGACGACTTCTCGGGCTACAAGGCCTGCTTCGAGCTCGGCGTGACCGAGGTGGGATGTCTGGCCCACGCCAGACGCAAATTCCACGAACTATGGGCCAACCACGGCAGCCAAGTAGGCGAAGGCGCACTGAAGTTCTTCCAGGCGCTGTACGACATCGAGCGCGAGGTCAAAGACCTCAAGCCCGATGAGCGAGGGCGAATACGCAAGGAAAAGTCAGAAGAAGTTGCCAAGGCACTGCACCAATGGTTGCAGCAGCAGCGGCAACTCGTGCCTAACGGCACGGCCACCGCCAAGGCCATCGACTACAGCTTAAAGCGCTGGGTCGCGTTGACGCGGTTCATCGACGACGGCCATCTGCCGGCGGACAACAATTGGGTGGAAAACCAGATCAGGCCGATTGCCATTGGAAGATCGAATTGGTTATTCGCCGGTTCCCTTCGCGCGGGCCAACGCGCTGCAGCGGTGATGAGCTTGCTGCACACGGCCAAGCTCAACGGGCTTGAACCGTACGACTACCTCAAGGACGTGCTAACACGGTTACCCACGCAGCCAGCAGCGCGGATTGAGGAACTGCTGCCACATCGCTGGCGGGCGGGCTTGGCTACTTAGCTGGCGTACAGCGGCGGGGATGTGATGCCCGCGCGCTTACCATGCAATCAGCGGCGCGGCGCCTGTTCTTGCAGCGTCTGGAGCTGCACGCGCAGCCCGTCGGCCTGGGCCCCCAGCGCCGCGCGGCGCGCCAGCACGCTCTGGCCTTCGGCACGCGCCGCCGACAGTGCCGATTCGGCAGTCTGCAGGCGTTCGGTGAGGGACTGTGCCATCACCTCCAGGCGCATCAGCACATCGGCCACATGCATCACCTCGGCTGTGTTGAAGAGGGCGTACGCGACGGCCGCCACACCGACGACGGTGGCGGCATCGCGTGCGTCCTGGGTGAAGCGGCCGCTGTCGTCCAGCGCCACCGCGCCACCGCCCACGCCCAGTGCCAAGGCGGCCACGGCCATCTTGTTCGCCAGCATGAAGGCCTCGGCTTCGCGTTCCAGCCGGGCCATCTGCTGTTGCAGGTCGTCGTGTTCGGCGCGGTGCTGGTCCATGCTGTGCTGCACCTGGGCCAGGGCCTGCGCGATGGCGCTGAGTTCGGCATCAACCGACTGCAGCTGCCCTGTCACGGCCACCATCTGCGCATGATGGGCCTGCGCCGCGCGTTCGGCCTCGCGGCGGCTTTCGCCGTCGCAGGCTGCAGCGCCCAGCGCGACGATCAGGCAGGCCAGGGTCTTGATGTGCAGTGGCATCGGTGGGTGCATCGGTTTCTCCTTGTGCGGGTGCATCACCGTGCGGCCCCCGTGGCCACCGCGTTGCCCCTTCTGGGGCTAAAGACGGCAGCGCCTGCCAGGCGTCAGATGGCGCGTCTGTCTGGTGGCGTGCTTGCCGGGCCAGGGCTTCGAGCCCGGGCGGACCCAGGTCATGCCCCGTGGGCGTACCGGCCACGAAAGTGCTCGTAGGCCTCGTTCAAGCGCTTGGCTTCGGCTTCGGCCGCCTCGCGGATGGCCGCACTCAGGCCCGCCACCTTGTCGGGGTGGCTGCGCGCCATGGCGCTGCGGTAGGCGCGCCGGATCTCGTCCCAGGGCGCGTCAGGCGGCACGCCCAGTGTGGCGGCATGGCGTTCGTCGACCTCGGCGGGGGCGTCGGTCGAGCCACTGCCTTGTGCACCGTCGGGCAGGATGTGCAGGCAGCGCGCCGCATCGTCAAGCAGCTTGATCCGCTTTGCGGACAGGTCGCCACCGGCGTGTGCCAGGGCCAGCAGCAGGCCGAACAGGGCCTGCCGGGGTGGCTGGTCCTGTCCATGCACGGCCATGAACGCTGCCGCGTGCGACTCGAACGGCACGGCGGACGCCTTGGCCGCCGCAAAGCGCTGGACGGCTGCGGCGCGCTGCCCAGGGGTCAGCGACAGCACATCGCCAAAGAAGCTGTCCAGCACCTGGATGTGGCTCGGCTGCACGGGGCCATCGGCCTTGCACATCCGGGCGGCCATGCCCAGCATCGCGTCCAGGGCGGGTGGCAGCGGCGGTTCAACCTGCAGCAGCTGCTGGGCCTCGTCCAGCAGCAGGGCCTGGCGCCGCGAGATGGCGCCACCCGCTGCTGCCATGGCCACCAGCATGGCCAGCGCGGTTGACTTGACTTCCGTTGCGCCCTTGCAGGCCTTGATGAAGCGTTGCAGATGCTGCGGAAACTCCGAGGGCGGCCGCACAACGCGTTGCCATTCGGTCAAGGCGGCCGCCTGCAAGGGCTTGGGCAGGCTGAAGGCGTCGTCGAACAAGCCTTGCAGGCACGCGGTCTGTGCCGCTGAAGCATCCTCTTCTGCGTCGGCCACGACCCTGAGTGCACGCAGCAGGTGGCGTACCCCGTTGCGGTCCTGCCACCCGGGCGCCAGCAGCAGGTAGCCGAGCACGGCCAACTGCACCACGGGGATCAACAGGCCCAGCGCCACCAGCGGGTGAGCGCCGATGTCGCGCAAGCGCCGTACCGCCAGCGTCGCGTACACGAGCATGGACGGCACAGTGAGCAATGCGATCAAGGTCTCGACCGCATCCTGTTCCCAGCCCATCAATGAAGCCACGAATGCCAGCAGGATGCCGGCGCAGAACAACAGCGACACAAACAAGGCCAGCAGCCCCAGCAATTCGCTGCGCGACAGCAGGCCCTTGAACGTGAAAAGGCGTTTCAGCATGGGTCTTCTCCTGCTCTGTGCGTTGCCGCAAGGTTCAGTGGCCGGCCGGCCGTACCGACACGTCAGTGGCACCTGCACGGCGCAGGACGACGGTGTTGGCCAGGCGGTCGTGCCAGCCCTGCTTGCGGGCGTCGAAGGCGATCCACAGCAACCCCAACCCAAAGGGCAGCAGCGAGATCACGTAGGCGAAGTAGCGACCGACGCACTGCGCTGCGGTGGGCGGCAAGCCGCTGCCGGCATCGACGATGCGCAGGTTCAGCAGCAGTTTGCCCGGCGTGGCGCCACGGGTGATCCAGAACGCCACCGTCGCCAGGGCTGGCATGACCCACGACAAAAAGAAGTCGGCTGGCCCGGCAACAAAGCCGGTCTCGACAATGTCGAA
This sequence comes from Burkholderiales bacterium, assembly GCA_038324515.1. Taxonomy (GTDB): domain Bacteria; phylum Pseudomonadota; class Gammaproteobacteria; order Burkholderiales; family Burkholderiaceae_C; genus Rubrivivax. The sequence goes on from JBBQIB010000100.1 coordinate 7,302, forward strand.
GTAGTCCGGGCCGTAGATCGCGATGAGCGCCGGCAGGGTGACAGCCATCAACAGCGCCAGGTCGATGGCCGTGGCCCAGGTTCTGAGCCAGAAGCCGGCATAGGCGTGATCATTCTGTTGCATCGCGTGGCACCTCCAGGGCCGTTCACTTCTCTGGTTCGGCAGCAACGACCACGCGCTCTGGTTGAGGTGTGGCCTGCTGCCGTTGCATAAGAGGACGGGCCTGAAGGGGCCGTTGTCAGATCAGCCGCACGGTGGTGTGCTCTGACCGGCCAAGCCGGTTACTGCCGTCTACCCGCGGTCTTGTCGGATGCGGGTCGCATGGCGCCTGGCGGACCTGTCGATGCCCGTCCATCCGCGCGCCAACACGGGAATTGGACCCGGCACCAGCACGATGCTGCCGTCTGCTTCGGGGTAGGCCCGGTTCGGTCTTTCGTGCGTGCCCGCGCCGGATTCCGTGATGCGAGCCCACTCGGCCCGGTCACGGGCTGCGGGCAATGCGTGCCGTGTGACAGGCTGGGTGAACGTAGCCAGCCAGTGGCGAGGCATGAAACGGATCAGTTCGTCGATCTGTGAAATGTCGGGCCTGAGCGTGCCGGCAAACTGCTGTGCAAACAGAGCCGCGCTGTAGAAGCGATGGATGACGATGGGCGCCCCTTCGTGGTCATGCCAGTCGTGGATCATGGCTGGCGGTACAGCCATGCTCCTGGCGATGCCGAGCGCCTCTTGCAGCAAAACCAGTTCGGAAAACTGCACGGCATTCAGGCACATGGGGTTCGCCGGATCATCGTGTCGACGCACCGGCACACCGCAGCCGGCCAGCCGCCATAGGCCGGCCCGCCCGAAGGGGCTGTCGAGCGCAGGTGCGTCCGAGCGCCGGCGATCAAGCGCCTCGTCTCGCATCCGGTGCAACTCCGAACGGAGGTCGACGATGTCGCACAGCAGCAGGTTCCGGGGAACGGACCTCCAGGCCGCATCCATCACTCGCGCTCCCGGCGGCAGTGCCCGCGCATCGACAACATACAGACGGGCAGCACGCTTCGCATGCGAAGTCCCGCGGCTGCGTGCCGAGCGGATGTGCGTCTGGGCGTAGGAGCGAAGAGTCGCGAAATACACGAATCCGCCCGTTTCTCCAAAGACATCTCGAGGCGCGCTTTGCAGCATGCCCCGGTACTCGCAGCCACCGTGATACAGGGGATAGGCCGGCGCAATGCTGGGGGCCGGGTACGGAATGGCCATCAAGTCACGCATGATCAGCATCCGTGCGAATTCGTGCCCGGGCAGCCCTGTGTTGGTGCCGGTCACCTGTGACCGCAAAGGAGATCCGGCGCTTCAGCGGGGAGGAGCGGCAGGTCGGGCCGTATCGCTCTGCTGGTTGACTATCTGGCGAATCCAAGGGTTGTAGGCGGATACGCGGGTGAACACGCTGTAGGCGTGGCGCCCGCTACAGCCTTGCTTGCCGAAGCTGACGATGCCCACTAGGCGCCTCGCGCCGGCGAAGTCCACCGTGGCGGGCCCCCCGCTGTCCCCATTGCAACTGCTCTTGCTGGTGTCCTCGGGGCCGGCGCACAGCATGCCGGACGTGATCATGCCGGCGTAGGCTGGCGGCGCATTGCAGATCTCGTCGGGCACTACGGGTAGGTCCACGGCCTTCAACTCGGCTTCGCGCCCGCTGTCGTCGTTGACACGCAGGCTGCTTCCCCAGCCGGTGCTGCGCAGCGGCAGCAGCGGCAGCAGTGCCGCTGGCACGTCGGCCGGACCGTCCACAGGTTCGCCCGCCAGGCCAGCGGCACTGCCACGCACACGCAGCAGGGCAATGTCGTTGTGCAGGCTCTTGCGATTCCAGTCGGGGTGAATGACGATGCGCTCCACCGCCGCCAGCCGCCCGCCGCCGCGCAATGACGTGCTGCCGCTGTAGACCGCCATGGCTTCTTGGGGAATCTCGTCCACGCAGTGTGCTGCGGTCAGCACCCAGCCACCGCCGATGTTCGCGCCACCGCAGAACTGGCCGTCGAATACGCTGGCCTTGTTCTTCAGCACAAGGGCAACTTGCCACGGATCCTTCCCCGGCGCAGCCGCTGTACCGCCAACGATCTTGGCTTCAACTTCCGTGGTAGTGGTGGGCACCCGGCGCTCGGCACGGGCCCATGGCGTTTCGAGGTCCAAGGAACCAAGGTCGGATCGCAGGCAGGCGCTGGTCAGCGGGTGACGTTCCAGGCATGTCGCGGCAGCCGCCCAGGTTGCCGCGCCAGTGGCGGCCAGCAGCGCGCCGCGCACGATGCCGAATGCCGTGGGGCGTGCCATGGGCATCAGCCTGCGCTGGGGTCGGCCACTTTGCCGACGAACACCGGCGTCTGGGTGGCGAGGTGCACGATGCTGAAAAGGAAGGGGCGGTCGACAGCACAGCGGGGGGCTGGCGGCCTGAAGCTCTTGACGTCGGCCACCACAGCGGTGGCGGCACTGGCTTCACCGCCGGCCTCATCGATGACGATGTTGGCGCTGTGGAAGACCTCGCTGAGCGCCAGGGCCCGACCAGCGGCGCCGGCCAGCGGTGTGAAGTCAGCGCCGTCGCCGAAGGCCGTTCGAACCCCAAGTGCTTGTAGCGCGGATTTGAGCCGCACGGTGCTGCCTTGCAGGCTGAATCGCGGCAGCAGCAGCCGGCAGGTGGCCGGCGCCAGTTCGCCCGGCCAGATGGCCATGTCAAGCCCGCTCACTGCCGTCTGCGCGGCGTCCAGCGTATGGCCGGCCGGTGCCATGGCCAGCACCAGTTGGTAGCTGCCGCCGGCAAATGGCAGGGCCATGACCTGCATGCCGCCGATGGTGCCTTGCAGCACCTGGCGTTCGGCGCTCATGGTCGGTACCTGCTTGACGGTGCCGTCTCCCAGGGTGAAGGGCATGTTGCGTGTGCGGTCGGGGTCGAACGGTTCGGCCCAGCGCGCCTTGAAGTGCACTGCGTTGGTGACGATGGCCTGCGTGCCCGGGCGTACGCTGCCTGGCGGCAGCAGAGCCGGTACGCGGCCGCCGGTGTGCTCGGTCACCCAGGCGTTGACGCTGACGCGTGCCGGTTCGGGCCGAGTGAAGTCCACGATCGAAGCGTCTGCCCGCAGGCGCTGGGTGACCAGTGCGGCGAAGGCGTCCGGAATGGCCGGGGCTAGGCCGGTGCCAACCCATAGGCGATTGGCTATGGTCAGCGGGCTGTCTGCCTTGTTTCCCAGGCGTGTGATCTGGCGTGGCAGCTGCTGCCGGAAGTAGCGGTCGCCAGCGGTTGCCGGATCCATCAGCGCGGCAAGCTCGCGGGCAGTTTCGCCAGCGCTGGCGGCGTGCACCAACCCCAGTGCCGACGCCACGCTCAGCGGCGAGAGAACCATGTTGGTCTGCGCCTGGCCGCTGGCGGCCGCCTGATGGCGCATCAGCGCCAAGGCCAGGTCGCCCAGAGCGGCCGCAGCCACGGTGTCGTGCAGGCTATCGGCGGGGCCGGCCGCTTCGGGCCGCGTGGCCGGCGTCGGCACGAGGCGCCCGTTGGAGGCCGGCACGGAATCGGCGTCGTCCAGCACCACGTCCTTTGCTGGGGCAGAAGCCGGTGCTTTGGGCGCGGCAGCGGAGTCCGGCTGCGCCGTTGAACTGGCCACGGGGTTGGCGGAGGCCGTTCCGGGGCCGACAGGCCAGGCCAGCATGGCCGCGACCGCGACCGCGAGCACCAGCGGAGCGAAGATCCGCCGCGGCAGGCAAGGAATGGCATAGGGATTGGCAGTCATGGTCTGGCTCCCAGTCATGGGGGTGCAATGTATGTGGCACATGGTGCAGCTACGCGTCCTGCCGGTCATGGCTGTTCGCGCAGGGCGGTCACGCGGCTGGCGCCGTAGGTGCCCCCGCCCGACTGGGTGACTTCGGCCACGAAGTTCCGGAAGCTGCTGCTCGTGCTGTCCATCGAGCGGAACCCCTGACTCACGCCGCCCACATGTGCCAAGTCGGCGGGCTTGTCGACCACGATGGCCATCAGATGCGTGGTACCCGCGGGGCCCAGCGACCGCAGGCGCAGCCGACTGCTGGCGCTGGGGAACTCGGTCGAACCGGCTTTGACGAAGTTGTTGCTGTCGTACTGGTTGGGGAAAAGGATGGTGGTTGGCTTGCCGTCGCTGCCCGCCTGCAGCAGGTACAGGTAGCCGGGCTTGTCGGTGGTGACGTTGAAGCGCAAGAAGTCCTGCCCAATGCGGTAGGTGCCCTGATTAGGTTGCAGGGTCACGCGGCGTGCACGGTCGGCGCCGTTGGCCAGGTCGTTCAAGGCGGCCACGGCGCCCTCGGGTTGCGCGGCAGAGCCGCTTGCGCTGCCGACTTCGGCGCCGCCAACCCCGATGCCGCCGCCCATGAAGCTCAGCGGCATGTTGCGATCGCCGACGATGCTGACCGTCTGCTTCTTGCCGCTGCGGTCGATTCGGCCCTGGGCGCAGGCGCGCAGTTCTTCGGCGGTCACACTGCCACTGCGGTCAGTGTCGGCCTCGCCGCTCCCCAGGCAGGCAGCCCAGGCCACAGTGGCCAGGCTGCCTGTGGGCGTAGCAAACGACACTTCGCGGTCGCTGGAGGCGGCCAGGTAGACCATGTTGGGCTGGTTGGCTGCGCGCTCGGAGCCGAAATTGCGGGTGAAGGTGTTGATGGCCTGTCCGCACTGGTAGACCTCGCCGCTGCCGCCACCGGCCGAGCGCAGCGATGCGCCGCCGTAGACCTTGGGCACGGCACCGTCGGCCCCTCGCAGGCTTTTCGTGGCGGCGCCGCCCGAGAAACAGGAGTCGTTCATGACGACGATCTGCTTGGCTTTCTGGCTCAGGCGCGCCAGCACGGCCTGCAACTCCGCGTCAAGCACGCCTGAGAGGTCGTGCGTGACCAGTGCCTCGGTACAGGTGGCGCTGTCCTTGGCCTTGCCCTGGAAGCCGTGGCCAGAGTAATAGATGTAGACATGGTCGCCCTGGCTGACACGCCGGTTCAGCGAGACGAATGTATTGACCATGCCCTCGCGGTCTAGGCGCGCGTTGCTCACTTCCACGATGCGGTTGTCCGGGACGCCGATCTGGCGCGCGATCTGGCGGGCTAGTGCGGCGTCCTTGTCGATGCCGGGCAGGTCGCTGTCTGTGCCTTCGTAGTCGCCGATCCACAGGATCAGCGCATGGCTCTGGGCGGCTTGGGCGGCTGCACCGCCAAGGGCCAGCAGGCTGGCGATGGAGGCGCTAAGGGCCAGGCGCAGGAGGCTTTGCAGGCGTTTCATCTAGATTCTCCAGGCTGATTGAGGGGGAGCAAGCTGGTGCGAGCTGGTGAGATAGCAACACTTGGGCATACAGACGCCGGGCGAGCTAGGAATGTCAGATTGCAGACCGTCTTGCGGAAAAGGCGAGGTGTGGTTGGGGAGGGGCTGGCGGAGAGCCCGGACTGGTTCGCCGACCAGTTCCAGCGCCTTGCTTGGTCGGCAGGCATGGATGAACAGTGGCGCCAAAGTGCGCATGTCGGCGCGAACTCCCTGATGTTGATTGGTCTGTATCCATCCGGTGCGTCACCAATGCATCGACACACCGCGCAAATCACAGATGTCGCGGAGTCTGCACAACCGTTGCCACAAACGAAATGGCGGCCGTAGGATCGAGCGCCACGCCACTGGCGTGCCCGTGTGGTGGGAGGGTCACGAGGTTCCGAGGGTCCTGCATCTGACGAAACTCTGTTGTGGGCGTCCTGCATGGCATAACCCACCGTCTCGGCCACTATGGCCCCATGACATCAACCGGAGCTTCTGCATGAAAAACGCTTCCTCGTTCACTATCTTCGCCGCCTCGCGGCGCCGTACGCTGTCAGCACTGGCGGCGCTGTCCGTGGCCGGCGTTCTGGCCGTTGGCACATCGTTATCGGTAGCAGCGACTACCAAAGACATCGTGCTCGACCGGATCACGGCGCCCGCAGTTGGCGGTTCGGCGGCGATGGCTGATGCCATGGCCGTCAGCATCCTGCTGGAGTCGCCAGACGGCACTCTGAGACCGTACGCCACCAGCCGTACGTTTCGCACCGGCGACCGCTTCCGTGTGAAGGTACTGACGTCGCGCGCTGGTCGGGTGTCGCTTTACAACACGAATCCGGCAGGGATCCTCGGCCGCGAGCCCAT
>JBBQIB010000101.1:0-13371 GCA_038324515.1 Burkholderiales bacterium
CGCCGACCAGCGCGAATTTCTCGCCGGCCGCGATCTCGAAACTGACCTGGTTGACCACCGTGCTGGTGCCAAAGCGAACACTCAGGTCTTGCACCTGCAGCAGGGGTGTTTTGTTGTCGACGATGCCTGGCTGGTTCATGCCCGGTTCACGATTTACGCGTGTCAAAGGCATCACGCAGCGCGTCGCCGATGAAAGTCAGCAGCAGCATCGTCACCACCAGCACCGCAAAGGTCGGCACGATGATCCACCACGAATCGAGGTTGTCCTTGCCTTGCTTGAGCAGCTCGCCCAAGGAGGCCACGCTGGCCGGCGCACCCAGGCCCAGAAAGTCCAGCGAAGTCAAAGCCAGGATGCCGCCACTCATGCGAAACGGCAGAAAAGTGATCACCGGCGTCATCGAGTTGGGCAGCACATGTTTGCGGATGATCTGCCAGTTGCTCAGGCCCAAAGCGCGCGCGGCCTTGACGTATTCGAGGTTGCGGTTGCGCAAGAACTCTGCGCGCACGTAGTCCGACAAACCCATCCAGCCCCACAGGCTGAGCAGCAGCAGCAGCAGCAGCATCGAGGGCTCGAAGATCGAGGCGAAGATGATCAGCAGGTACAGCTCAGGCACGGCGCCCCAGATCTCGACGAAGCGTTGCAGCAGCAGGTCGGTGCGGCCGCCGAAGTAGCCCTGAAACGCGCCAGCCGCGATGCCGATCAAGGTGCCAGTCAGCGTCAACGCCAGCGCAAACCACACGCTGACGCGAAAGCCGTAGACCAGCCGCGCCAGCATGTCGCGGCCTTTCTCATCGGTGCCCAGCCAGTTCTCGGAAGTCGGGGCGCCGGGGTGCAGCACGGGGCTGAAATAGTTGAGCGAATCGGCAGAGTGCGGATTGAGCGTCGGCAAAGCCCAGTTGCCGGGCCTGGCCAGGATGTCGTCGATCAGCGGGTCTTTCCAGTTGGTGGGGGTGTCGAAGTCGCCACCCAGGGCTTTTTCGCTGGGGTTGCTCAGGATCGGGGCGTACCACTGGCCGTCGATGCGGGTCAGCAGCGGCTTGTCGTTGCTCAGCAACTCGGCACAAGTGGCGAGCACCAGCAGGGTCAAGAAAATCCACAGCGACCAGGTGCCCACGCGGTTGCGCTTGAAGCGCGCCCAGGCACGTTGTCCCGGCGATTGCGGTTTGAAAGCCGGCAGGTCGGCTGCCGGCGTGGGCAGATCGAGAACGGCACTCATGACGCTTGCCTCATTTGGCCACACTCCCAAACTGCACTCGCGGGTCGACCACCAGATACAGCAGGTCAGAAGCCAGCTTGACCACCAGCGCGATCAGCGTGAAAAGGTACAGCGAGCCCAGCACCACCGGGTAGTCGCGCCGCACCACGCTCTCGTAGCTCAACAGGCCCAGGCCGTCGAGCGAGAACAGCGTTTCGATCAGCAAGGCACCGGTGAAGAAGGCGCCCACAAATGCTGCAGGAAATCCCGTGACCAGCGGAATCAGCGCGTTGCGAAACACGTGCTTGTACAGCACCCGATTTTCGCTCAGCCCCTTGGCGCGCGCCACCAACACATACTGCTTGCGAATCTCTTCGACAAAGGTGTTCTTGGTCAGCAGCGTGACCACTGCAAAACTCGTGATCACCAGGCAGATCAGCGGCAACGTCAGGTGCCAGAAATAGTCGGCGATCTTGCCCAAGAGCGACAGCTCGGCCCAGTTGTCGCTGGTCAGCCCGCGCAGCGGGAAGATGTCCCAGAAGGTGCCGCCGGCAAACAGCACGATCAGCAGGATGCCCAGCACAAACCCCGGTATCGCATAACCCAGCAGCACAAAGCCCGTGGTCACCAGGTCAAAGCGTGAACCTTCCTTGACCGCCTTGGCCACACCCAGCGGGATGCTGACCATGTAGCTGATCAAAAAGGTCCACAGGCCCAAGGACATCGAAACCGGCAGCTTTTCTTTGATCAGCGTCCACACATCCTTGTTGTACAAAAAACTGGTGCCCAAGTCGAAGCGGGCAAAGCCGGCCAGCATCTCGACATAGCGCACATGGGCGGGCTTGTCGAAGCCGTAGAGCTTCTTCAGATCCTCCAGTTGTTGCTTGTTCAAATCGCGCCCGGCCTTGTAGCCGCCGGTGTCGCCACCCGAACCGGCGCGGGCTTCGGCCATCAGTTGCTCCACCGGCCCACCGGGCACGAACTGCATCACCACGAAAGTGATGGTCAGCACGCCCAGCAAGGTGGGCAGCATCAGACCGAGGCGTTTGAGGATGTAGATCAGCATGGTGGGTGATCAGGCTCAGGCTCTTTGTATGGCAGCAGCCAAGGGCTTGGATTTGTCCCACCAGGTCCAAAGCGGCCACGGGCCCCACTCGACAAAGCCGCTGATCAGGGTGTCGGCCTGGAAGTAGGGGGGAGACTTCTCAGGGCGCGCAAACTTGTTCCAGTGCGAAAAGGGCTCACGTGATGCCCACAGGTCCGGTATTTGCCAAAAATTCCAGATCACCACGCGGTCCATCGCCCGCGCTGCGTCGCGCAGTTCTTCCAGCGTGGTGGCGCGGTTCATGGCCTCGATGGCGGCATCTACGGCGCGGCTCTTGACGCCGCGGTAGTTGCTGTTGCCGGGCTCGTCGGCCGATTTGCTGCCGTAAATCCTGGCCTGCGTGGGCGCCGCAGGCAGCGTGAAACGCCCCTCGACGATGCCCACCATGTCGAAGTCGTATTCGTCCAGCCGGCGGCTGTAGAGCGCAAAGTCCACCAGCCGGTCTTTGAGTTCCACGCCCAGCTTGTCCAGGTTGCGCTGCCAGTCCACGATGTTGGCGCTGCGCGGCACCATGTATTCCACCGTCAGGTGTTCGCCGCTGGGCAGGCGCAGCTTGCCTTCTGAATCCAGCTTGCAGCCTGCTTGTTCGAGCAGCGCGCGGGCTTTGAGCAGGTTTTCGCGCACCGCCTTGGGGTTGTTGGCGGTGCTGGGCGGCACCCAGGGTGGGCCGAAGACACGAGGAGGCAACTCGGCGCGGAAGGGTTCCAGGATCTTCAACTCGCCGGGGCTGGGCAGGCCGGCTGCTGCGAACTCGGAGTTGTTGAAGACGCTGCTGGCACGGGTGAAAACGCCGGTTTTGTTCAGCGTGTCGAAGTCGTAGGTGTAGCCCAGCGCCTCGCGCACGCGGATGTCCTGAAACTTGGGCCGGCGCAGGTTGAGCTGGTAGCTTTGCAGCTGCTGGCCAAAGCCGGTCTTGAGTTCGACCTTCTCGATGCGGTCGTCTTCCCACTTGACGCCCTTGTGGCGGCGCACCCATGCGCGTGAGCTGTACTCTTTGAACAGATCAAACTCGCCGGCCTTGAAGGCTTCGAAAGCCACCGCTTGGTCGGTGTAGTTGCGGTAGACGACACGCTCGAAGTTGAAGTGCCCGCGCCGCACCGGCAGGTTGCGGCCCCAGTAGTCGGGCAGGCGCTTGAACTCGATGCGCCTGGGCATGTCCACGCGGTCGATGGCGTAGGGCCCGCTGGCGATGGGGTAGTCGGTCACCACCTGATCGAACTTGCGCCCTGCTGTCCACTTGCGGCTGAACACCGGCATGGTGGCGGCGGTGAACACGAAGTCGCGCCCCTTGCCTTTGAACTCGAAGCGCACGGTGCGGGCGTCCGGCGTCAACACGCGGGCGATGTCGGCCACCGTCGTCTGGACTTGTGGCGAAGCTTCTTTGCCGGCCAGCATTTCGTGACTGTGGCGCACGTCCTCACTCAGCACCGGGTCGCCGTTGTTGAAGCGCGCTTCGGGGCGCAGCTTGAAAGTCACTGCCGAGAAATCCGGCTCCACCCACATCGCCTCGGCCAACAGCCCGTAGATGCTCATCGGCTCATCCATGGCCAGATGGCACAGGCCTTCGGCCATCCAGATCAGTACCCCGGCAGGGGCGTTGCCGCGCGTGGTCCAGGGGTTGTACTTGTCAAAACTGCTGCGCCGGTCGGGGTTGCGCAGCTTCAGCGTGCCGCCTACCGGGGCGCGTGGCTCGACGTAATCGAAGTGCGTGAAGTCGCTGCCGTATTTGGGCAAGCCGTAGGCCGCGAAGGCGTGCACCCAGCGGCCCGCTGAGGGGTGGCCGTCTGCAGGTGCGGACGGCGGGGCGGCTGGCGTTGAAGACGTTGCGGCTGCACCTGCAGCCCAAGCCGCGTTGGCTGGCAGCAGCGCAGCGGCCCAAGGCGAGGCCATCCACAGAATGGTCAGACGCCTCTTGGCGTCAGCCAGTGTGGCGCCGTTTTCGGTGAGTTCAAGGTTGGCCGCAACACTGTGGCGAGGGGAAAGCATGGCTGAGCTCAGCGTTGTCGTTGCAGAGCATTGTGCTGCCCTTCGGGTGGCTTGGGTCTTGACTGCTTCATCGGTTTCGCTGTCCGGGGCCTGCGACTTTGTGCTGACCGGCTGCAGCTCAGGTGCTGGAAGAGGCCGACGTTGGTGGAGCTGTCGGCACGATGAGCGGGCGGCTCAAGACCTGAAGATTGAATGCCCACCGAGCGAATGCGCAACTCGGAGGCCGTGCACATGACCCGGATTGCGATTTCGGAACGGTTGGCAATCAGGAGCGAACGGATCGGGTGGGGCTGCATCGGGCGGGCTACTGTGTTGGGGGTGCTTTGGATGACGCAACACTCGCGCTGAGGCTCTTGCTGCGGGCTCTGAGAATGCCGGCTGACAGCGCCGCCGACGCGCTCGATGCGCGCCACCACATCGCCCAGCCCAGCGCCGAGAATGCCTCAGTCGCCCGCCGCCCCGTGCCCAGAGGCGACGCTGCGAGGCATTGCCGACGGCCTCACTTCGGCCACCGTTTGGCGTGGCGACAACCAGGCGCAAATCAGCGCTGCCGCGTAAGGCAGCGATTGCACACCGAGCAAACCGACCCAAACCAGCAGCGCCACATCATCTGGCGTGCGTTGGCTGGCCAGCGCCACGATGCAGACCCACAGGCCGATGAGCAGCGCTGCCTCTTCGCGGACGACCGCCCACCAGGGTGTGCGAGTTTGCGCGCCAGGGGCTGGGTGGTGCGCCGCCTTGTGGGCAAGCGGGCTCTCAACCGGGTGTGCAGCAGGGTGCGCGGCAGGGTTTGCAGCCGGGCGAGCCATGGCTCGGGCTTGCTCGGCACGGTCACTGTCGACCGGCAGGCCGACCCGTTGCGTGACGTGAAACTGGGCTGGCTGCGCCGTCAGCCCGGCCAGCACGCCTTGGGCGACGCTGTGCGACAGCCCCATGCCGGCCAGCGCCGCCCCCAACGTATCGGCCCAGTTGCAGGGCACCCGACGCCGATAGAGCAGTGGCCCGAGCAGTGCGCGAGCGGTGAAAAACACTGCCAAGGGCACCACAAAAAGCCACAGCGGCAGGCCGAAGTATTGCGGTGCCAGCAAGAAGCCCAGCGACCACAGCAACACCAGCACGCTGAACAGCAAGTGCAGCGCGTCACCCATCCACGGCAGCCAGCCAGCCAGGAAGTGGTAGCGCTGACCCAGGCGCAAACCTGAGCGTGGGGCCTGCGGTAAGGCTGCCGTTGCCGTTGCGGTTGCCGTTGCCGTTGCCGTTCCCGTTCCCGTTCCCGTCGCGTTTGCTGTTGTTCTTGCTGCTGTCGCAGTCACCTTCGCCTTCGCCGTTGCAGTAGCTGGAGTCCCGCCGGTGAAGGGTGGGGCGAACAGCGCTCCCACATGCCGGCGCAGGATCTGCATCCCGCCTTGGGCCCAACGCTGGCGCTGGCGGCGATAGGCGCCAAAGTCGGCGGGTACCAGCCCGGCACCCATCACCTCGTCGACGTACACCGCACGCCAACCGCGCATGAGCACCCGCAGGCCCAGCTCGGTGTCTTCGCAGATGCAGGCCTCGTCCCAGCCGCCTGCTTGCTGCATCGCGCTGCGCCTGATCAGCGTCATCGTGCCATGCTGGATGATCGCGTCGCGCTCATGCCGATGGTGCATGCCGATGCGAAAAAAACCCTCGTACTCCCAGTTCATCATGCGCGCCAGCCGGCTGCCTTGCCAGTGCCGATGCGCCTGGGGTGCTTGAATGATGCCGACCTCGCGCGCCTGCATCCAGCCAGCCAGTTGCTGCAGCCATTGCGGCTTGACCACGTAGTCGGCATCGACCACCGCCACCCATTGCGCCTGTGGGTCGGTTTGTTGCAGCGCGTAGTTCAGGGCGCCGGCCTTGAAGCCGGGCCACTTGGGCAGGTGGAAGAAACGCAGCCTGGGGCGGGGCTCGATGGCAGCGTCGACAGGTGCAGTTTCAGCAGCATCGTCGTGACCCAAGAGCCCGGTCGTGTCGACGCTCGTGCCGTCTGTGGGGGTGCGTTGCGCTATCCCTTGCGCCCACAGTTTTTCCACATGGGCCTGCAGTGGCTGCCACTTCTGGGGGTCGGTGGTGTTGTTGTCGACCACCAAAATTTCCAACTGCGGCCATTGCAGCGCCACCAGGCTGTCGATGGCCAGGATGACAGCCTCTGGCGGCTCGTTGCTGCACGCCAGGTGGATGCTGATCAGAGGCGGTGCACCGGTAGCGGTATCGGTAGCGGTATCGGTATCGGTATCGGCATCGGCATCGGCATCGGCATTCACATCAGCATCCACATCAGCGGCCAGCGCCTTCGTTGCCGCCTGATCCGGCAACCAAGGCTTGAGTCTGGCTCTGCGCCGCAGGCTGCGGCGCCAGAACAGTTCTGCAAACTCGAAGCACTGCGCCAGCAGCATCGCCGCCATCAGCACCAAGGCGGGCAGCAGCACCGCCAGCATCAGCCAGTCGGTGAGCCGCAGGTAGTGCTCAAGAGGCCGGGTGAACAGCAGCACGGCAAAACTCGCCACCGCCTGCGCCATCAGCGCAAAAGCCACGCGGCCGGCCAGTCGCATGTGTGCAAAGTGCCACAAGAACGGCAGCATCGCCAGCAGGCCCAGCGCCGCAGCGGCGCCGGCTTTGACGCGCCAGTAGGGGTCGGCCAACACCGTGCCTGTGAATGCGAACTTGGGCTGGCGCTGGGCGTCCAGCAAGCCCCAGTGCGCGCCGACGGTGCCTTCGGTGGCCTGCTTCCAGGGCTGGTCCACGGCTTCCATCAAGAAGTAGTCGAGCTTCATGGCCTCAGCCCGGGCCACGAACTGACGCACAAAGACCGCCTGCGCCGCCGGGCTGGCCTGGGCCCTTTTGACCGGATTGCCGGCACTGGGCCAGCCGACTTCACCGATCACCACCGTTTTGCCCGGGAAGCGCTGGCGCACCTGCTCATAGCGGGCCAGGGCGTCTTCAACGGCGTCCTCGACCGCCACGCCCTCCCAGTAAGGCAGCAGATGCACGGTGATGAAGTCCACATGCTCGGCCAGCCGGGGTTGCAGCAGCCACATGTGCCAGGGCTCGGCAGTAGACACGGGCAGCCCTGTGAGTTGCTTGACCCGCTGCAGATACGCCGTCAGCTCAGCCAGTGTGAGTTTGCCGTGCAGCAGGGTTTCGTTGCCCACGATCAGGCGCTGGATGGGTCCGGGCCGGCGTGTGGCATCCACCGCCGCTTGCACCTCCAGCTCGTTGTTGGCCTTGCGCTGGTCCAGCCACAAGCCCAGCGTCAGCTGCAACCCGGCCTGCGCAGCCATCGCCGGCAGTTGCGGAAACTCAGCCGCACTGTAGGTGCGCAGTTGCCCGGTGCGCAGCGCCAGTTGCTGCAGGTCTTGTGCCACATCGGGCATCGATGGAAAGCGCTGCGCCAGCGGCCCGTCCCAACGCTGAAAGGCGTTGTAGGCCAGGCCGTTGACGCGCTCCGGCGCGTCGGGTGCGGCCAGCGGCGGGTTCAAGGCCCACCACAGCCCGGCGTTGAGCAAGGCCACCGCGGTGGCCAGAAAGCAGGCCACCAAGGCGCGGCGGACCTGGCTGGTTGCGGTCGAGCCAGGCGCTGGATCAACGCGCGTTGCTGCGGCGCTGGTCGGGTTCGAGGCTTTGTTCGAGGGATGGATCACTGCAGAAACTTCACCACTTAAACTTCTGACGCGTCAGATGCGTCTGACGCGTCTGACGCATGAGACGCGTGAGACGCGTGAGACGCCCGGGGGCTGGATTCGACCTGTTCAAGGGTCTCTTGTTGGGCCGGCAAACCTGCCTGCTGATCGGCCACCCAACGGTTGACTGGCTGCTTGCAGTGAGCCACCCTGCACCTGCTCGTCCCCACCGCTCCACCTGCGCTGCACCAGCGTTCCTGCCCCATCAATTTCTTTTCGACTCTGAATTGTTGATGACCTCGTCCACGCCAAAAGCGCCTTCGCTCGGGCGCACCTTGATTTCTGTGTCCTTGCTCGCGCTGGCTGCAATGGCCGCCGTGGTCTTGGTGCTCAGCCAGGGCCGTACCCGTGCCTTGCCTGCGGCCCTTGCACCTGCCGCCACAGCGGTCGGCGACTCGGCCGGCAACTCGGTTGACCAAGTCGGCGGCGCCTTGTTCCCCTGTGTCTCTTATGCCCCCTTCAGGCGACCCGGTGACACCCCGCTCGACCCTGATCTGCACATCGCCCCCGACATCATCGAGGCCGATTTGCGGCAGCTCGCCACGACCACCGGCTGCGTTCGCACCTATGGTCTGGACCATGGGCTGGATGCGGTGCCGACGCTGGCGCGCAAGCTGGGCTTGCAGGTGGTGCTGGGCGTGTGGATCAGCGGCAATGCAGAAGTCAACCAGCAGCAACTGCGGCTGGGCTTGTCGATCGCACAGCGCTACCCCGATGTCGTCAAGCTGCTGATGGTCGGCAACGAGGTGTTGTTGCGGCGCGAGCTGCCGCCTTCGGCGCTGGCCGAGTTGCTGGCGCAGGCCAAAGCCGAGTCGCCCGTGCCTGTGAGTTATGCCGATGTCTGGGAGTTCTGGCTGCGCCATGCAGCCGTGTTGCTGCCGCATGTGCAGCAGGTCTCGGTGCACATCCTGCCGTATTGGGAGGACGACCCGGTGGGCATCGACAGCGCCGCTGGCCATGTGCACGCCATCGCGTCGAAGCTGCAGCAACGGTTTGGCACCACGCCAGTGTGGGTGGCCGAGACCGGCTGGCCGGCCATCGGGCGCCAGCGTGGCCCGGCCTTGCCGGGGCGCTGGCAGCAAGCGCAGTTTGTGCGCGAGATGCTGCAGCGGCAAGCAAGCTCGCCCTTGGATTTCAACCTCATCGAAGGCTTCGATCAGCCCTGGAAACGCGCGCTGGAAGGTGCCATGGGCGGGGGCTGGGGCCTGTTCGATGCCGAAGGCGAGTTGCGCGTGCCGCTGCAGGGCGACCTGCCGCCGGCTGCGCATTGGCAGCAGCCCTTGTGGGCCTTGGCGGGTGGCGCCTTGTTGGGCGTGCTGATGTCTGCCGCAGTCTTGATGTTGCGACGCCGGTCGGGCCCGCCCACGCGCTCTCTGAGCCGCAGGTTGACGCTGGCCACCGGATTGTGCAGTGGCACAGCGTTGGTGGCCTGGGCCGCCTGGTTGCAATTCCAGGCGCTGGTCATCTGGAGCCGCGATGCGTTTGAGTGGTTCACTGGCGGCAGTGTCATGTTGTTGTCCAGCATCGGCGCCTTGGCTTTGCTTTGGCGTTGGGCGCTGCTGGTGGGGCAGGGCCACCCAACCCCGTTGCAGCGTGCAGGCATCGCACAGTGGTGGCTTGCCACCAGGGCAGGGCCGCTGGTGGGTCAGCACACCCGTGCCAGTCTGCAGGAGGACCCGATCACTGCTGAAACCGCCGCGTCGACCGTGCCGAGCACGCTGCTGCTGGCGCCGCTGCTGTTTGCCGCTGCTGCACAGGCGCTGGCCCTGGTCTTCGACGCCCGCTACAGGCCGCTGCCTGTTGAGAGCTGGTGCGTGCCGGCCTTGCTGCTGCTGGCGCTGCTGATCCTGGGCGACCGGCAAGCGCGCGCTGCGCGCGAAGAACGTCTGCTGGCCGGCCTCGCCGGGGTGGGCGCTTTGCTGGTGGTCGCCCTGGAAGGGCTGGCCAATACGCAGGCCCTGATGTGGGCTGCGGCCTTGTTGGTGATCGCCGCAGCCACGCTGTGGCGCGCTCATCGCCAGGCCCCGGCTGCGTTGCTGCCTGAGTTGGCGGGGTCTTCAGCTGCGGCTTCATCTTCCAAAGAGCCATCACCTCCTGCATCGCCCTCAGCGCGGTCTCCTGCTGTACCGGCTGCCCGCCACGCTGGCAGCAATGCCAGCGCCGCCAGCAAGGCCGCCGGCGCGGCATAGCGGGTGCAATACAGCATCAGCCCGGCGCAGGCTGTGGCCAAGGCCAGCAACGCCAAATTGCGCTGGCGTGCCCACAAGGCCAGTATTGACAGCCCCAGCGCCAGCCAGCCCAGCCGTTGTTGCGAGAACAACGCCACCACGGCGCTGCGCAGTACGCAGAGCAGATCGCCGCTGCCCACTGCACCGCAAAAAGCGCTGACATCCGCAGGCTCGACGACGCGGTAGCGCAGCGCAGCAGACAGCCCCAGCGCCAGCGCGGCCACACTCAGCGCGACGGTCCATTGGCGGGCGCTGGGGGGTGTGTCGGACGCAGCGCTCACCGCCGCAGGCCTGTGGCGTGGGTTGCAGCGGGCGGCGCAACGGGTGGCGCAACGGGTGGAGCAACGGTTGCACCCGCCCCAGCCAGCACTTCGTTGGCCGCAAACACCCGCAGCAGCAAGGCCGTCAAATCATGCATGCCGCCCAGCGGCTGCCGGGGCGGGTTCATGCCGGGTGTGAAGCCGAACGGTGCCAAGCGAGCCAGCAGCGCAGGGTCGCGCGAGATGATGTGGACTGGCACGTCCCAGGATGCGCCTTCGCCGCTGATGTTGGCGGTGGGCTGGTGGTCACCCAGCAGCACGAAGATCGTCTCCCTCGGCTCGGGCTGCTGCATGAAGCCGCCGAGCACGCGGTAGGTGTAGTCCACCATGCGGATGTAGTCGGGCATCATGTTCAGCCAGTTGACCTTTTCAGCCAAAGCGCTTTTCAAGGCGGCCGGATCAAAAGGCTCAGCGGTCAACACCCGCGCCCAGTCTTCCTCGTAAGGCGGCACCGGGCTGAACGGAAAGTGGCAGGTGATCGTTGGAAAGAACAGCAGCCGCGGTGGCGAGTCGGCACGCCGCGGGTGTTTTTGCTCAAAGCGGGCCAGCGCAAACTGGTCGGGCATCGACCAGTAACCCAGCGCCGGGCCCTGATAGTCCAGCGTGCGGCCTTCTTCGAACTGATCGAAACCGTAGAAAGCTCTTTCAGGCCAGTCCCAAGACAATGCAGGGTAGACGCCGAAGGTTTCATACCCCTGCGATTTGAACAAGCTCAGCAGCGTGGGGCGTTGCGTCGTCAGCAGCAAATCATGGCGGTGCGGGTCCGACAAGTCGATGCCCGACAACAAGCTCAGGTGTGAAAGATCACTGGCGCCGCCAAAGGTAGGTGCCTTCAAAAAAGCCGACATCACCTGCCGGCCGCTGCTGTGCAGTTGTTGCTCGAAGCGTTGTCGGGTGGTCTTCAGCGCTTGGGCGGCCTGGGGGTGGTCATAAGTGACGGCGCCTACCGACTCCATGAAGATCAGGTACACATCGCGCCCGGCCAAAGCGCCCAGCGCCTGGCCGGGTGGCGCTTGCAGGGCCATCTCCAGCGCATTGGCCGTAGGCAGCGCGGCTTCAATGGCTTGCGGCGACAGCGCGGTGGCCAGCAGCCTGGCCTGCTGCCAATAAGTCGGGATCACCGGCTTGCTGACAAAGGGCCAGGTGGCACGCACGCCTGCGTAGTTGGCAACGACCAACGCCACGGCCAGTGCCGTCAGTCCCAGAGCCCAGGGCGTGCGCAGCGCAATGGGTGCCGCCTGCTGCCCGGCGACCCGCACGCCCCAGCGCAAGCCACGGTAAAGCCCCCAAAACAGCAGCACCACAGCCGCTGTCGCCAGCACTGACAGCCACCATGGCTGACTTTGCGCGGTGACCCACAAGAATCGTGGCACCTGCGCGCCGTCCCAGTACAGATTGACGGCGCGGCCAAACAGCGCCGGCGCGGTGACGTCGATGTAGCGGCCCAGCACCAGCAGCAGGTACAGACCCGTCAGCAGCGCCGTCACGCGGGCTGACAAGCGCCCGCGCCAAGCCACCCAGGCCAGCAGCAGGCACCACATCAGCACAAACTCGGGTGCCAGCCGCGCGTCAGGCACGATGCCGGGTGTGGGCCACCAGGTGCTGAAGCTCAAAGCGCTGTTGAGCAGCAACAAGGCTGCCACCACGACCATCGCACGCAGCCACTGTGCGCCCGGAGGGCTCCTCGGGCCGCTGGCACTGCTGGGGCTGCCGGGGCTGCCGGGGCTGCCGGGGCTGGTTCTTGCGGGCGGCTGGGAGTCGGACTTCAAGATTGCCTGAGAACGGTGAACAAGATAACGGGGTCGTCCAACGCGGCGAGCGGATTACAGAAGATCTTTCGATCGCATCATTCGACCTTGATTAGACCAGGGTGGCGCGGCAGGCGCGCAAGTCGCTGGAGGTGCTGGGGGTTGGGGCAACCCCCTGGCGCCGGTCAGTCGCAGTACAGTGGCGTCAGTTGCAATCCATCCGTCACCCTATGATTGAGAGCGTCCTCGACTTCTTGCCGCCGCAACAATGAGCCACGTCACCGATAAACCTGAGCAAGTCCTGGACTTCTGGTTTCGCGAAGTCGACCCGAAGTCGTGGTGGGCTGTCGACCCGGCTTTTGACGAGATGCTGCGCCAGCGCATGGCAGGCTTGCACAGCCAGGCGGCCCTTGGTGAGTTGTATGGCTGGCGCACCACACCGGCCGGCCGCTTGGCTGAAGTGATCGTGCTGGACCAGTTCTCGCGTAATCTGTTCAGAGGCCAAGCTTTGGCCTATTCGTTTGACACTGCGGCCCTGGTGCTGGCGCAAGAGGCGGTAGCGCTGGCAGCAGACCAGGATTTGCCTCCCAAACAGCGGAGCTTTTTTTACATGCCCTACATGCACAGCGAGTCCAGGCTGATTCATTTGCAAGCTGAAGCGCTGTTCGGCGCCAACGCTGAGGCCGACAACCTGAGTTTCGAGCTGCGCCACAAAGCCATCGTGGACCGTTTTGGGCGCTACCCGCATCGCAATGCAGTGCTGGGGCGTGAGTCGACGGCGGCTGAGCTGGATTTTCTGCAGCAACCGGGTTCGAGTTTCTGAGATGTCAAGCAGTTTCAGCTTCAGTTCCAGTTTCGGGACCAGACGCCGAATGGCGCTGGTGGTGCCGTTGATGGCAATCGCCGCCGCCTTGCTCAGCGCCTGCGCCTGGGCGCCGCCACAGCCAGGCAGCCGCGTCGAGGCGCTGCACGCCGCCTGGGGTTCACCCACAGCACGGTATGCCCTGCCCGAAGGCGTGCAGCAACTGGAGTACGCCACGGGCCCCTACGGCCGCCAGACATGGATGGTGCAGGTGGATGCCACCGGCCG
>JBBQIB010000102.1:0-13358 GCA_038324515.1 Burkholderiales bacterium
CCTGTGCGCACCACCGTCCGGTTCGGCTGAGTTGGGCCAAGCTGCTGAAGCGCGTGTTCGAGATCGACATGGCGCACTGCCCGAACTGCGGGGGCGAGCTGAAGATCATCGCGGCGATCTTGGAGCAGCCGGTGATCGAGAAGATTCTCACGCATTTGGGTCTGCAGGCCAGGGCGCCGCCGCGTGCGCCAGCCCGTGGGTCGCAGCTGCAAGCGGCCTGAGACCCTCCAGCCAAGACGTTTCAGGCGGCCCCGATGCCGGAGCTGCGGAGATCGGCTGCGTCTGGGCTTTGCAAGGCCGAGGTTTGGCGGCTGATTGCAAGGGAAAACCCCAAGGCAATGCCTTCGAGAGACGCACTTCGGCGCTGGGATCGGCCTTCAACGTGCGGCAAATAGACCCAAGGGCCGGTTCAGTGAATGATCGAGAGCCTTGCCGGAGGGCCTTTGGGAGCAAAAAGTGCGTTTGAATTTCCTATCCTCTCAAACCTTTCGTTCGCTGGAAGTTCCTGGCTGAACCTTGCCGCTGATCGGTGTGCTCCGCAAGGTGTGGTGCAGTTTTTAAAATGCGCCGGGCAGCCGCGGTTAAACCGTTTTGGCGCCCAGCCGCCTGCCTTTCGCGCGCTGGCTGGCGGGTAGGGCTATGGCGCTGTAGCGCTGACTCCTCGTGCTGCTGCGGTTTGGGCCGCACTGCGCAAAGGCCAAGCCGGCTGACTCGAGATCGGCAGCGTGACCGTCGCCCGCAAGCCCGGCTGAGCGTTGCTCAGGCTCAAGCTGCCGCCATGGGCTTGCGCCACCAGCTGGCACAGGTACAGACCCAAGCCGACGCCGCCGGCGGCGCGGGTGCGGGCGCTGTCAGGCCGGTAGAAAGCCTCGGTCAGGCGCGGCAACTGGTCGTCGGGCACACCGGGCCCGTGGTCGCGCACTTCTATCTCCAGTTCGGTCTGGCGCCCGGACTGTCTGCGACGCAAGTGCAGCTCTGGCGGCAGGGCAGCCTGGGCGCTGTGTCTCAGGGCGTTGTCCAGCAGGTTACGCAGCAAGAGGCGCATGCGATGGGCGTCCAGCGGAACGCGGGGGAGCTGTGGATCGGCCAAAAGTTGGATCGACTGCTGCGCTGCAACAGGGGCTTGAACCTTGGTGGCTGGAGATACGGACGGAGATGTGGATGGCGACGTGGCTGGCGTTCTTGCCTGTGAAGAGTCTGGTGATTTGCCGGCTGATGTGTTCGGGCGGGTGCTCGATGACGGTCGAGCCATCAGCTCGGCAATGACTTCGCCAGCCAGCTGAGTCAGGTCCAAAGGCTCACGCTGCAAGGCGGCGTGCTTGGACGCCAAACGCTCACTCTCCAGCAGATCCGAGATCATTTGGCCCATCAACTGCAGGTCGCGCAACAGCGCCAGGCGCTGCTGCTGAACGTCAACGGTCTCAGGCAGCAACTCAGTGTGGAGACGGGCGCGGGTCAGCGGGCTGCGCAGCTCATGGCTGATGGCCAGCAGCAGCGCGCGCTTGGCCTCCAGCATCTGCAGGATGTCCTGGCCCATGGTGTTGACGGTGGCAGCCAATTGGCCCAGCTCGTCGGGTTGCAGGGGGTGATGGATGCGGATGGGCTGGCTGAAGTTGCCGGCGCCAAAGCGTTGTGCGCCTTGCCGTATGTCGTCCAGCGGCAGCAGCAGCCGGCGCACGGTCCACCAAGCGCCGAAAGTGGTCAGCAGCAGGGCGGCAATGGCCAGCCACAGCGTGCCGCGACTCTTGCCAAAGATGCTGTTGTCGATGCGGAAATCGATGCGGTGGCCATCAGCCGTCGTGCGCGCGAACAGGCCGTCCCGGTCTTCTTGGCGCTCGCCGCGCTGCGCATGGTCGCCTGCGCGCCATGGGCTGCCCGAACTGCCCGAACCATGGTCGCTGGCCGCGTCGCCCCACCGGTCACGCGCTGGATGAGAGGTCCAGTTCACTGCCGGACCACTGATGCGCAGCCGCAGCGGGAGCGCATCGACCAGGGCCTGGGCTTGCGGCAGCAGCGGCGTCGGCCCCCCGGCAGTGATGCGCTGGCTCAGATGATCCACATAGTCGGCCAGCAAGGGCCGCGCCGCCTCGCGCCATCCCACCGAGAATGCACGTTGCCCAGCGCCCAGCAGCACGGCGGTCATCACGACCGCCAGCAGCAAGAACAAGAGCACCAGCCTCAGCTTGATGGAGCGGCGGACCACACCGGGCCAGCTCCGCAACGCGGCCCCTGAGGCTGCGGCGCGTGCTGCCCAACTGCCGCTGCCCGGTTTTGCAGCCGTCATCAATGGATGCGCCGCAAGGCCAATGCGTAGCCTGCGTTGCGCAGCGTTTTGATGCAGTCCAGCGGCTCGAGCTTTTTGCGCAAGCGGCTGATCAGGATGTCCACCGCGCGGGTGTAAAGATCGGCCTCCTGGCCACGCAGCTGGTTCAGGATGTCGTCGCGGCTCAGTACGGCACCATCGGCAAGCGCCAGCATCGTCAGCAGCTCGTACTCGGTGCCAGTCAGATCCAACACCTCGTCGGCCCGGCTGACACTGCGCCGCGCGGTGTCGATGCTCAGTCCCTCAAAGCGCAGCAGCGGCTGTGTTTCAGAGGGGTTGCTGCCGCCGACTGCCGCTGGTGCGTGCCGGCGTCGCAGCACGGTCTGGATGCGGGCGACCAGCTCGCGGGGCTCAAAGGGCTTGGGCAGGTAGTCGTCGGCGCCCAGTTCGAGCCCGACGATGCGGTCCATGACTTCACCGCGGGCGGTCAGCATCAACAGTGGGATGTCGCTTTCTTTGCGCAACAGGCGGCACAGCTCGAAACCGTCCATCTCGGGCAGCATGACGTCCAGGATGGCAGCGTCAAAAGGCTGGGTACGCAGCATCGCCAAGCCTTGGCTGGGCTTGAAGGCTTGCACGAGTTGCAACTCGAAGCGCTGGAAGTAGGTGGCCAGCGGCAGGCCGAGTTGCTCGTCGTCGTCGATCAGCAAGATGCGATGCATGCTGCATTGTCGGTTCAGTCGTCGCGGCGGTGGTTGCCGCGGCCATCGAGCCGCTCGAGCCGTTCACGCATCATTTGTTGCTGCTGCGGGTTCAGGCTGTCGTAGAAGTCGGCCATCGTGGTGATGAGTTTGGGGCCGGCGACTTGGGCCCAGCCACTCTTTTGCTCAAACATCTGCTGAGCTTTGCTGCGGTCAAAGCTGCTGCTGGCAACGATGCTGCCTGCCTCAGCCCGCACATCGGCACCACTGCTGCGCCAGCTTTTGCGCTGCGCCACCACTTCGTCAGCCAGCAGTTCGAGTTTGGCTTTCTGGGCGGCGTCCAGCGTCATCTTGCTGCTGATGCGCTCCACCGCTTTGCCGCGCATTTCCACCACACGCTCTTCGCTCATCGGGCCATGCCCGCCGTGCCAGTAGCCACTGCGTTTGCCGTAGGCAGCCAGGCCGCCAATCAACAGCGTCACGCCAAGAGCACCGATCAGGGTTCTTTTGATCCAGGTTTTCATGTTGTCTTTCCTTTGCACCAGGGTTGTTGAACAAGGCCTTGATGGTGCGCGGGCGCCGCCCGCCGCGGGTTTCATCGCGGTAGCAGTTCTTATCGTTTTGTTTCGTCAAAACCTCGTCAGGGTTGCCACCTCATGTCGGGATCCGGCGGAAAAATCGGCCTGGGCAGGTGCTTCAGCGTCAGTGAAGCCACGTTGGGTGTGGTCAAACCGGGACATCGACTTCGATGATGCGGTCCAGCAATTGTTGGCGTCAGGAGGTCACAGCCACCTGCACGCCGCCCAGGGCGAGCAGTGCAGTGGGCCCCATCTGCTGCCGGCTGCCTTTGACCAGGCCCTGGCGGCCGACAAATTCGCCATTCGCAGCAGTCGACAGCGATTTGCCCAGAGAGCGCTCAGAGTCATGGCTGATCCGGCTTTCTGCGTTGTGTTTGCGCCAGATCACCTGCTGTGTGTGGTTTCAGGCGTAACTTTGCGGCTCACGCAGTGTCACTGCCCAGAGGAGCAAACCATGGTTTTCAAACGCCTGCTGGTGCCGGTGGACGGCACCGAACTCAGCGACAAGGCCATCCACGGCAGCATTGCCTTGGCCGCTCAGCTGGGTGCATCCATCGTCGCCTTTGTTGCCGAGCCATTGCCGCCTTTGCCCAGTGGCCCACGCAGTCGGGGGGCGATCGCAGAAGACCAACTGAACTACGAAGCCAAGGCCATTGCCCACGCGCGGCCTTTGCTGGCCCGTTTTCAGGCGGCAGCGCTGGCAGCGCATGTGCCCTTTGAAGGTGTCTTCGACCAGGTGCCACAGGTCGACAAGGCGATCGTGGCGGCGGCCGAATCACACGCCTGCGACATGATCGTCATGGTCACCCATGGGCGCGGTGCCTTTGGAGAGTTTTTGTTTGGCTCACAAACCAAAGCCGTGCTGGCGGGCAGCAAGCTGCCTTTGCTGGTGCTGCATTGAAGGTCACAGCGAAGCTGCACACAATGCAGTGGCTAGGAGAGCAGTGGCAAGATCAGCCAAACAAACCCTGGCCAGGAGACTTGAGATGCCCAAAGCAGCTGCAGCACTTGCTGCCAAACCCAACTTGAAGCCTGTTGCCAGCCCGGCTGCTGCTGAAGCAACCACCAGCGTGCCAGTCGACGCACTGCAGTACCAAAGCGGCTTTGCCAACCAGTTCAGCAGCGAAGCCGTGCCCGGCGCCTTGCCCATCGGGCGCAATTCGCCGCAACGCGCGCCTCTGGGGCTGGTGGCCGAGTTGTTGTCGGGCAGCGCCTTCACGGCGCCACGCAGCTACAACCTGCGCACTTGGATGTACCGCCGCAGGCCGACTGCGATGCATGGCGCCAACACCCGCATCCCTGCCGGCCAGTGGTGCACCGGGCCATTCAACGAAGTGCCCACACCGGCCAACCGCCTGCGCTGGAATCCTTGGCCTGCGCCCTCTGTGGATACAGACTTCATCGACGGCCTGGTGACCGTCGCCGGCAACGGTGACGCGCATGCACAGACCGGCATCGCCGCCCATGTCTACTGCGCGACGCGCTCGATGCAGCGCCGCTACCTGATGAACTCGGACGGCGAGATGCTGATCGTGCCGCAAGAGGGCGGCCTGTTGCTGCACACCGAGCTGGGCCGGCTGCAGGTGCAGCCAGGCGAGATCGCGTTGGTGCCGCGTGGCATGCGCTTCAGGGTGGAGTTGTTGCAGGCCCAGGCGCCAGGTCGTGCGCGGGGATATGTCTGCGAGAACTATGGTGCGCCGTTCCGACTGCCGGAACTGGGCCCCATTGGCTCCAACGGGTTGGCCAATCCACGTGACTTTCTGGCGCCCGTGGCAGCTTGCGAAACCGACGATGACACGGGCGGTCCGGTGCAGATCGTCAACAAGTTTCTGGGCCACTTGTGGCAAGGCACACAAGCGCATTCGCCGCTGGACGTGATGGCCTGGCATGGCAACCTGACGCCCTTCAAGTACGACCTGGCGCGTTTCATGGCCATCGGCACGATCAGCTACGACCACCCCGATCCGTCGATCTTCACCGTGCTGACCTCGGGCACCGACACGCCCGGCGTGGCCAATTGCGACTTTGTGATCTTCCCGCCGCGCTGGCTGGTCGGCGAGGACACCTTCAGGCCGCCCTGGTTCCACCGCAACGTGATGAGCGAACTGATGGGCCTGATCAAAGGGGTCTACGACGCCAAAGCCGAGGGCTTTTTACCGGGAGGCGTCAGCCTGCACAACTGCATGCTGCCGCACGGCCCGGATCTGGCCACCTATGACAAGGCGAGCACCGCCAGACTTGACCCGCAAAAGGTGGACGACACGCTGGCTTTCATGTTCGAGAGCCGCCACATTTTCAAACCCACGGCGCAGGCGCTGGCCGCAAAGAACCTGCAACCGGACTACGACCGTGTGTGGGACGGGTTTGGCCATCACTTCGACCCGAAATAGTCACCCAGCAGGTCTCACCGGATGGGCAGCTTCGGCAAGTCATGGCAAGTCACGCACAGCCATGGCAATGTTCAACGCAGCCAGAGCTTCACATCCGGCCAGCCCATCAATTTGAAGATGAAGTAGTTGACTGCGGCTTCGCCTGGCTGGGCTGCAAACAGCATCAGTTCAGCGTAACGGGGCACACCTGCTTGCTCAAACAAGGCCCACAGCTCTTTGGCGGGTTTGGGCAAGCCGTTGGCTCGCAGCAGGGATCGATAGGGAAGCTGCAGCACTTGGGCGCCAGCGGGCAGCTGTGCAGACGTGAGGGCCGCGCCGGCACCCTGAGCCGAGCCGTCCGAAGCGTCTATGTAGACCTTGGGATACTCGCCGCGGGTGCTCAACGCGTCACTGACCGAGACGCCGGCACGCTGCTGCGCTGAGTCGGGCAGAGCTCGCACACGAGGTGATGATGCTTCGTTTGCCGTCGGTGGCTGAGATTTTTGCAGCCCAAGACCGAGCAAGCCCCATTCGTCCACCGAGTCCGTCAACAAAGACAACTTCGGGTGCCCGGCTTGATGCAGCGCCACATAGGCCAAGGCGGTGGCAGGCGTCAGCCCGCGTTCGCTGACCAGGACCAGTTCGTGTTGCGGATGGACTCCGGCCTGACCCAGCCGCCGTGCCAGATCCCCCGGATTCTGCAAGGCCTCAGCGACCGAACTTGCCGGCAGGTTGATCGAGAAGGGCACATGTCCCCCCGCAAAAGCCGCCGGCTCGCGCAGGTCCACGAGGTTCAACCGGCTCACCCCGATCGCGCGCTGCATCGGTGAATTCCAACCATTGACCCAGGCACTGCTTCGCAGCAGTTGGGGTGCGCTGTAGGTGAAGAACGGCAGATCGCGGTCGTCACGCAACCACTCCTGCTGCGACTCCAGGTAGAGCGTCACGCGTGGGTGGTCGGCCAGGAAGCGCAGGGCAAACCAAGGCACGCTGGCAGCCACGCCACCCCCGCAATGGGTGTGCAGCACCTGTTGCGGGCCGATGCGGTGATAGCGCAGCATGCGCTGCAACTCGGCCGCTGACTTGAAAGTCTTGTCGGCGTTGAAGAAGTCGGAAAACGGCATTGCCACTGCGCCAGGCACATGCCCTGCGCGGCCAAAGAACTGTTGCGCACCAAAGTGGTAGTCCAGGCCGAGGCCTTCGACCAACACGTGGTTTTGAGGATCACCGCTGGCGCCCAGAAACTCGGGCAACCTGACGCGCACCTCTTCGCGCAAGGCCTGCACCTGGATGTCACCCTGCGGCGGGGCAGGCGTGGCTTGTTGCGTGACGGCCCCGCCGCTGGCCCGCCAACGCGCCAAGCCACCATCCAGGATGTGCAGGTCTTTGAGTGGCACACCGTGGTAGTACAGGTCGAAGAACAAGCGCGTCGCCATCATGTCCGCGCCCTGGTCATAGAGCACCAGCTTGCGCCCGGCACCGATGCCCCAGCGCTGCATGCGTTGTTGCATTTGAGCCGGCGTGGGCTCTTGCGCACCGTGGCTGTAAAGATCGGCGCTGACGGCACCTTCAATATGCCCTGCTGCATGCAGGGGTGTGAAAGAAGCATCCAGCACCAACACCTCGGCCTTGTGCGCCTGCAGCCACTCGGCTGTGACCAATCGACCTTGGCGAGTTTCTTGCGCCCAGCTCGCCGCAGGCGCGGCGGCGATTCCCAGCGCCATGAGCCACCCAAGTACAGCGCGCCTCCACAGCGCGGGCCGAGCAGGAAATGGGTGGCTTTTGCCAATGTGGGCGCGAAGCCCAGGCTCTGTTGCAAGCTCGAGGCTGGGTGGGGTCATCTGAGAAGACTCGACTTGTGCATTCATGTGCCGAGCTTGGCCCATGCGCCCTGCAAACACCAGCGTCGTGCGACGAACTGCAACCTGAGTGGCATGAACCTCGGATCAGGCCGAAAGGCTCAGGTCACCAACCAACGTGCCCCAGGCTCAGGTGCCATGGCCGACCACCCCAGGTCATGCTGCAGCTTGTCGGCGAAGCCGCTGGCCGTGGCCGCCTCGCCATGCACCACAAAGGTCTGGCCAGGCGCGCGCTCAAAGCCTCGCAGCCAGCTCATCAGCGCAGCTTGATCGGCATGCGCCGACAGGCCACCCAGCGTGTGAATGCTGGCCCGCACCTTGATCTCTTCGCCAAAGATGCGCACCCGCTTTTCGCCGTCCACCAACTTGCGGCCCAGCGTGCCCTGGGCCTGGTAGCCGATGATGACGATCGCGCATTCTGGCCGGCCCAGGTGGTGGCGCAGGTGGTGCTTGATGCGTCCGGCGTCACACATGCCGCTGGCCGAGATGATGATGGCGCCGGCCTTGATGCGGTTGAGCGCCATCGATTCCTCGACGCTGGCCGTGAAGCGCAGATCCAGCCACTCGGGGTGCTGGCGGCGCAGTGACAGCAACTCGCGCGTGGTCTCATCCAGGAAAGCCGTGTGCTTCCAGGTGATCTCCGTCACTCGGGTGGCCATGGGCGAATCGACGAAGACCTGCAGCCGCGGCAATCTGCCCTGGCGGCACAGGTCGATCAACATCAGCAGCAATTCTTGCGTGCGGCCCAAAGCAAAGGCCGGGATGATGATGTTGCCGCGGCGCGCCGACAGCGTGTCGTGGACGACCTCGACCAGCTCGTCCACCGTCGCCGGCAAAGGCCGGTGCAGGCGGTTGCCATAGGTCGATTCGACCAACAGCACATCGGCCTGCGCAATGGGCGTGGGGTCGCGCACGATGGGCCGCCCGGGCTGGCCCAGGTCGCCGGAGAAAACGATCTTTTTCGTCCGGTTGCCTTCGCTCACCCAGGCCTCGACGATGGCCGAGCCCAGGATGTGGCCCGCATCGCGCAGGCAGCTGCGTACTTGCGCGTGTGGCTCAAAAAACTTGTCGTAGGGCAACTCTTGCAGTTGCTTCAAGCAAGCTTCGGCCTGGGCAACGGTGTAGAGCGGTGGGGTCACGGCGCGGCGCGTCTTGCGCTGGCGGCCTTTGCGCTCTGCACGCGCCCACTCGGATTCTTGAATGAAGGCGCTGTCCAGCAGCATCACGCCCAGCAGATCCACGGTGGCCCGGGTGGCGAAGATCGGTCCCGAGAAACCCAGTGCACAGAGCCTGGGCAGCAGCCCGCTGTGGTCGATGTGCGCATGGGTGAGCAACACAAAGTCGATGCTGCGGGGGTCAAAGGGCCAGGCCTGCAGGTTGCGCAGGGCCGCGTCACGCCCACCCTGGAACATGCCGCAATCCACGAGAAAGCGCAGGCCCGTGGCTTCAACCAGAAAGCATGAGCCCGTGACTTCCTGGGCCGCGCCGACAAAGGTGACTTGCAAGAGTGGATCCTCGATCTGTCAAGCGTTGAATGAAGGAAGATTCTTCCTGTGATCCGGGCAGCAATCGCTGCGGATGAAGCCGCAGACACAGCCTGGGCTATGGCGAGGATTTGCAACGCCGCAGACCGCCCAAAGCCGGGATGCGGGCGCCGCGAGGGACTTGTTCAGCGTCGCCCTAGGGTAAGACCTATCGGTGTCAGCCCGCAGAAGTGTGGATTTCGTCAGAAATCAGTAAGCCCGCCCGTCAACAGTCAAGCAATTCCTCTGGATATCGGGCAATTTGTGCTGCTTTTCCTCTCTGCCTCGAAGCTGGTCTGCGAAATCGCACTGATGGGGTTGCTGGCCCTGCTGGCGGGTGAGAAGCGCGACGCAAATTTCTTCTATCAGCTGCTGAAGGTCCTGACACGGCCTTCATTGCGGGCGCGCGTTTCATTGCGCCACGCCAGGTGGGCGACCACCAGGTCGGGTTCGTGGCCTTCTTCCTGCTCGCGGTGCTGTGGTTGATCGTTACCTTCGAGAAGGTCAATTACTGCCTCAACAACAAGATGGTGCGTTGCCAGGTCTCGCCTCAGCTTTTGCAGGCCCCGGGGATGCTGGCGCCGGGCTTTTGCCTCAGCCGCTGCGCCAGCAGCACCGCGCGCCGGTCCAGCCGTACGTCGCCCAAGTCCAAACTCTCGAATTAGTGTGCCGCCCATCCCGTCGTGCCCTCCCGTTTGGTTGAAGCTCGCTATCGTAGAACTTGTGTACGTCGGGATGGGTTGTAGGTCTTGGACATGCAGCAGATTCTTCACGAAGAAAGTGATGCAAACCCGGGGATTCCAACTGTCATCTCAGGGAAAACCCGTTTTTTCAAGACGGTTTGCGGTGTGATACTCGGCTTCATACGATTGAATTTCTCATCCGTTATCCGTATCCCACCAACCGTCGCACTGCAAGAAATGGGGATTTATGTTGTTGGCCGTCGTTATCGCAAAAAGTCTGATCGAGCTCTCTTTGATGTTCATTGTTGCGCGGTTCGTGCTTGGCCTGCTGGCCGGGGCCAAGCGCGAGACCAACGTTTTCTGGCAATTGCTGGACGTAGCCTCCAAGCCCGCGCTATGGTTGACACGTCTGGTCAGTCCGAGGTTAATTTTGGACCAGCATATCCCGTTGGCAGCCACCAGTTGGCTATTGATTGCCTGGGTGCTGGTCGTCAAGATGAAGATTGAACTGTGTCTTGCCATGGGAGCCACCGCATGTCAGTAAACCTGTCACCAGCTGTGGCGGAATCAAGCGCCAGGAGCCGGCCATCGAATTTTTTGTTGCGCTGGAAAGCCAAGGGGTTTTTGGTGCTGGGCTTGCGCGCGAGGGCCACTGCCGTTTTTCAGGAAATTCTGGCGCTTTCGCCGGGCGATGTTCTGGCCCTGAACAGTCTGGGCTACGACGCCATGACAAATGGCCACATGCCGGAAGCCATGGGCTTTTTCGAGAAGGCTGTGCAACAGGCGCCCGATAACTCCAATGCCCATTTCAATCTGGGTTTCGTGTACGAAGCACTTGGGCGCAGCGAAGACGCGGAGCACGCGTTTCGGACGTCCATCCGTCTCGAAGAAAAGATGGATCGTGCCTGGTATGGCCTGGGCCTTGCATTGGTGCGCCAGCGCCGCTTTGAAGAGGCCCTGATTGCCTTCAAGCGCAATACCGAACTGCAATCGATGAGTCCCTTTGCCTGGTATCAGATGGCGCGGGTTCACATGGAAATGAACCGGCCCGACGAGGCGTTAGCGGTGATGCGCCATTTGAATGGCTTTGAGCCCAAGGTGGCAGCCCAGCTGGAACGGGAAACCGGACTGAAACTGAGCGCTCCGCAGTGAGCGGGTGGCCTTTGGCGCTGAAGAAATTAAAGAGTTTAAGTAGGTCGGCAGTTTTTTAACAAAAGGAGATGACGATGCAGCTCACTGCAAAGCACCGGGAATATTGGGGAAAAAACTTGAGGGTCACTGGCATATTGCTTGCCATCTGGTTCTTTGTAACGTTCGTGTTGGTTTTCTTCGCGCGCAGTTTGACGTTCAACTTTTTTGGTTGGTCGTTTTCGTTCTGGGTAGCAGGCCAAGGCGCGCTGTTGGTGTATATCGGGATCATCTGGTACTACTCCTACTATATGAACAACCTGGACAAAGAATACGGCGTCGCCGAGGGAGAAGCATCATGAGCATTTTTGGC
Source organism: Burkholderiales bacterium (assembly GCA_038324515.1). Classification (GTDB taxonomy): domain Bacteria; phylum Pseudomonadota; class Gammaproteobacteria; order Burkholderiales; family Burkholderiaceae_C; genus Rubrivivax. Next base: position 11,478 of record JBBQIB010000102.1, read on the forward strand.
GGCGTAGGCCAGACTCAAAGCGAGTTTAAAAAAGGCCTGCACAAGGTTTTCATCTGGTATGGCGGCGGTTTTGCTGCATTCGTCATTGTATTGGCCATCCTTGAGCAAATGGGGTTGCCCAACAACTGGATCGGCTACGCCTTTTTAGCGGCTACGGTGCTGCTGTATGGCGGCATCGGGGTGATGAGCCGAACCTCAGACGCGGCCGAATACTATGTGGCGGGTCGCCGTGTGCCGGCCATGTACAACGGCATGGCCACGAGTTCGGACTGGATGTCGGCGGCCTCCTTCATCGGCATGGCCGGAACGCTGTATCTGACCGGCTACGGCGGCCTGGCCTTTATTCTGGGCTGGACCGGTGGCTACGTCCTGGTCGCGTTGTTCCTGGCGCCTTATCTGCGCAAGTTCGGACACTTCACCATTCCCGACTTTTTGGGCGCGCGCTATGGTGGCAACATGGCACGCCTGATTGGCGTGTTCGCTGCCATCCTGGTGTCGTTCGTCTATGTGGTCGCGCAAATCTTTGGCGTGGGTCTGATTACTGCCCGCCTGACGGGCCTGTCGTTTGACGTCGGTGTCTACGTGGGCTTGGCCGGGATTCTTGTTTGTTCGTTCCTGGGCGGCATGCGGGCGGTGACATGGACTCAGGTCGCACAGTACCTGATTCTGATCGTTGCCTACATGATTCCCGTGGTCTGGTTGTCGGTCAAGCACACCAATATGCCTGTACCCCAGGTGTCTTATGGCTACCTGCTGCAAAAAGTAACCGCTCTGGAAGAGTTGCTGTTGAAAGATCCAAAAGAGCTGGAAGTTCGTGCCATCTTCAAAGCGCGTTCTGACGCAGCTGTGGAGAAATTGAAGGACGTGCCAGGCTCCATGGCGGCTGACAGATCAGCTGCAACCAAAAGGGTGGACGACCTGAAAGCCGCCAGCGGGCCCGCAGCCGACATCAAGGCTGCAGAGACTGCGCTGGCCGCCCTGCCCAAGGATGAGGCTGCGGCGAGAGCGTCTTATAACGCTGCTCGTACTTCGAATGCAGCGCGCGCTGCACCACCGATGCGCCATGCCGAGCCCTTCCCGGGCAGGGACGACGCTGCGCGGGATATTGCACGCAAGAACTTCCTGGCGTTGGTATTCTGTTTGATGGTTGGCACCGCCGCGTTGCCGCACATCCTGATGCGCTTTTACACCGTCCCGTCGGTGCGTGAAGCTCGCCAGTCGGTGGCTTGGTCGCTGTTCTTCATCTCGCTGCTGTACTTCACGGCACCGGCGCTGGCAGTGCTGGTCAAGTTCGACGTTTACACCCTGTTGGTAGGCACGCCGATGGACCAGTTGCCTGGGTGGATTGCGCGCTGGAATATTGTCGACCCCTCGCTGATGGCAGTGTCGGACATTAACAGGGACGGCATTTTGCAGTTGGCTGAAATCCGCCTGGGCGGCGACATCATTGTGCTGGCTACGCCTGAAATTGGCGGCTTGCCGTTCGTGATTTCTGGCTTGGTGGCGGCTGGCGGCCTCGCTGCGGCGTTGTCAACCGCTGATGGCTTGTTGCTGACCATTGCCAATGCCTTGTCGCATGACGTGTATTACAAAGTGATCGACCCGAACGCTTCAGCATCACGCCGTGTTGCGATCTCCAAATCGCTTTTGGTGGTGGTGGCGCTGGCGGCTGCCTACGTAGCGTCCTTGCGAATGGCAGACATTCTGTTCCTGGTGTCGGCGGCATTCTCGTTTGCGGCGGCTGCGTTCTTCCCGGCGCTGGTGCTTGGCATCTTCTGGAAGCGTGCCAACAAGTGGGGGGCTTCGCTCGGCAGGATTGCCGGCCTGGGCACGACGTTCTGTTACGTGGCCACCACGCAGCCCTGGCTGCGCAGCGTGTGC
>JBBQIB010000103.1:0-13352 GCA_038324515.1 Burkholderiales bacterium
GGCGGTCTTCCCGGCGATGATCTTCGTGCTCGCGGTTATCCCGTACCTGCCCATTGCCAACATCGATCAGGCGATCATGGATCTGCTGCGTCAGGCGCTGCCGGCAAGCGCCGCTGACATGTTCGAGGGTGTCGTTCAAGATGTCACACAAAAACAACGTGGTGACCTGCTCTCGTTCGGTCTCCTCGCCGCGTTGTGGGCCACCTCTACCGGTATGTACGCCATCATGCAGCAGCTCAACATCGCCTATGACGTCGACGAGGGCCGCGGCTTCCTGCGGGCTCGGCTCGTTGCGATCGCACTGAGCCTGCTGTTTGTGGTGCTGGTGCTGGGCGGCTTCTCGCTCATCGTTCTGGGCGGCCAGATCCAGGCGTGGCTGGGCTCGCGTTTCGGCTTCGACGACGCGCTGCTGGCGCTATTCATCGTGTTTCGCTGGGTGGTCATCCTGGCAGGTCTGCTACTGGCGTTTTCCGTCATCTATTACCTTGCACCGAACGTCGAGCAGAAATTCAAGTTCATCACGGCAGGCAGCGTCGTCGGCGTCGTCGTTCTTGTGGTCGCATCGCTGGCTTTTGCCTGGTACACGCAAAGTTTCGGTAACTACGACGCTACCTACGGCAGCGTCGGCGCGGTGATGGTGCTGATGATGTGGCTCTACATTGCAGGGCTGGCCATCCTGTTTGGCTCGGAGATCAACGCACTCGTAAAACGATACGACGACGCCGGCAAGCAGAACGTCGGGAATACGATCGGCCCACGCAAGCGAAACCCCGACACGCGGTGACACACATCGGAGCCTCACGGTGATGCGGGCTCATTCGGCCATCGGAGCAGCCGAAAAGGACAGAGGGCTGAGGGAAGCGCTGAACAACTCCCTCGCGGGGAGTGAACTGCAGCGACAGTCGTCGGATGCAGTGGCTCGCTTCCGGCCCATCGTTCCCCAGCAGACAAGGCGCAGCGCGCGCAGGTTGGCGTTTCGGGCAGCGACCGCTTGGACCTCAGTGTACGCCAACGCACAGACCACCCTCCGCGGGACGACCTACTATCCCTTTACGTTCTTCGTGTTCAACTTTTAGGGATTCTCATGAGCCTAGGCCTGATTGCGCTGATCGTATTGGTGCTGGTTCTTCTCGGGGTGCTGCCTACCTGGGGGCACAGTCGAAGCTGGGGCTACGGGCCCACCGGCGTTATCGGTCTGATCGTGGTGGTGCTGATCGTGCTGCTGCTGATGGGCCGACTGTGACCAGCAAGGGTGCGCCAGCGCCACAAGTGGTACAGCCAGGTTCCGCCGGTGCAGCGGGCGCGCCGCTGGCGATCGTGAGAGCTTTCCGGTTGCCACCAAGTTGCAGGCAGCAGCAGCGACCAGGGTCGCCTTCCAGGCTCGGAAATTAGAGGCCTCGGGGCCCTGTCAGCGGCGATGTAAATCTGCCTGGGAACTGTGTGCGGGTGTACTTCTGCGACCCCCATGGCCCCTGGCAGCGCAGCACCTGCGAGAACATCAATGGGCTGCTGCGCCAATACCTGCCCAAGGGCACCGACCTGTCGATCTACAGCCAAGACGAACTCGAGGCCATCGCCGACAGCCTCAACAGCAGGCCGCGCGCCACACACAACTGGCAGACACGGTGTTGGCGGCCAGGTCGGCGTGTCGCGATATCTCCTTGCCTGGGTCGTAGGTCAGGCTCTGCTGCGCCAGTACGCGGGCCATGGCCCGCGTACTGGCGCCTGGCGCCCTGCAGCTTCATGCTTGAGATCACCATGCGCTCTTCAGGCCGCAGTTGTTTGTGGATCGTCGGTTCTGTCATCGCAGCACCTGACAGGCGTGAGGTGTTGCACTTCAGATTTGAGGCCGCCCGCGGATTGGCAACGACGCATGGCGGACGAAGGCGCGATGTCATGTGATGGGTTTGGCGGAACGGACCACTGGCCTCAGGGCGACGCGAGGGACTTGTTCAGCGTTGCCTGAGGCCGCGTAAGTTGCAGCGCCCACCTGAATCCCAGTTCTAATGCAGCAGCTCCCGCCCAAATGACCGCCAACCCCTCTCACCCCGTCCCACCCCATGTCGGCCCACCCACCCACCACGCTCGCGCCCGCTGCATCCGCTGCAGCGGCCCTGCCGTTGCGTCAGATCAGCGAACTGCCCGGCCCAAAGGGCTGGCCGGTGTTGGGCAGCCTGCCCAACATCCAGCCCCAACGGTTTCACTTGCAATTAGAAGGGTGGGCGCGGCAGTACGGGCGCTTTTACAAGCTGAAGATGGGCGCCTTCCAGCTCTTGATCGTGGCCGACCACGAAGCCGTGGCTGCGGTGCTGCGCGACAGGCCTGAGGGCTTCAGGCGCACCGCGCGGCTCGAGGCCGTGGGCCTGGAAATGGGCCTCAAGGGGGGCTTGTTTGGCGTCAACGGTGAAGACTGGAAGCGCCAGCGGCGCATGGTGATGGCGGCTTTTGACCCTGGCAACGTCAAGCGCTACTGCCCGGCCTTGCTGAAGTGCGCCGACCGGCTGCAGGCGCGGTGGCAGCAGGCGGCACGGGCGGGCCAGTCGATCGACCTGCAGGCCGATCTGATGCGCTTCACGGTCGACGCCATCGCCGGGCTGGCCTTTGGCACCGACGTCAACACCCTGCAGTCTGACGACGATGTGATCCAGAACCATCTGGACAAGATCTTCCCCAAGCTGTACGCGCGGTTGATTGCCGCCTTCCCGTATTGGCGTTACTTCAAGACCCCGTCTGACCGGGCGCTGGACCGTGCCATGGTCGCCGTGGATACCGCCATCGACGGCTTCATCCACCGCGCCCGCCAGCGGCTGGCGGCTGAGCCTGCGCGCAGGGCGCACCCCCACAACCTGCTGGAGGCGATGCTGGTGGCCGCTGACGAGCCCGGCAGCGGCATCGACGACAGCCAGGTGGCGGGCAACGTGATGACGATGCTGCTGGCCGGCGAAGACACCACTGCCAACACGCTGGCCTGGTGCATCTGGTTGCTGCACCAACACCCGGCGGCGCTGCAGCGTGCGCAGGCCGAGGTGCGGCGCGTGATGGCAGGCGCAGAGCGGGTGAGCTTGGCGCACCTCGACGAGCTGGAATTTGTGGAAGCCTGCATGCATGAAACCATGCGCCTGAAACCCGTCGCGCCGCAAATACCGCTGCAAGCGCTGCACGACACCGTGGTGGGCGATGTGGCCGTGCCCAAAGACACCGTGGTGATGTGCCTGATGCGGGTCGACAGTGTGGACGAGCAGTTTGTAGAGGCTGCGCGCAGTTTCAAACCCGAGCGGTGGTTGCGCCAGCGCGGTGACGAAGCCGCAACGCAGCGGAGTGCCGAGAGCCAGGCTGATAGCCAAGGTAACGGCCAATCAAGCGGCCCATTAGGCGGCCAACCCAGCAACCCAGCCGACCTCCGGGCCACTTCGGTCAAACGTCTGTCGATGCCGTTTGGTGCCGGCGCCCGCATCTGCCCAGGCCGCTATCTGGCACTGCAAGAGATGAAGCTGGTGTCGCTGACGCTGCTGAAGCATTTTGATGTCCAGTCGGTGGACACCGCTGACGGCAGTGCGCCTGCCGAGTGCTTGCAATTTGCCATGGCGCCGGTGGGCTTGCGCATGCGGCTGGCGCCCAGAGCGTGCTGACGCCTGTCCGAATCAAGCCAAGCCAGGTTGCGCTGAAGCGCATGGGCTACCAAGACAGCGGATCGAGGCGATAGCAGAACTTGAGTCCCTCATACAGCGCTGGCCTTTCGTTGGCCAGCGCTTGAGGTTGCTCGAAGAAGAGCTCGCTGATCACGGCAAAAAACTCCGCCGGGTGGGTGGCGGCGTACGGGCGGATCAGCCCTGCCGGCGCACTGGCCAGGCGGTTTTGCAGCTCAACGAATTCGCGCTGCATCAACGTGCCCCAAGCCCTTTGCCGTGCACCGCGCCCCACATAGGGCGCGCCATTGGCGACACCGTTGTCCTGATCCAGCTGATGCGCAAATTCGTGGATCACGACATTGGCGCCGTCGTGCGGGTCGGCGGCGCCGTCACGCACCGCGTCCCAGGCGACGATGACCTGGCCGCGCTGCCAGCTCTGCCCGGCCAGCACATCGCGGCCCTCGTGCACCACACCACCGCCGCCCGGCTTGCTGTATGGCACGACGAATTGACCCGGGTAAATCAGCACCTCACGCAGATTGCCAAAAGATCCGCCGCGCCCCAGCAACAGCACCGCCGCCTGTGCAGCGATGATGACTCGCATCTCTTCGCTCACCGCCAGCCCTGCACAGCCGATGAAGGGCACCTCGGCCAGCAGCAGCTGAATGTGTTTTTTCAGGCGCAGTTGCTGCGCTGCAGGCAGTTCGCGCACCAGCGGCACCTGGCGGCGCATGATGTCGCGCCAGGTGGCGGGGAAGGGTTGTCGCGTGATGCGCTGGCGCCGCCACAACCGCGCCAGCGTCGGGCCGGCCAGCACGGCCACCGCCATCGCAGTGACGAGCGCGAGTGCGGCAACGACGAGTAGGACATTCATCGTTGCCATGTGGGTCGGGCGGGGGCGGATTTCAAGTCGAGTGGATGGTGCAGGTTGGGGCTGGCAGGGCGCATGAGTCGGCACATGAGTCGGCACCTGACTCGTTCACCTGACTCGTCACTCAGGCACGCCTTCCTACAATCATCAGATCACTGCAGGAGAGCTTCAATGATCGTCGAACGCATCTGGACCGGTAACGCCTACCGCAACTACAACTATCTGGTGGCTTGCGGCGAGACCGGTGAGGCCCTTGCGATTGACCCGCTGGACCACGAGAAGTGCCTGCAGGCGGCCAAGGTCAAGGGCTGGCAGATCACCCAGTTGCTCAACACGCATGAGCACCACGACCACACCGGCGGCAACGCTGCGATGGTGGCGGCCACAGGCGCCAAACTGATCGCCCACTACCGTTCGGGCGCCAGCATTCCAGGGGTGGACCGCGGGGTGAAGGCGGGTGACGTGATCAAGGTCGGCAAGACGGTGGAGCTGGAATGCCTGGATACACCCGGCCACACGATGTGCCACATCTGCCTGCAAGCGCATGGCGACACACCGGCGCTGTTTTCTGGCGACACGCTGTTCAACGCAGGCGCCGGCAACTGCCACAACGGCGGCAATGTCGAAGAGTTGTACACCACCTTCGCCAACCAGATCGCGCGCCTGCCCGACGACACCCGCGTCTACGCCGGCCATGATTACATCGAGAACAACCTCAAGTTCACATTGGCGCGCGAGCCCGACAACGCCGCGGCCCAGGAATGGCTGAACAAGCTGGAGGGCCTGGACCCCATCACCACGCCAGTGACGACTCTGGGCGAAGAAAAGCGCTTCAACACCTTCATGCGGCTGGACAGCGCCAGCGTGATCGCGGCGTTGCGCGAAAGCTTCCCCGAGCTGCCGGCCAAGCCGGACGCCAAGCTGGTATTCGTCAAGCTGCGCGAGTTGCGCAACAAGTGGTGAACGACCCCAGAGAGATCAACGCCGTACAAAGCAGCGCTGCAACAGATCGACTTCATCAAAGTGCCGGCGGCCGATGAAGGCGGTCGCGTGCCTCCCCGATTGCCGCATGGCGCCCGCATCATGCACACCCGTCGGCCAGAAAAAGTAACGCTCGCCGCGTAGGCTGCCCGGTACCAGACCGTGAGGGCCGTACAGGCTGCGGTGGCGGCCATCGGCGCCGGTCAGCCGGCGCAGATGCTGTTCTGGCCGCAGTGAGTAGTGGCGTTGCGGCTGAAGTCCTGCGGGTGGTTGCGCTGCCGGCCGCAGTTGTACCCGCACCAGGTCATGTGTGCGTGAAGCCACGCGCAGGCGGACGTCTGACCCCGCAGCTGCGGCAGGCAGCGACCGCGGCACAAAAGCCCATTCGTCCAGCGTCGACGGCTGCGGCTTGGCTTGCATGCGCGGGGTGGGAAAGAACATGTGACAGCAGCCGCAGGCATGCATGCTGTCCAAGACCATCGGTGTGCCGGTCTCGTCCAGCGTCATGCGCCAGACCAGCGCGTCGAATTCACCACCCAGCCAATCCGGCCATCCGGTCTTTGGCCGCGCAGGAAACCACGCGGTGTAGACCACTTGCAGCAGCACCTGGCCGCTCATGCGGGTGAAGGCGATGCGGCCCTACACGGCGGCTTGATCGGTGGCCACCGTGGGCTGGTTGCTGCACAGGCTCGCTGCAGCATCAAGGGGCAGCAAAGCCTCGGGCGTCGGCGGTCTATGGGGCAGCGCAGAGCAACCCGCCAAAGCCACGGCAGCCAGCAGACTCAGGCGTGCGACCGCAGTCACCACACCCGAAGCTCTCACGCTGGGTACTCTCACACCCGGCACTCTCACACTCGGCGCCCTCACACCACCAGCGGCTCGCGACACCCGTCGAGACTCCATGACACACCGACGCTGGGGCTTCCCATTCGCGGCCAGGCTCCAAGGCAACGCTGAACAAGTCACTCGCGGCGCCCGCATCCCTGCTTTGGGCGGCCTGCGGCGTTGCAAATCCTCGCCATAGCCCAGGCCATGTCTGCGGTTTGCGCCTTGCATCCGATCCCAAACCAGGGCGCGGACAATCGCGGGGACTTGTTCAGCGTCGCCCTATGCCAAGACAGCAGCGGCCAGCGCCTGGCCCGATGTCCACGCGCCTTCTACACCCGCACCGCCCAGCCAATCGCCGCAAACGCCCAAGCCTGGCGATGAACCTGCACCCGCGTCCCACCAGCATCGCTCGGCACTCGAGGCCGGCTCCCGTGGCGCCGAGGCATAACGCCAGCGCTGCACCTGAGTCTGGCGCCATGACACCGGATGCCCCAACCAGTCCACCAGCGCAGCTTGCAACTGTGGCAAGACCTGCTCAGAAGCATCCTCCAGATGCGTCTGGCTCCAAGCGGCGGTGGCGTGCAGCACCCAGTGCACAAAACCAGGCATGAACTGCCGGCCGGGCTTGCTTTCGTTGCGGATGATCGACGCCAGCGGGCCGCGCTGCGGCCAGGCGATCTGCCATGAAGGGGCTTCGGGCTGCAGCTCGGCCACGCCCATCAGCGTCCAGCAGGGCAGCATCGGCACGCGCCGGGCTTGCACCGCCCAGTCGGGGCGATGCGGCTGCAGCAACACAGCAGCCTGCGCGGGCGGCAACGCAAGAACGACACGCGTGAAGCCCTCTCCCACACACTGGCCCTGGCTCTGCAGTCGCCAGGTGGTGCCAGCCGGTGCAGCCGCAACTTCCTGCACCAATGCATCCACGGCGCAAGACAGCGTGATCGGGATCTCGCCCAACAGTTGCCGGCACAGCGCAGGCATGTCCGGCGTGGCCACCCACAAGTCCAGGCCACCCAGCGCCTGAAAGCTGCCCGGTGCCAGTGTGGGCTGCCAGCGCATCAGCCCCAGGCCGGGCTGCTCCACGAACTGGGCAAAGGCGGGGCTGCGAGCGCTGAAGCCCGGGGTGCCGTGGTCGAAGCTGGCCTGCTGCGGCTGATGGTCGCGGTCTGTCCACTGCAAGCGTCGGGTGGCCATGCGCCCGCCCACGCCGCGAGACTTGTCAAACAGATGGACTTGACACCCGGCATCGGTCAGCCGCCTGGCGCAGCTGATACCCGCCATGCCGGCGCCGATCACGGCCACGCGACGGGTCGAAGGTGATTCATTCATCCAAAACAATGTACCTGCATCACGTGCAGCCTGCAGGATAGGGTGATCCAGCCAGCGCGGGTGCGCTGCGGCGCTCAGCAAATGCTCAGCAAACGCCCACACGCAGGCGGTAGCGCTGGCTGCGTTCGCTGTCATAGGCCGCAGCATCGAAGGCCTGGCCCTGAATGGCGCGGACACTCGCGGGGACCTGTTCAGCGTCGCCTTAGGCAGCCCGCTGGGATCCACAAAGCGCGTGGCGTCCCACAAGTGCGAACGCAGACAGGCCTTGGAACACTGCGTGTAGGCCCCATCGATGCCGACCAGGATGCCCGGCTGACGGGGCTTGCCCTCCACCGCGCTGGGTGACAGCAGGGCGGCGTCGCTGCACAGCGTCGCGCGCCCGTTGACCCTGAAACGGGTAGCTTGGCTCTGCATGGCCGTGCTTGGCCCTGCTTGGCCCAGTTGCTGCGGCGGCGGGGTGCGGATGACTGTGCCAGGCTGCCCGGGGCTACTGGAAAGGGGACGCAGCCGCGCGTCCGCTCAAGCAAGAGGGCCGCTTGCGCGACAGCCACAGCAGCGGCAAAGTCAACGCCAGCAGCCACGCTGTCGAAGGGCTTGAGACCAAATTGACGCTGCCCACGCCGTCCAGGTTCAGGCGCCAGAAGCCGCCTTTCTGATCATTGGCATTGGGGTCGTAGCTGGGCTGGTTCCACAGCGCCAGAGGGATCGGCACTTCACCGTCATAGGCAAAACCCTGGGACAACAACGTGCCGTTGCTGGCGTTCAAAGCCGCCACCAAAGTCAGGCGGTAGTCGCCCGCAGCCAGTGTGGGCAGCAAAAAGCCGGTGTCGTAGAAGCCCTGGCCGGCAGCGATGGTGTCGTCGTCGTCCACTTCTGCCAGGCGGCTGTAGTCGTCGCCTGACTTGAGCCACAGCGCCGCCGCAGGGTCAAAGTTGATGCCGGCCAGCCAGGAGTCGGTCCAGATCCGGATGTTGGTGCCAGCGCTGGCCATTTTGAAATCCACCTGAACCACCTGGTTGTGGAAGTTCATGGTGTTGCTGAGCGTGATCACAGCAGCTTGGGTGCTCAAGGTGCTGAGGCTGAGCAGCGCGCCGGCAAGCAGCACCGCCACGCGGCGGTGGCTGCTGGCGGCTTGCATGTTGAGGTTGAAGTCGGTCATCGGATGTCCTGAAATTGAAGGTGAAAAAATCGGGCCGACCCGCGCGGATGGGTGCCCTGACTGTCTGGGTGCCGCCAGCAAGCCGCTTGGGCCTGCGCGTTGCAGCTCAAGGCGCCAGCGCCGGCGGATTGGCTTTGGGCGTGGTCTGCGCCGAAGGCGTCAGCCGGTTGCTGCCATTGCTGGCCTCAAAAGCGGCGGCAAAGGTCTGCACATTGCTGAGGCTTGCCACCGTGTCTACAAACCACCATTCGCCCACCACCTTTTCTGGGCTCACGTCCATCAACATGTAGCCGCGCTGGGTCAGTTGGATGTACTTGAAGTGCGGGTTGATGCTGCGCAGCAGCGCCGCCGTCGAGCCGGTTTCATCCGGCAAGCCCGGGGAGGTGACCGAGGTGCCGACGAATTCGACCGCGCGCGAGCCTTCGCCGGTCAATGCGTTGTAGCCACCGGCGGCGGTATTGGGGTTGTTGGGGTCCTGCGTCAGGTCAGCCGCCCAGGAACTGTGAATGTCGCCGGTCAGCACAACGCAGTTGTTGACCGGCGGCAGGGCGCCCTGGCCTTTGAAGACCGCATACAACCGGTCACGCGCAGGTTGATAACCGTCCCACTGGTCGGGGTTGGCAAACACGCCGCCGCCAGCTGCCAGCGGGGCACCCTGCAGCTTGATCTGCGCAAACATCACACCTTGGCCGAGGAATTTCCAGCGTGCTGGCGTGCCGCGCAGTTTGTCGGCCAGCCAGGTTTCTTGGGCCGGCCCCAACAGTGTGCGGCTGGGGTCTGCAAACGCGCCGGCCTGCACAAAGCCGTTGCCAAAGGGCGTGGGCACGGTGGCTGGCAACTGCTGGCTGCGGCCACTCAAGCGCTGCTCCAGCATCACCAGCTCCAACAGGTTGCCGAAGCGAAAGGCGCGCTGGTTTTCACGCGGCTTGCTGGCGTCCGGGATGCGCACAGGCATCCACTCGTAGTAGGCCTGCAGGGCGACGTTGACGCGGTCCACCCAATTGCCTTCGGTGTCGGGCTGGTGGTTCTGCGCGCCGTCCCGCCAGCCGTCGTTGGTGACTTCGTGGTCGTCCCAGATCGCGATCAGCGGGTGCTGGCGGTGCATCTCTTGCGAGTCGGCGTCGCGCTTGTATTGCGCGTGGCGCGTGCGGTAGTCGCTCAGCGTCACGGTTTCCACCGGCGGCTCAGGCGTACGCACGCTGCCGTACTGGCCAGGCGCATATTCGTAGAAGTAGTCGCCCAGGTGGATCACTGCGTCCAGATCGGCCCGCTCGGCGATGCGGCGGTAGGCGTTGAAGAAACCAAAGGCGTGGTTGGAGCAGCTGACAACAGCAAAGCGAAGCCGTGTTGCAACGCCCACGGGCAGCGTGCGGGTGCGGCCGACGGGCGAGGTTTCTGAGTCCGCAGCAAACTGGTAGTAGTAGGTGGTGCCTGCCTGCAGGCCGATCGGGTCGACCTTGACCGTGAAATCGCGGTTGGGGTGGGTCTTCGTCGCGCCGCGCAGCACGACCTGGGTCAAGCCCGGGTCCAGTGCCACGACATAACGCACCGTCATGGCACCACGGCCAGCGGCCGGCGACAGCCGGGTCCACAGAATCACGCGGTCGCTCAGCGGATCACCGCTGGCCACGCCATGCTTAAACAAGCTGGCAGCAGCGCTCTGCGCCAGTGTGCCCAAGGGCATCAAAGGTGCAGCGGCCAGCACCACGGCAGCTGAACCTGAACGTTTGAAGAAACCTCTACGGCTGGTGCCGGTAGGTGGGATTGCGACTTTGGTGGGGCGGCCCATGATGTCCTGGCAAAATTGACGACCATGCCAGTGTCAACAGGCGTTGTGACCGCGCCGCGACGACCGTGCGTCAGAAGCGTGTCTGAACTCACTGGCGTCGCTCAACGTCTCTTGAACAGGCGCAGCCCGCCCCTTCATCCCAAGGTCTGGGGGTCCGTCGAGCTCTCTACGAAGCGAGCCCCAGTGGCCTCAGCTGCGCCGCAAACCCAGCCACATCACGGTAGCCACCACCACCAGCCCGCCCATCACTTGCACGGCGGCGATGGTCTCGCCCAGCAGCGCCCAGGCCAACACCAGCGCGAAGATGGGCTCGACGTTCATGATGGCCGAGTTGCCGACCACGCCCAGGCGGGGCAGCACCGTGAACATGATGGTGAAGGCCGTGCCGTAGAGGAAGGTCAGCGCCGCCAAAGCCCACCAACCCACAACGGCCTGCGGCCAGTGAAAACCGCCCTGCGCAGTGGCGGCAACCGTCGCCACCATCCCCACCAGGGTCAAGGTGGTGAAGGTTCGAACCCGCCCGTCCAGATCACCGGCTTCATGCTGGATCAGCACCAGCGCCAGGCCGAAGGTGGCCGCTGCAGCAACCGCAAATGCCACGCCCACGCCGATGCGGCCCCATTGGCCGGCTGCGCCCAGACCGGATGCAGCACCCAGCACATCCAGCGCCAGGGCCAGGCCCAACAATATCACCGGCATGGCCATCAACACCTGCCGCTGCGGCGGTTGACGGTAAAGCACCGCCGACCAAAAAGCCGCGAAAAGCGGATAGGTGTTGAAAGCCAGCAAGGCCAGCGCCACCGGCAGCCGCGCCACCGATGAATACAGGCACAGGCTCTGCACCGCCACCAGCAGGCCGATGAGCGCCAGTGCCTTGCGGTGATGGGGCTGCAGCGCCATGGGCACCTTGTAGAACCACAGCAGCAGGCCCACGACGGCGGCGGTGCCGACACTGCGCGACATGACCGCGGTGACGACATCGACGCCGTTGTTGAAGGCCAGCCGCGCCGCCACGTGGTTGGCGCCCATCATCAGGGCAATCAACAGCAGGGTGGCGAAAGCAGCGATAGAGAGCGGGCGCGCCGAGGTGGAGGTGGACGAGGAAGCCATTCGGCATTGTCAGGGGACTGGGGACGGGCAGCTGGCAGCTGGCAGCTGGCATCCAGCATTTGGCAGCTCTCGTCAGGGACGACGGTCAAATCTTTCGGCCGTCGGCCCCTGCCCGGTGTTGCACCAATTCACCGTTGTGCGCACAGGCGCGGGGCCTTGCCCGGCGCGCTGCTGTCTGGCCAGTGATCGGCCGCGCGCCTCACTCGCGGTCCAGCACGCGCACCTTCACACTGTTGCCCTTGACACGGCCGCTGGACAGTTTGCGCAACACCTGCTGCGCGATGCTGCTGTCGACGGCCACGCAAGTCGCAAACTCGTTGACTTTGATCTTGCCGATCAACGCGCCAGCGAAGCCCATATCCTTGGTCAGCGCGCCCAGCACATCGCCTACGAGGTCGGCCGCCGGAGGCTACCCGTGTCGGCGTTGCCCACGGTGGCCACGACACTGTCGGTGTCACTCGATGAGCTTTTCGGCCCAGACCAAGGCTGCGCGCGGCACTGGCGGCAAGCGCGGGCCGGCGCCGCAGTGGCAGCAGCAGATCGGAGCGGTCGCGCAGTTGCCCAGGTCTCAGTTGCCCGGGTCGCAACAGCAATTCGTCGCCCGCGTGATCAAGACGGTTTTGGCCGAGGCCAGCGCTCGATGACGGCGATTCAGACCCCTGCGTCCGAAGCGATCATGCTGCGCATCGCCACCGTGCGCGGCCAGCGCGTCATCGTGGACGCCGACCTGGCTGCGCTGTACGGCGTGGAGGCCAAGCGTTTCAACGAGGCCCTCAAGCGCAACCTGGCCAAGTTCCCGGCCGACTTCATGTTCACCCTCAGCGCCGAGGAGTTCAGTGCTTTGAGGTCGCAATTTGAGACCTCAAACGACCAGAGTCCAGGGCGCGGGGGCAGGCGCTTTATGCCGCGCGTGTTGACCGAGCACGGCGCGTTTGTGGCGGCCACGATCCTGAACAGCCCGCGTGCCGTGGAGATATCGATCTACGTGGTGCGCGCCTTCGTGCGGCTGCGCGAGCTGGCCACCTCGCATGGTGAGCTGGCCAAGCGGCTCGATGAGCTTGAGCAGAAGACCGAGGCGCTGGCCATGAACCACGACACCTTCAGCCGCTACACGCGCAATCAGCTCAAGCAGGTCTTTGCCGCCCTGCGCGAGCTCATGACGCCGCCCGATCCGCCCAAGCGGCCGATTGGGTTCGCTTCCCGACGGTGGGGCACTTCACGAGTTGGCTGGGCCTGTGCCCGGGCACCAAGATCACCGGCGGCAAGGTCATGAGCGGCAAGACCAAGCGAGTGGCCAACCGTGCGGCACAAGCGCTGCGTCTGGCCGCCGCCGCACTGCGAAGCAGCCAATCGGCTCTGGGGGCGTACTTCCGGCGCATGTGCTCGCGCATGGATAAACCCAAGGCCGTCACCGCCGCAAGCCACAAGCTCGCGCGACTGATCTACACGATGCTGACCAAGGGCGAGGAATACACCGATCAAGGACAGACCTACTACGAGGAGCGCTACCGCGAATCCAGGGCTGGTAGCGCCGTAGTCTGAATCCAGCGGGTTAGGGTCTTGATATTGAACGATTGAACATCTTCCGCCGCCTTGTTCAATAGACCTCGCGCTAGGCCCAGCTGATCTCCCTGCGATGCGGCATGCTCTGCTATG